>NZ_FQZX01000004.1:47011-170997 GCF_900142175.1 Maribacter aquivivus | reverse complement strand
CCCGTTCTTAGGAACGGGGCGGACGACGATCTTTACTTCTTTCTTTTTATTACGAAAATTGCTTAATACTATAAGTGCTTCTTTCCTTTATAGGATCCTGTTCCATTCATGTCAACGATATTGCGGCGAAGGCCGCGATCGGGAATGCCCGATCTAAAACTTAGGTGGCCATGGCGACGGGGCCCACCCCTTACCATTCCGAACAGGGAAGTTAAGACCGTTTGCGCCGATGGTACTGCTATATCAAGTGGGAGAGTAGGTAGCCGCCTTTTTCGAAAGCCCTTTACAGTAATGTAAAGGGCTTTTTTTATACCATAAAGTACGCTAGGTAACAAGAGATTATTTCACTTCTACTACTACTACTACTACTACTAGATAATAGGTTTTATAGATAACTCTGTTAGAATGCTTCCTTTTCTACAAACCTTTAGAAAAAGTTAATAACTGAGATAGGGCAATAGCATGCTTACTTAATTTGTATTCATAACAAATCTGTTTGTATTTAATTCGCTAGTTGATTATGAATCTTGAATATAATTAAACACATCCAGCTATTTAATTGGGTTAACAAAACTAAACTATCAAAGAACTGGTGATTTGTGATGTTACCCAGTTCTTGTTATAAATAAGAAAGCCCCAACTAAATGAATAGTTGGGGCTATTAATGCTATTTGTACGAGTACTATACTCTTGGCAAATCACCTTCACCTTTAAGAGGTAAAGCAGTTTCGCCCATTAAGTATTTATCTACATGATGAGCAGCTTGTCGACCTTCAGATATAGCCCAAACAATTAAAGATTGACCTCTTCTTTGATCACCAGCAGCAAATACGCCTGCTACATTAGTTTTATAATCATTTTCAGATGCTTTAATATTTGTTCTAGCATCCATCTCTAAGCCTAATTGACTTGCAACAGTATTTTCAGAACCTGTGAAACCTAAAGCTAATAGTGCTAATTCACATTTCCATTCCTTTTCTGTGCCAGGAACTTCTTTAAGTTGTGGACGTTGTCCAGGAGTTTTTATCCATTCTACCTCTGAAGTTATCAATCCTGTTAAATTTCCATCGGCATCTCCAATAAATTTTTTTGTAGATATACTAAAGAAACGTTCAGCTCCTTCTTTATGTGAAGAACTTGTTCTTAATCTCATAGGCCAAAATGGCCAAGGTTGACCTTCTGGTCTTTCCGTTGTTGCCATTGGCATAATTTCGAAATTGGATACAGAAGTTGCTCCATGACGAAAAGAAGTACCTATACAATCAGATCCGGTATCACCGCCACCTATAACAACTACATTTTTACCTGTAGCTTTAATTTCCTCTCCCAAATCTTTAATACCGTCAACACGTCTATTATTTTGGGCTAGAAAGTCCATTGCCTGAACTACACCTTTTAAATCTGAACCTTCAATTGGTAAATTTCTTCTAATAGTTGCCCCACCAGTTAAAACAATTGCATCATATTCTTTTTTAAGGGCATCCGCTTTAATATCTACGCCTATATGAACTCCGCATTTGAAAGTTATACCTTCTTCTTTAAGAACATTTAAACGTCTGTCAATAACATTTTTCTCCATTTTAAAATCTGGAATACCATAACGCATTAATCCACCAGGCTTCTGATCGCGTTCAAATACGGTAACATCATGACCGGCTCTATTCAATTGTTGTGCAGTTGCAAGACCTGCAGGTCCTGAACCTATTACAGCAACTTTTTTACCTGTTTTGTTCAAAGGTAGTTTCGGGGTAATCCATCCTTTCTTGAAAGCAGTTTCAACAATATTTTTTTCAATATTTTCAATAGTTACTGGGTCTTCATTAATACCAAGTACACAAGCTTCTTCGCATGGTGCTGGGCATAATCTTCCTGTAAATTCTGGAAAATTATTTGTTGAATGTAAAATTTCACTCGCTTTTTCCCATTTAGAGCGGTATACTGCATCATTGAAATCAGGAATTAAATTTCCTAAAGGGCAACCACTATGGCAAAAAGGTATGCCACAATCCATGCAACGAGCACCTTGCTCTTTCATTTCCTTTTCAGGTAATGGTATTGTAAATTCTTTATAATCTTTTAAACGTTCCTCAACCGGTTCGTATGCTTCAATTTTTCTATCGAATTCCAAAAATCCTGTAATCTTTCCCATATTCCGATTTTAAATAGTTTGTAAATTTTCTTCCTCTAATCTAATTAAAGCTTGTCTGTATTCTTCAGGTAAGACCTTAACGAATTTAGGTAAATATGATTCCCAGTTTTCTAAAATACGTTGTGCTAATGGGCTTGATGTAGAGTTATAATGGCTTTCAATTAATTCTTTTAATTGCTCGATATCATTGGTCTCAGTTACTTCTAAAAGATTAAGACCTTGTGTACTGCATCGCTTTTTAAATGTCTTGTTGTTATCTAATACGAATGCGATACCGCCGCTCATACCTGCACCAAAGTTTCTTCCAACTTCACCGAGAATAACAGCAACACCACCAGTCATATATTCGCAACCGTGATCTCCAATACCTTCCACTACAGCTTTCGCTCCAGAATTACGAACACAAAAACGTTCACCTGCTTTTCCGTTAATATATGCTCTACCAGCGGTAGCTCCATATAATGTAACATTACCAGTAATTACATTGTCTTCTGGTACTATTGTTGATTTCTCAGGAACTTTGATAATTAGTTTGGCCCCTGAAAGTCCCTTACCTAAATAATCATTAGTGTTTCCATTAACGATCATTGTCAGTCCTCTTGTCGCAAATGCTCCAAAACTTTGTCCTGCAGACCCTGTAAAATTTAGACGTAGTGTATTTATTGGTAATCCTTCTGCACCATAAGTTTTAGAAATCTCATTACTGATGATTGCACCAACGGCACGATCAGTATTACAAATTGGGTAATCTAAAATTAATTTTTCTTTTCTGAATAATGACGGATTAGCTTTTGCTATAATGTCAAACTCTATTGATTTATCTATATCGTGCTTTTGCTTTTCTGTGTTGTAGAATTTAGTTCCTTTAGGCACATCTACTTGATGTAAAATAGGAGTTAAATCAATCCCAGCTGCTTTATAGTGGTCAATTGCTTTTTTGCGATCTAGTTTTTGAACCTGACCTACCATTTCATTGATGGTCTTAAAGCCTAATTGTGCCATAATTTCACGTAACTCTTGTGCTACAAAATACATGTAGTTAACAACATGTTCTGGCTTACCGTTGAATTTCTTTCTTAACTCAGGGTTTTGAGTTGCGATACCTACTGGGCAAGTGTTCAAATGGCAAACACGCATCATTATACAACCAGATGCTACAAGTGGTGCGGTAGCGAAACCGAATTCTTCAGCTCCTAATAGGCAAGCTATGGCAACATCTCTACCGGTTTTTAACTGTCCGTCACATTCAAGAACAATTCTATTTCTTAAATCATTTAATACTAGTGTCTGTTGTGCTTCGGCAATACCAAGTTCCCATGGCAAACCACAATGCTTTAATGAGGTTAAAGGAGAAGCTCCTGTACCGCCATCAAACCCAGAGACTAATACTACATCAGCTTTTGCTTTAGCAACACCGGCAGCAACCGTACCTACACCAACTTCAGAAACTAATTTCACATTAATTCTAGCTTTTCTATTAGCGGATTTTAAATCATAAATAAGTTGAGATAAATCTTCAATAGAATAAATATCGTGATGCGGTGGTGGAGAAATTAACCCTACATAAGGAGTAGAATTTCTTGTTTTTGCAATTTCTGGATTTACTTTTGGTCCTGGTAATTGACCACCCTCACCTGGTTTGGCACCTTGTGCCATTTTTATTTGAATTTCTTTAGCGTTGGTCAAGTAGTTAGAAGTAACACCGAACCTACCTGAGGCAACTTGTTTTATTGCACTGTTTCTCCAGTCTCCTGTTGAATTTTTATAGAATCTATTTTCATCTTCTCCCCCTTCGCCCGAGTTACTTTTGCCACCAATACGGTTCATTGCAATTGCTAAATTCTCATGAGCTTCTTTACTGATGGATCCATAAGACATTGCACCAGTTTTAAACCTTTTTACAATTTCTGTCCATGGTTCAACATCTTCTAATGGAATTGGATCATAATTAGAGAATTCAAAAAGACCTCTAATCGTCATAAGGTTTTTAGATTGCTCATTAACCATACTCGAGTACTCCTTGTATGTGTCTGGCTCATTATTACGAACAGACTTTTGAAGTTTTGCGATAGATAATGGATTGAACATGTGTTTCTCACCATCTCTTCTCCATCTGTATTCTCCGCCAATTTCTAAGTCTAAATTAGCATCAATATGTTTTTTGCTAAATGTTTTATGATGACGCAGTGCAATCTCTTTTTCAATTTGATAAAGACCAATACCTTGAATACGTGTCGGTGTATTTGGAAAATATTTATCAACCACCTTAGTGTTGATCCCGATACATTCAAAAAGTTGAGAACCTCGGTATGAATTCAATGTTGAAATACCAATTTTGTTCATTACTTTCAAAATACCTTTACCTACAGCTTTATTGTAATTTTTAATAGCATCATCAAATGATATTTCTGTAATATCATGCTCCTCTATTTGCTCTGCAATAATTTCATTAACCAAGTATGGATTAATAGCACTTGCTCCGAAACCAAATAATAAAGCGAAATGATGTACTTCGCGTGGCTCTGCAGATTCTATTATTACACTAAGCTTAGAACGTTTGCCTAGTTTCTGTAATCCACTATTTACAAATGAACAAGCCAAAAGTGCTGGAATAGGAGCCGTTTCTTCTGTAACATTTCTATCTGAAAGTATAATAATGTTAGCTCCTTCATCTACTGATTTAGATGCTTGATCCAACAGTGCTTGTAAAGCATCTTCTAATCCGTTATGTCCTTGTTTGATGGAATATAACATAGGAATAGAGACTACTTTGTAATCTGGACTTACGTCATAGTTTTTAATTTTATCCAAATCCTCTTTAGAAATAACAGGATTTTGAATTTTAAGTTTTCTACAGTGTAGTTCTGTAAATTCAAATATGTTATGGTCGCTACCTAAAGTTAAACTGATATCTGTAATCAATTCTTCACGAATACCATCTAAAGGCGGGTTCGTTACTTGGGCGAATAGTTGCTTAAAATAGTTGTAAATTAATTGAGGTCGTTGAGATAAAACAGCAATTGGAGTATCTGAACCCATTGAGCCAATTGGTTCTTTGCCTGCTTTTGCCATAGGAAGTACTATGGTGTTGATATCTTCTAATGTATAGCCGAAAACGGATTTTCTCTTTTCTAAAGATTCTTCACCTAAAAATAAAGGGCAATCATTATAAGGAATGTCTTTTAAATGAACTAGGTTATCATTTAGCCATTTCTTGTAAGGAAATTTTTGAGCGATGTTCTCTTTAATTTCTTCATCGTTAATAATTCTACCTTCTTCCATATTTACCAAGAACATCTTGCCTGGTTGTAATCTTCCATGAAAATCTACATTCTCTGGAGTGATATCAACAACACCCGTTTCAGATGACATAACCACGTAATCATCTTTTGTTACCGTGTATCTTGAAGGTCTTAGTCCGTTTCTGTCTAAAACAGCACCAATAAAGTTACCATCTGTGAAAGGTATGGATGCTGGTCCGTCCCAAGGTTCCATCATGCAAGAGTGATACTCGTAGAATGCTCTTTTAGCTTCAGACATTTCTTCATTTTTCTCCCATGCTTCAGGTACTAAAATCATCATTACTTCTGGTAAAGATCTACCTGTCATTAATAATAATTCAACAACCATATCCATGGTAGCAGAATCTGATTTTCCAGGTAAAATAACAGGAAGTATGTTTTTGATTTCTTCACCGAAGGCATCACTCTTCAATAATTCTTCTCTAGAGAACATACGGGTAACATTACCTCTAAGAGTGTTTATTTCACCATTGTGGCACATGTATCTAAATGGTTGTGCCAAATCCCAAGTTGGGAAGGTATTTGTTGAGAATCTTTGGTGTACCAATGCTAATCTAGTTACTACTCTAGAATCCATTAAGTCTGAGTAATACAGGCTAATGTCTAATGGCATTAGTAAACCTTTGAAAATAATTATCTTGGTAGATAAACTAGGTACATAAAAGAACTTGCTTTCAGATAATTTTGATTTTATTATAGTATGCTCAGTTACTTTGCGTGCAATAAAAAGTTTCAGATTAAAATCAAAATAATTTTGATTTTCGTTCTCTTTGGCTACGAATATTTGTTTTACAAAAGGTTCTGTTTCAGCAGCGATTCTACCAGGTATTGATCTGTTGACTGGTACATCTCTCCATCCTAATAGTTTTAAACCTTGCTTTTTTATATTTTCCTCAAAAACCGAGATGCAAAAATCACGTTGATTCTCTTTACGAGGAAAAAAGATATTACCAACAGCATAATCGCCAGCCTTTGGTAATTCAAAGCTACAAACAGCCTGAAAAAAATCATGAGGTATATCTATTAAAATACCTGCTCCATCTCCTGTCTTACCATCGGCACTTACTGCGCCCCTGTGTTCTAAACGTTCAAGTATCTCTAACGCTTTATGTATAATGTCGTTAGATTTTTTTCCTTTAAGGCTACAAATAAATCCAGCCCCACAGTTATCATGTTCAAATTCCGGTAGATATAATCCTTGCTTCTTCAGTGTCATCCTTTGTGGTATTTCTTCAAAAATATCAATTTAATTGAATTATATTCAATGATTAAAACAAATTCAAGTAAAAAATTCAACGAAATAAATAAAAGCTTAAAAAATCGATAATTATGGATTTTTAAAACCTTCAATTTATCAGATTGATAAAATTAAGTTAATATTATTGAAAAGAATGGGTGAAGTAGGGGGTAAATTCTTGTTTTTACAACTTTCTAACAATTAAGTCTAACTTTATTGAGAGGGTAACAAAGTTAATGAGTTGTTTAAATAAAAACACCCCCATAATGTATGGGGGTGTAAACTTGAAAAGTATATTTTTACTTCAAAATACTTCTTGAAATTACTATTTTTTGTATTTCAGAAGTGCCTTCATATATCTGAGTGATTTTTGCGTCTCTCATTAATCTTTCTACGTGGTAGTCTTTTACAAAACCATTTCCACCGTGAATTTGTACGGCTTCAACTGTGGTTTCCATTGCAACTTTTGATGCGTATAGTTTTGCCATTGCACCAGAAAGGTCATAATCATTACCATTATCCTTATCCATTGCAGATTGATATACCAATAATCGTGCAGCTTGAATTTCGGTGTGCATATCGGCAAGTTTAAATGCGATAGCTTGGTGGTTGCTGATTTCGGTACCGAAAGCCTTACGTTCTTTAGAGTATTTTAGAGCTAGTTCATAAGCACCTGCAGCAATACCTAACGCTTGCGCAGCAATACCAATACGACCACCTGCCAAAGTTTTCATAGCAAATTTAAAGCCGAAGCCATCTTCACCGATTCTATTTTCTTTTGGCACTTTTACATCGTTAAATATTAAAGAATGGGTGTCACTACCTCTAATTCCTAATTTATTTTCTTTAGGACCAATTTCGAATCCGGGAGCACCTTTCTCTATGATCAATGCATTTATGCCTCTGTGCTTTTTGTCTTTATCGGTTTGTGCAATTACAATATATGTGCTTGCGGTACCACCATTTGTAATCCAGTTTTTGGTGCCGTTAACAATATAATGGTCGCCCATATCTATTGCGGTTGTTTTTTGAGATGTAGCATCACTACCGGCTTCCGGTTCAGAAAGGCAAAATGCGCCTATTTGCTCTCCTGTAGAAAGCTTTGTGAGATATTTTTCCTTTTGAGCTTCGGAACCAAATTTTTCTAACCCCCAACATACAAGAGAATTATTTACTGACATGACAACTGAAGTAGAAGCGTCAATTTTAGAAATTTCTTCCATGGCAATTACATATGATAATGTATCAAGACCACTTCCGCCATATTTTGGGTCTACCATCATTCCTAGGAATCCAAGTTCTCCTAATTTTTTAATTTCTTCTGTAGGGAATCTTTGGGCGTCATCACGTTCAATTACTTCTGCTAACAGTTCAGTTTCAGCAAAATCACGTGCAGCTTGTTTTATAAGTTTTTGTTCTTCATTTAATGAAAAATCCATCTAATTGTATATAAAGGTTAACGTATCAAAGATAAAGATATAGTAGTTAAATATTACACTTAAGCACCTCCTTTTGACCGATTTTGTAACAATAATACCGTCCAAATATGGGGTCGGTTCATATTTAACATTTTC
Organism: Maribacter aquivivus; assembly: GCF_900142175.1. Taxonomy (NCBI): domain Bacteria; kingdom Pseudomonadati; phylum Bacteroidota; class Flavobacteriia; order Flavobacteriales; family Flavobacteriaceae; genus Maribacter; species Maribacter aquivivus. Next base: position 162,735 of record NZ_FQZX01000004.1, on the reverse strand, counting down.
TTATGCGTTAAAATGTGGTCACTAAAAACTTGTTAATTTTATAATAGTATCAGTTTAAGTATTTGGAAGTCAAATAACTTCGGTATTATTGTTAATTCATTAGGAATTCAAAGACAATTTTAAATATATTTGGAAGATTTATTTTTTAGAATTAGAACCTATATTTACAACTACTAACTAGTTACTCAAAAAAACCAACGAATATGGAAACCATCATTGTTATTGTTTTTTTGGCAGGATACCTTGCCATTACCTTAGAGCACAATCTTAAAATAGATAAATTAATTCCAGCATTAGCTATGATGGCTATACTTTGGGCACTGATTGCTCTTGGTATAGATGGCTATGAAAACTGGTTTGATTCTGCTCATCAAAGTCTTGTAGAAGGATTTGATAAGTTTGGTCATTTGGATCGAATGCACATGATGGAGGAATCACTTTTGCATCATTTAGGTAAAACTGCTGAAATCTTATTTTTCTTATTAGGGGCAATGACCATTGTAGAGATAATTGATTATTTCGATGGTTTTGCAACTATTAAAGGCTTTATTAAAACAAAGCAGAAGGGAAAATTACTTTGGTTGTTTTCAATATTAGCATTCATATTATCTGCTATAATAGATAACCTTACGGCTACTATAGTGTTAATTACTATACTTCAAAAGGTTATTAAGGATAGAGAAACAAAATTGTGGTTTGCTGGTATGATAGTTATTACGGCAAACGCTGGTGGTGCTTGGTCGCCTATTGGTGATGTTACCACTACCATGTTGTGGATTGCTAATAGAGTAAGTGCTGGTCAATTGGTTCTTCACGTGCTTTTACCTTCATTAGTATGTATGATTGTACCTGTTGTAATTGCAAGTAGATTTAAAGTGTTTAAAGGTTTAATTGATGGGGAGTTAGAAGAAGAAAAATCTAAGTCTAAGTATAGTGGGGTAATGTTGTATTTAGGTCTAGGTGCTATTTTGTTTGTTCCTATTTTTAAGACAGTTACGCATTTGCCACCTTATGTAGGTATGATGTTATCATTGGCTGTTGTAGCAACTTTCGCTGAAATATATAGTAATAAGAAATTTAGCATTTCTTCAGTAGATCAAGAAGGTCAAGATAGTGAAGGTCACCATAGTCCTGTTCACCATTCTTTATCTAAAATAGAATTACCAAGTATATTGTTCTTCTTAGGAATTTTATTAGCGGTAGCTGCTATGGAATCGTTAGGAATACTTTTTAATGCTGCAGGTGCACTTAATGAAGCAATACCTAATACTGATGTTGTAGTGTTATTATTTGGTTTGGGGTCAGCGGTTATTGATAATGTGCCATTGGTTGCTGCAAGTATGGGGATGTTTAGCGAACCTTTAGATAATCCGTTATGGCATTTTATCGCTTATTCTGCTGGTACAGGTGGTAGTATGCTAATAATTGGTTCTGCCGCAGGTGTTGTTGCAATGGGTATGGAGAAAATTGATTTTTTCTGGTATCTTAAAAAGATTGCATGGTTGGCTTTTGCAGGTTTTATTAGTGGGGCTGTTGTTTTTATCCTATTAAGAGATTTTGTACTTAACGCATAATTTAATTCGCAATTCATCGTTATAAAGGCAAATTCAATACTTAAAGAATACTATGTTATTATTCCAGGATTTGGCTCAAGATGCGAGCGACGAATTATTGTCTGAAGAGAAAACTCTTTCGGTTATAGATTTAATATTTAATGGTGGTACAGGTAGTGTCATTATTATATCGGTATTATTTATAATGTTAGGAGTAGCTCTATATATCTATTTTGAACGTTTACTTGCTGTAAATGCGGCATCTAAAATAGATAAGAATTTTATGAATCAAATTCGTGACTATGTTACTACAGGTAATTTAGATGCCGCAAAGCTTTTATGTGCCCAGACAGATTCGCCAGTAGCTAGATTGACCGAAAAAGGTGTGTCTAGAATTGGTAAGCCATTAGACGATATAAATACGGCAATTGAAAATGCTGGTACCCTAGAGGTCTATAAGTTAGAAAAAAATGTAAGTATACTTGCTACAGTAGCAGGTGCGGCACCAATGATTGGTTTTTTAGGTACCGTTATTGGTATGATACTTGCTTTTCATGAAATGGCCAGTAGTGGCGGTCAAGCGGAGATGGGGTCTTTGGCTTCAGGTATTTATACTGCGATGACTACTACGGTAGCGGGTCTTATAGTAGGTATTATTGCTTACGTTGGGTATAACCATTTAGTGAACAGAACTGATAAGGTAGTTCATAAAATGGAGGCTAATGCAGTTGATTTTCTAGATCTATTAAACGAACCTCTTTAATTTTATACTATGAAATTAAAAGGAAGAAATAAAGTCAGTCCAGACTTTAGCATGTCTTCAATGACAGATATCGTATTCTTGTTATTGGTATTTTTCATGCTAACCGCAAATTCTCCAAACGCTTTAGATTTATTACTTCCTAAAGCGAAAGGGAAATCTACAAATACTCAGAATGTATCTGTAAGTATAGATAAGAACCTTCAATACTTTGTTAATGATGAACGTATTAATGGTGAATATATAGAGATAGAGTTGAAAAAAGCTCTAGCTGGTCAAGATAGTCCTACTATTATACTTAGAACAGAAGAAAGTGTTGCGATTAAAGAAGCTGTATATGTTATGGATATCGCAAATAGAAATAATTATAAGGTTATTTTGGCAGTACGCCCAAACTAAATGGCATTTTTAGATACGAAACATAAAAAGAAATCATTGACACTTACCACATTGTTGTTAAGTGCGTTGCTGTTGGTTTTATTTTATATCGGTCTAAACTATATGGATCCGCCAGAAGAAAACGGAATCTCTGTCAATTTTGGCACTATGGAATTTGGTAGCGGTAAAGTGCAGCCAAAAGAAAAGATACAGTCAGAACCTTTAGATACTCCTCCTGTTGAGCCAACAATACAAGAAGTTGCAGAAACTGTTGAGGAACCTGTAGAAGAAGTTGAGGAAGCTGCAGCTGAGAAAGAAGCCCCTGCGGAAAAGTTATTGACTCAAGATAATGAAGAGGCTATAAAAATCAATCAGGCAAAAGAAGCTAAAAGAAAGGCTGATGAAGCAGCTGCAGATGCAAAAAGAAAAGCAGAAGCTGCAGAGAATAAGAAAAAGGCTGAAGCAGCAAAAATTGCTAAGCAAAAGAAAGATGCTGAAGACAAGGCGCGCCAAGAGCAAGAAGCTAAAAAGAAAGCTTTAGACGCAATGATGGGTGGTCTTAACAAATCTGACGGTACAGCATCTGGTAGTGAAGGTGATGATAATAGGGTAGGAGATAAAGGTCAACCAGACGGTGATCCATATGCGACTAGTTATTATGGAAGTCCCGGTAGTGGCAGTGGAACTGGTGGTTATGGCTTAAATGGCAGATCATTAGTAAACAAAGGGCAAGTGCAGCAAGAATGTAATGAGTCTGGCAGGGTAGTGGTAAAGATTATTGTAGATCGGAATGGTAAAGTAATTAGTGCCGAGCCAGGGGTAAGAGGTACAACCAATAATAATCCATGTTTGTTAGAGCCGGCTAAGAAAACCGCATTCATGCATAAATGGAATTTAGATAGCAATGCTCCAAACCAACAAGTTGGTTTTGTAGTTGTTAACTTCAAATTAGGAGAGTGACCTATAAAGAAACATTAGATTGGATGTTTGCACAACTTCCAATGTATCAGAATAAAGGTAAGAGTGCCTTTAATTCAAAACTTGATGGCATTACATCATTTGCCAATCATTTAAACAACCCTCACACACGGTTTAAGAGTATACATGTAGCTGGTACCAATGGAAAAGGTTCAAGTAGCCATTTATTAGCTTCGGTTCTTCAAGAAGCGGGTTATAAAGTCGGTTTATACACCTCACCACATTTAAAAGATTTTAGAGAGCGTATTCGTATTAATGGGAATAAGGTAGCTAAGCATTGGGTGGTAGATTTTATTAATGAGAATCAAACATATTTTTCTGAAAACAAGTTGTCATTTTTTGAAATGACTGTTGGTATGGCATTTTCATATTTTGCTCAAGAAAAGGTTGATATAGCAATTATTGAAGTGGGCTTGGGCGGTAGGCTCGATTCTACGAATATTATTAAGCCAGAGGTTAGTCTGATAACAAATATTGGTTTAGACCATGTTGATATGCTCGGCGATACTATCGTTAAAATTGCAGGCGAGAAAGCAGGTATTATAAAGTCGGGAGTTCCAGTGGTAATAAGTGAGTATAATATTGAAACAGCACAGGTATTTAATTTAGTCGCAAAAGATAATAATGCTAAAATAATTTTTGCTGAAGATGCTGATTATTCTGATTATGAAATCGGTTTGTTAGGTTCTTATCAGAAGAAAAATATAAAAGGTGTACTTGCAACTTTAAATGCGTTATCTGGCTTTGTAGTAACTGAAAGCAATATAGTTCAAGGGTTGATAGGTGTCGTAGAAAATACGCAACTTATGGGGCGTTGGCAGCAAATTGGGTCTGATCCTGTTATTATTTGTGATACAGCACATAATAAAGAAGGTATTTCGCTTGTCATGGAACAAGTGAAAAAGCAGAAATATGAAGAATTACATATCGTAATTGGCTTTGTAAAGGATAAGGATTTAAGTAGGATATCTTCCCTTTTTCCAAAAAATGCAACATATTATTACTGTAAGCCAAAAAATTTTAGGGGACTAGATGAAAAAGAATTAGTACGTGTATTTTCTGATGCAGGTTTTAAAGGTGATGTTTATAAGTCTGTAAATAAGGCTTTTAAAGCTGCGAAAAAACGAGCTAAAAAGAATGATTTCATTTATGTTGGCGGCAGTAATTTTGTGGTAGCAGAAGTTCTTTAAATTTTTATTGATTTTTCTTTTGTGGAATGTAAAAGTATTATATATTTGCACTCCTTTTGGGGCTCTTAGCTCAGTTGGTTCAGAGCACCTGCCTTACAAGCAGGGGGTCACTGGTTCGAATCCAGTAGGGCCCACAGGTTAAAAGGCTTTCATGAAAATGAGAGCCTTTTTTTATTTTTATATCTTTCGTAACATAGAATTTCTTCGGTATTTTTTACACTTCTACCAGTCCAGATTTTGTTTTTCTTGTATGCTCTCTTTCTATGATATATTTCAAAATTATAGATACATCAATCATCCTTTAATCGATATTATAAAGTGACTTGGTTATTTTATTATTAGTATTCGTAGTAGAGTAATTATTAGGTCTTTTACACTTAATAGTTTAAAAGACCATTATTCTAGTGTAGAGGTATTTAAGAAGCGGCATGTTACTTTTAATATGTAAAAGTGATAACAATTACAGAATATACTATTCTTTTATCTTATTTCTTAATAATCTAACGATTGTAGTGACTGTTTGATGTATTTCAATTGGTGGAATCGTAATGAAACAGGGTGCTGGATCGTGATTTGCATAATTATGATATGAGACTCTAATTATTGTCAATTGCGCAATATAAGCTAGCTTAAATACATAAAATCACAATAAAATAGCCTTCAAATCGTCAAAGTAATTTTTTTTAACAATATAATAACATATATTTGGTAAACCAGTTTGATGAACCAATTTGGTAAACCAGTTAAAATATTAAAATTAAAGAACCTTTATAACCTAAAAAAAATGACGTGAAACTTTAGAGAGAATTGCATAAAAAAAGGACGGGTGCTCGCCCATCCTTTTAGTAAAAAAAAATTACTTCATTTCGAAGGGAAGTAATACACAAACATGTAAATATTACTATAAACACATTTCCTGGTAAAAATAGGAATTTTCATTGATTTAAGATGAAAGTGTGTGTGTAGGCATATTGAAGATTATGATGCGAGATATGTAATCGCATTTTAAGTAGATCAAAAAGATGGTACAAGCCAATTCAATAGAACTAACTTAATATAACACAGATGAATTTTAAATTAAAACTTTTTATGGTTGTAATGTTGCTTGTCAACATTCAATTATTTGCACAAGACACCTATGATCTATCAGGTACGGTAACAGATGCAAACAATGTGCCGATACCTGGCGCAAATATTGTTGTTGCAAATACAACAAGAGGTACTCAAAGTGATTTTGACGGAAATTTTACCATTCAGGTAACTAGTGGTGACATTTTACGTTTCTCATATATAGGGTATACAACAGAAACAGTAGCAATTGTTGCTCAGAAAACTGTTAGCGTTACTTTGAAAGAAGATGCAAGTCAGCTTGATGAAGTAGTAGTGGTTGGGTATGGTACTCAGAAGAAATCTACCGTTACAGGTTCTATTTCTAAAGTGACTAACGAAACTTTAGATCAAATAGCAGTATCAAGGGTTGATGACGCTTTAATAGGTCAGGTATCTGGGGTGAACATTCAAGCAACAAACGCTGAAGCTGGTGGGGCACCGACCATTACTATTAGGGGTATTGGTTCTGTAACTGCTGATTCAGGTCCTGCGTTAGTAATTGATGGTGTGGTTGTAAGTTCTGACTTTCTTGGAAATCTTGATATGAACGATGTAGAATCTTTTGAAGTATTGAAAGATGCTGCTTCTGCTGCCATTTATGGTAGTGAAGGTTCTAACGGTGTAATTTTAATTACTACGAAAAGTGGTAAGGCTGGGAAAACTAAATTTAGCTATCAAACATATACAGGTCTTAAAGGTGCTCATGGTAGTGACGATTATAGAAAGAGTGTGTCTGAATGGGCTAAAATAGAGCAAGCAGCTACAGGTACTCTTTCTAATGAAACACAATATGCTCAATTATTAGTTAGAGCAACTGGTGTTGATAGAGATTGGCAAGATGTTTTCTTTGACGGAGGCGCTATAACCAGTCATTCTTTATCTGCAAGAGGTGGTTCTGAAGATACTAAGTTTAGTACATCTTTAAGATATCTTCATGATGAGGGTGTTGTAATTACTGATGACTATAAATTGTTCTCAGCTAATATGAAAGTAGATTCTAAAATTGGCGAAAGAGCAAGATTTGGAATTAGAGCTACACCTTCTTACACAAAACAAAGAAGATTGCCAACTTCTATTCACAATCCTACACGGCAATCTCCTTGGTTACCTATTTATCACACAGAAGAATCACTTCAGTTTATTAATAGAGATAACTATCCAGATGTTGGTGTAGGGGATTATTTCTACGAAAATCATCTTGTTGAATTAGATGTAAATGGAGATGGTAACGATAGTAGACCACGTACTTCTGGTGATTCTAACCCATACGCACAGTATGTAGAAAGAGAGCATTTTGAATATAATACTAAATTATTCGGTTCTACATACTTAAGTTATGAGCTTTTAGACGGTCTTACCGCTAAAACATCATTGGGTGTAACTCTTGAGCAAAGAAAAAGAACCAGATATGACGGTGTATTAAATCATGCAAGTGGTAATTCTAGAGCTTCTTATTATTTAGCGAATAGATTCAGAACTAGAATTATTTCTGATAACACATTAAACTATACCAAAACATTTGGTGATGATCATGATTTAAACTTGTTGGTAGGTGCAACAATTCAGAAAAGAAAATCTGAAGAAAGTATTACTACAGGTAGTGGTTTTTCAAATGATTTACTTAAAAACTTTCAAGGAGCTACTTTAGTTGACCTTCCTACAGAAATTAATACTGAGCTTAAAAAGTTAGGTTACTTTGCTAGGGTTAATTACGCATACAAAGGTAAATACTTAGTAAACGCTTCTTTTAGACGAGATGGTAGTTCGGTATTTGGTATAGATTCTAAATGGGGTAACTTCCCTGCTGTATCGGTAGGTTGGAATGTTGCTAAAGAAAATTTCTTGTTAAATAGCGACGCAGTTAATACCTTAAAATTCAGAGCTAGTTACGGTCTTACCGGGGCAGAGAATTTTAATGTAGGTGATGATATTGTTAACTCATGGCCTTATTTAGCGTTATTACAGAATTCTAATGCAATTGATGGCGGTAATATTGCCGCTGGTGTTTCACCGCTTAATATTGCAAACACTTTATTGCAATGGGAAGCTTCTAAAGAATTTACTGTTGGTTTAGACTACGGTTTTTTCAATAATAGAATTTCTGGTTCTATTGATTATTATGAAAGAACAAGTGATGAGTTGCTATTAAACAATCCTGTTTCTTACATATCTGGGTTTAATAGTGGTATTGTTAATTTAGGTGAAGTGCAAAACAAAGGTGTTGAGCTTGAGTTGAGAACTAAAAATGTTTCAAATGAAAATTTCTCTTGGAATTCAACATTTATCGCTTCTACGAATAAAAATGAATTATTAAGCTTCGGAGATTCTAACAATGCTTTAATTGAAGATGATTATGGCAGAAATTCTCAATGGATTAATAGAATAGGAGAACCAATATCTTCTTTCTGGGGGTACGTTGTAGATGAAGAAGCTTTTGATGAAACTTCTTTTAGAACAACATATGTTGATAGTCCTTGGAACAGAATCAATGGTCAATCTGATGATACCATCGTTAAAGATTTAAATGGTGATGGATTGATAACTGAAGAAGACAAAACTATCTTAGGTAGTCCTTATCCAGATTTAGTTTACAGTTTTACCAATGAATTCAAATTTGGAAATGTTGATTTTTCATTTATGGTTCAGGGTAGCTTAGGTGCTCAGGTTAATAATATTGGTGATCAATATTTCTACAACTGGTTCGGTAATAGAACAAGAAGTGGTGGAGAATTAGAAGCAGTGGCTAATGGTTTGGTATCTGATGTTTCATTCATTCAAGAAAAGGTACTGACTAGTGATGTTATTGCAAGTGCAGATTACTTCTCTTTACGTAATGTAAATCTTGGTTATAATTTCTCAAAGGATGTGGCAGAACGTATAGGGGTAAGTGGCTTAAGAGTTTATGCTACAGCTCAGAATTTGCTTTACATTACAGCAGATGATTACCATGGTTTTAATCCAGAACATATAGATGGTAGCAATCCAAGAGCTTATGGTTCTCAAAGAGCAGGTACGCCAATCTTTAGAACGGTAACATTTGGTCTTAACGTTGACTTTTAATCTAAAAAAAACAAACAATGAAACATATAAAATATATAATTTTTGCCGTAACAGTGTCCGTTTTTGTTTCCTGTGATACTGAGGAATTTTTAAATCCATTACCAGATACGGCAGTTGCTGTAGATGGGTTCTTTCAATCGGATGCAGACGTATTGTCTGGGGTTTATGGAATTTACGATGCATTACAAGGTGTAAATAGTAATACCGAATCTAATATTGGTGACTTCAACAGAGGAGTTCAATTTGAACACCTTTTAACTGAGCATCGTACAGATAATACAAGAAATGCAACACTAGAGGGTTCTAAAGCCGATTTTCATAGATATGTTGTTAATGCTAATAATGTAGAGTCAGAAGATTATTATGCGTCTATGTACGAAGTAATATTTAGAGCTAACAACATTTTAGATTTTGTTGATGTTGCAGATGAAAGCAATCAAGCAAGATATACTGCTGAAGCTAAATTTTTAAGAGCATATGCATACTTTAAGTTAGTTAGAATGTTTGGTGCAGTGCCTTTAGTAACTTCAGTGGTAGGACCTACAGATAATGAGGCACTTTTTACTAGAATAGCAGAAGCTCAGGTTTATGATCAAATTATTGCCGATTTAGAAGAGGCGGTAAGTGTTTTGGATAATTCATCTAAATCAAGAGCATCAAAAGCTGCGGCTCAAGGTATCTTGGCGAAAGTTTATCTTTCTCTTGAATCTCCAGATTACAGTGCTGCACAACAACTATGTGAGTCTATTGTTAATAGTGGTAATTTTAGTTTAGAAAGTAACTTTCATGATGTCTTTTATAGTGAATTGAACGATGAAATCATTTTTGCAATTCAGTACCAAACTGGTAATAGTTCTGAAAGTCAAAGTTTTTCATCTGAATTTACTTCTTCAACTCGCGCAGGTTCTGAAGATGGTCAAAATATTGTAAACGAAAATTTAGTTTTAGACTTTGCTGCCTATGGCGGTAATAGAACAGCTGAATCGTATATTACTTTTGGCACATCGAACGAAGTAATTAAGTTTTTACCTGAAGGGTCTGATATTACGACTACTCCACCTTCTTACGGGGCAAGTGCTAGAGATGCAGGTAACGATTACATAGCATTACGTTATGCAGATGTTCTTTTAATGCATGTAGAGGCAATTATGGCAGGCGGTGCATCAACTACAAGTTCTGCTGCGATAGCTTCTTTTCAAGCGGTAAGAGATAGAGCTGGGTTAACAGCAACTGTTTCCACAATTACTAAAGAAGATTTGTTAGTTGAAAGAAGAGTAGAATTGGCATTTGAAAATCAACGTTGGTTCGATCTTCTTAGATTCGGTGTAGCTGAAGCTGTGTTAAGTGCTCATTCTGCTGAAATGGGATATGTATTTGATGCAAGAAAATTGTTATTACCTATTCCTGCAAGAGAAATAAATATAAGCGGCGGACTATTAACACAAAACCCGGGATATTAAATTTTAAAAACTTTTAAACTATGAAAATTAAACAAAATATTTTCCGAAAAACAACCTTGTTGCTCTTTAGTGTAGTGTTTACAAGTTCTTTTGTTGGTTGTGTTGGTTCTGATACATTTAGAGATGATCTGCCGGACTCTAACTCTAAAGCAGATACTATATTTCCAGAGGCAAATTTTGACTATACAGCAGATCAAGAAGATTTTACAGTAATTAATTTTACAGATCTTTCAACAGAAGCATCCTCATATTTATGGGATTTTGGTGGGGGGGAATCTTCAACAGATCGTGATCCTTCTTTTCAATTTTCTGGTGAAGGTACTTTTCCTGTTACTTTGGTTTCCAGTGATGGTAACGGTGTAACATCCACTGTTACAATTGATGTTGTAGTTGTAGATGAATTGGTAGCGGCCTTTCAATGTCCAGATTTCTTATGTAGTCCAAGAACACCATGGGCTGGGGTAGATAGAGGAACCACAAGTTCTTATTCCGCTAGTTCTTCACCATCACCACCAGAAGATAATGGAGCAGCTAAATTAAGTAGTAGTTCTAATTTTCTTGATCAAAGTATTCGTGTGGTTGCTGGTGCAACATATGAAGTAACTTTTTGGTATGTAAGTAAAACAACTGGTAGTTCTGCCGGTACACTTTTAATAGAAGACGCTGATACTCAAGCTGTTTTTCTTAACCAAGAAATTCCATTAACCGATCAAGCTTCGTCTTACGTGCAAACATCATTCTCTTTTACAACAGGTGATGAAACAGAAAACATGAGGTTTAATATCGAATATGCAGGTACTGAATGCAGATTTTCTAAAATTAGTATCGATAGACTTAATTAATCAAAACCCTTGAAATGGTAATTTAAAAATGTTATTACTCTTTTGGTAGTTTCATTTTTAAATTACGCTTCAAGACAATCATGTATATGCTTTTAATAAAAAGGTTTTATAACCATTCACTTTTAAGCATAAACTAATAAAATATAAAAAAATAAATTATGAGTTTAATAAAAAAAGGAATAAGTGCCTTGTTAATAACGGGCCTTATTATGTCATGTGATGAGGATGACTATACTCCAATTGAACCAGTCGCTTCGTCAGGTGGTTCAATAGAAAGTGTATTTTCAAGTTTCGAAGTGTCATCAAGTGGAGATGGTACCATTGTTACCGTTACACCATTAACTGTTGGTGTAGATTCATATGTTATTGATTTTGGTGATAGGTCAACTCCTCTAAACGCACTTCAAGGAGAATCTGCTACATATGACTATTCTAACGTTGATGCATCTACAGATTATACTATAACGGTTACAACAAAGGCAGCTGGTCAATCAGATTTAACAAAATCAGAAGATATCACGGTAGAGCATACAGTACAGTCTATTGACAATGCTCCTTCTTCACCAGACGTAAAAAGATATAATTTGTTAAATATATTTACCGATGCAGGTTCTGTTGGTTCAGCAGGTACTGGTGGTAAAGCAGTTGTTTTGGAATCAGGAAATAATTTGGTAGAGTTTTCTAGATTACATAGTGATACAGGAGTTTTCGCATTGAGTGATGAAGTTGTTGCAGCAGATGCTTTTTACAGCGGTGTTGGTTCTAACGATATTCATTTTGATGTGTATTCTGAATTTGCTACTGGTATCGATAAATTAAAAATTACGTTGGTAGATAGTACAAATGGTACTAGTCATGTTATTGATGAAATAGATTTGATGGATGGCGAGTGGACTGGGCTTGATTTTGATTTAGCTACAGATTTTTCATCACCTGTTTCTCAATTTGAAACAATTCTCTTTGAATTAGGTTCTAGCGGTACTGCAAATGATCATGCAACAATTACAGTAGATAATATCTATATGTCAAGAATGACAGGGTCAACCATTTTGAATGGTGATTTTGAAGATGGTCAAGATTTCTGGAAATGGTCAACGTTTACAGATGGAGAAACAAACCCGTTCGGTTCAAGTTCTGATGGTTCTAATCAAGATTATGATGGTGTTGATACCGGTAGTAAGACAAGAGGAGCTAAATGGTCATCAAGTCAATCTGGTGGAGAATTTGGATCTTCTAGTTCAAGGTATGCTTATCAAGAGTTAAATCTAGTACCTGGTGCAGATTATATTTTAGAGTATCAATATGCTATTAAAGATGATAGCGGAACAGATCCTATTGGAGGAAGAAAAATAGTTGGTTTAATTTTAGATGGTCAGTACGATGATGGCGCAGATGCCGTAGATAATCTTGGTGATAACTTAGGGTTTAACGAAGGTTTCGTAGCAGAGGGTAAATTCTCAGATACAACAGACGGTGCTGGTACATTAGTACAAATTCCATTTACTGCTAATGATAGTGGTGAAGTGGCTATAATGTTTTATGCAGTAACTCCTAAAGACGCATTTATAGATAATGTGAAGGTTCGTTCAGTGAATCCATAATTTGTAATTTATGCAAAACACCCGAAAAGGAATATTGGTATTTATGGTATTACTATTTCTATCTGTAAACGCTACTTCTCAAAATCAGAAAAGTAGCGTTTCAGAATCGGATGTAAATATCAAAAAATCTAAGAAGAAGAAAAAGAAGGTTAAGCTTCCAGAAATTGATTTAAGTAACTGGAAGGTTACTATTCCAGAAGGTGGTGGTAAAGGAGGGGCAATTAGTGTAGAGCCACCAGAAATTTTGAACTACGCTACAAATGACATATTGAAGCCTTATATGTATAATGATTCTACTAAAAGAGCATTAACGTTTTATGCTTATCCAACTACAGCGACCACAGCAAATACTAAATATTCTAGGTCAGAATTAAGGGAGCAAATGGTTCCAGGAGATGATAATGTCAATTGGACATTTAAGCAAGGTGGTACTTTAAAAGCAAAACTTTCAGTTGATGATGTTTCTCGAGATACGAATGGAAGATATCATAAAGTGATTATTTTGCAAATACATGGTCGATTGACTAACGATCAAAAAGAATTAATAAAACAAAAAGACAATAATGCACCGCCTGTATTAAAGATATATTGGCAGAATGGTAAAATTAGAGTCAAAACAAAAAAATTAAAATATGCCGATGTAAATTCTACTGGCATATTACATGAAGAAGCTTGGACAGATGACGAAGGCTTTAATTTTCAAGAAGAGGTTGGCTTCGGTAAATTTCAAATTGAAGTAAAAGTTACAGATGGTAAAATGGTGGTCTCATTAAATAAAACTGAATATGCCGTTTATAACGATTTCAATATGAAAAGATGGGGAGTATTTGAAAATTACTTTAAAGCAGGTAATTATTTTCAAAGCAGAGATGAAGGTTCATTTGCCAAGGTCAGTTTTTATGAACTTGAGGTGAAGCATTAATAAGAATTATATGATTATAAATAATATTTTACGTTTTTGTAAATCAACGATAGTACATTGCTTTTTTGCCTTTGTAATGGTATTTACCGTTTCTAGTTGTAGTAACGATGCAGAAGTAGCTGAAGAGGAGATTGTTCAGGAAGAAGAAGTGGTTGAGGAAGAAACAGAAGAAGTTCCTGAACCAGATGAAGAAGTAGTTGTTGAAGAAGAACAGGTAGAAGGGGTGGACTTTTTTTTACCAAATATAAATTTGAGTAATTGGAAAGTAACACTACCAATTGGTAGTCCAGATGAGGTTGAGCCACCGGAGATTGTAGATTATGCTACAGATGAAAGATTGTTGCCATACATGTACAATGATTCCTTAGATGGCTCTTTGGTGTTTTATACATCACCAGGTTCGTCTACAGCTAATTCATCATATTCAAGAACAGAGCTAAGAGAGCAAATGGTGCCTGGTAGTAATAGTACTAATTGGACTTTTACAGAAGGTGGTCGAATGAAAGGGACTTTATCAGTTCCGGAAATTACTACAGATGCTGGTGGTGATTTTCATAGAACTTTGGTTATGCAAATTCATGGTAGATTAACAAATGCCCAAAGAGATTTAATAGGGGAAGACGATAATAATGCTCCTCCAATGTTAAAAATTTATTGGCAGAAAGGCAAAGTAAGAGTACTTACTAAAAAGCTTAAAGATCTTGATGCTACAGACGAAGAGATTTTACATACAGATGCATGGGAAGATAATGAAGGACATACGTTCTCAGAGAATATAGGAAATAATACATTTACTCTAGAGATTATTGCCTCAGACGGAAGGTTGGAAGTGATTTTAAATGAAACCGATTCCGTTGTCTATGAAGATATCCATATGCAAAAGTGGAGCGTTTTTGAAAACTATTTTAAAGCGGGTAACTATTTACAAACCCTAGATGCAGGTGCATCTGCCAAAGTTAAATATTACGAATTAGAAGTCACGCATGAGTGATATAAGATAAATATACCTAGTATAAATAAGAAAGTTGTTTGAGTTAGATTTGTTGAAATGAGTTTACCGGTCTTTTTTAAGACTGGTAAATTTCATTAACATTCGCTGTTTTGGAGAATGTAATTATCGTTGAAAATAAAGCTTATTATTTTAGCAAGTTGTTATTACGGTTTAGGTGAACGAATTTGGCAATCATTTTTCCTTTAAAGCAAGATATATATGAAATTAGAAATCCTCACAAGGACAGAAAATCAGGAAATACAAAATGAGATTATAATACAGCTTAGAGATTTAATGAATAATAAAAATCTTGAGCCTGGTGATAAATTACCATCAGAAAGAATGCTGTCAGATAAATTCGACGTTAGTCGAAGCAATGTTCGAGAGGCGATTCAAAAATTAGAATTTTATGGAATTTTAATCTCAAAGCCTCAAAGTGGAACCTTTGTAGCAGATATAGGTCAGATTGCTATGAACGGTATGGTGAATGATATTCTTCGCCTAGAAGAGCCAGATTTTAAATCATTAGTAGAAACGAGAATTCTTTTAGAACTAAAAACCGTAAGGCTTGCTGCTAGAAGAAGAACAGATGCAGATTTAAAGCAATTGAAAAGTGCTTTGGATGCTTATCGTGAAAAGGTCGAGAAAGGTGAAGATGCAGTACAGGAAGATTTGCTATTTCATTTGGCAATCGCAAAAGCTAGCGGAAATAGTACTATGAACACTTTCATGCTTATTATTACACCAGAAATACTTACAAATTTTGAGAAGTACCATGTTTGCGATAAGAATATGGCATTTAGAGGCATAGAAGAGCATCAAGATATTTTTGATGCTATAAAGGAACAGAATCCGCAATTGGCGAAAGCAAAAATGAAAGTTCATTTTAAGAACCTATATCAATTTTGCTATAACATTTAGAAGAATAAATCCAATAGTTATTGCTTACTAAACTTCGAAATCATTTTAATAATAACCTACCTAAAGAACATATAAAATGAGTAATTCAGGCAAACTATCAATTTGGAAAAAAATATTGGCTTTAGTTTTGGCATTTGGTCCTGGAATATTCGCTATTGGCTATACTATTGGCACCGGTAGTGTTACGTCAATGATTGTGGCAGGTAGCACATATGGTATGCAACTATTATGGGTGCTGCTTTTAAGTTGTATTTTTTCAGGTTTGTTAATGTATGCTTACGGTAATTTCGCTTTAGTCACGGGTGAAACTGCACTTTACGCTTTTAAAAAACATTTGAAGTGGGGTAAGTTAATTGCTATTCTTATAATTCTTGGAATTTCTTTTGGTCAGTGGAATTCATTAATGGGAATTCTTGGTATTTCGGCTAATGTCATCTATGAGATATTTTTAATTTACTTCCCAAATTTGGTAGATTTCAAATATGAGTCTGTTTTAATAATAGCAATAACTGTTATTGTTATATTTTATGGATTGTTAATGGTGGGTAAGTATGCTTTTTTTGAAAAAATATTGGTCATTTTTGTAACTATCATGGGGCTTTCATTCATAATTTCTTTGTTTATGGTGTACCCATTACCTGTTGAGGTTGTAAAAGGTTTGATACCGACAATACCAAAAGTTGAAGGGGGTCAGATGATGGTTGCTGCTTTTGTTGGTACAACCATGGCTGCAGCTACGTTTCTTTCAAGGCCACTTTTTGTGAAGGGAAAAGGTTGGACAATAAAAAATCGTTCGCAACAAAAGAAAGATGCAATAATTGCAGCTTCGCTTGTTTTTTTTATAAGTGCATCTGTAATGGCTGTAGCTTGTGGGGCTTTATTTCATCAAGGGAAACCAGTAACCCAAGTATTGGATATGGTGAATACATTAGAACCCGTTGCTGGTAAATTTGCCCTTACACTTTTCTTTTTTGGAACTTTAAGTGCTGGCTTATCATCAATTTTTCCATGTTTACTAATTGCTCCAATATTATTGGCAGATTATCAATCAGGGGAGTTAGATACTAGTTCAAAACAATTTAGAATAATTACGGCAATAGCCTCATTATTTGCGCTGATAGTTCCTGTATATGGAGCTAATCCCATTCAAATGCAAATACTATCTCAAGTGTTTAATGTGTTTGTTTTGCCATTGGTGATATTAGGAATAATACTTCTTATAAATAACAAGAATTTAATGACTAAGTATAAGGCGGGAGTTTGGCTTAATTTAGGACTTTTTGCTGCACTTTTCTTTTCTTGCGTAATTTCTTATAATGGCGTTGTAGCATTGCTAGATTATTTCTAGTTCAAAACAATCTTATAGTCTTGCTTCTAATTAAAATGTGATAATTAGTATCTTTGTTGACTTGTTTAGAGTTTTAACGGGATATTAGCTCAGTTGGTTTAGAGCGCTGCCTTGACAGGGCAGAGGTCACCGGTTCGAATCCAGTATATCCCACAATAATATTAAACTTTTTAAATCAAATCTAAAACCCGTTCTAAAGCCATACCTCTAGAACCTTTAATCAAGAATGAAGATTTCGTTTGCGTAGGTTTGTTAACTAAGTAGACTTTTAATTCTTCAAAACTCTTTAGTCTAACAGCAGTAGAGTTAGTAGCGTAAAAATTCTCTCCAACCAATAGCACTTGTTCAAAATTTAAACTCGTTGCTAGATCTGAAATATTTTGATGTTCTTCTTTTGCAGATTCTCCTAATTCGAACATGTCGCCTAGAATCAATATTTTTCGATCTTTTTTTAACGAATTAAAATTTTCTAATGCCACTTTCATGCTCGAAGGGTTGGCGTTATAAGCATCTAGGATAATATAGTGTCCGTTATTATCTAATATCTGAGATCTATTATTGTCTGGAGTATATTCCTCAAGTGCCTTTTTTATTTCGCTTAACTCAACATTGAAATATTTTGCCATAATAATTGCTGCACAGCAGTTAGGAAAATTATAGGCACCAATTAAATTCGTTTCTATATTAATATTTTCTACAATTAGATTAACAAAGGGTTGAGCCTCTAGTAATTTAATGGTATAGTATTTAGAATCTTCAGAACTAAAACCGAATTTTTTAGTGTACGTACTTAGTTTGTCTTTTTGAATTGGGTCGTCGGCATTTAAGAAAATCGATTTTTTGTGAGAAATCAGGTAATCATATAATTCGCTTTTTCCTTTTTTAACACCTTCAATTCCACCAAAGCCTTCTAAGTGGGCCTTTCCAAAATTAGTGATATAGCCAAAATCTGGCTCTGCAATTTCACATAAAAACTCAATTTCCTTTAGGTGATTAGCACCCATTTCAACAATGGCGATTTCAGTGTCAGGTTGAATGGTTAATAAGGTTAACGGCACACCAATATGATTGTTGAGGTTTCCTTTGGTCGCTATTGTTCTATAAGTTTTGCGAAGTACAGCGTTAATTAATTCTTTAGTAGTTGTTTTACCATTACTACCAGTTAGACTTATAACCTGCGCTTTAGATTGTCTTCTATGAAAATTAGCTAATTGTTGTAATGTTGTTAAAACATCTTTAACTAGTATTGTTCTGTCATCAATAAGATATTTCTCTTCATCAATAATCACTAGGCTAGCTCCATTGTCTAAAGCTTTTTGAGCATAGGTGTTACCATTAAAATTGTCTCCTTTTAGTGCAAAGAAAATATCATTTTCTTTAATTTTTCTGGTATCAGTACTGATAGAAGGGTGGGCTAAAAAAGCCGAGTGTAAATCTTGAATTTTCATAAAATCGAAGATAAAAAAAAGCCCCTTAAGAAAGGAGCTTTTTTTAGTTCGTAAAAAGAAAAATTATTTAGCTTTTTTTCCTCTAACTGTTTTGTTTTTTGTTTTTGATTTAGAACCAACTCTAGACATTGCACATCTGAAACCAATATTATCAGTAGCCATATATTGTGGCAAATATCTTCTTTGTGCAGGATCTAACCAGTATGCTCTATCTCTCCAAGAACCACCTTTGTATACTCTAACTTCATCATTAATTAATGTAGTTCTGTTGTTTGATGCATCATAGCCTTTAACAAGGTTTCCTAATGAATCTCTTTCAACAGAATGCTTAGGAGAGTTGTACATTTTCTTGTTTGGATCTTCTTCTTCACCGTCATTAAATCTGTCGTAAAATCTTGAAGAACCAGAATCACCATCTCTATAGCCTCTGTTATCACTAGAAGAGAAGTTTGTTCTTAAATATGTTTCTTCCTCATCAACAGGTACCATTTTAATTTCACCTGGTAAGTTTACTGCAACTACCTTTCCGTTCGGTAAAGTGTCATAAACAATAGAATCTCTTAATATTTTTACTTTACCATCTTCACCTATAGCGCTTTTCATGTAAATGTTACCTCTGTAGTAGTTAAAATCACTTACTTCGTCATCAACTATTGGTCGGTAAACATCAGCTGTCCATTCGGCAACATTACCAGCCATATCATAAAGACCTAAATCGTTAGGCTTATAAGACATTACTTGTGCGGTAATATCGGCACCATCATCAGACCATCCTGCAATTCCGCCATAATCACCTTTACCTTGTTTGAAGTTAGCTAATTGATCACCTCTACCTACACGTTGTCCGTTACGAGTGTAATCTCCTTCCCAAGGATACTTTTTTCTACCTCTGTAGTTATTGTATTCTCTCTGTCCAACTTGAGCCTGAGCAGCATATTCCCATTCAGTTTCAGTAGGTAGTCTATATTCTGGCATAATAACACCGCTACTTCTTTTTGCGAAAGTAGATGTACTATCTTTTTTCTGCTTTCCTTGCAAAGAATCAATTTGTCCGTTGTAAACAGATTCTGGTCTGTTTAAGTAAGCTTCAGTACTAAAGGTGCCTTGAACTTCACCTGTAGCTGCTTGGTATTTTGCATCTTCAGATAAGTAACCTTCTCTTTCTAGCATTACTTCATTTACACGGTCGGTTCTCCATTCTGCAAATTGCGTTGCCTGAATCCAGTTTACACCTACCACAGGGTATTCTGCATATGCTGGGTGTCTCAGGTAATTATTTGTCATTGTTTCGTTGAAGCCTAATCTATTTCTCCATACCAAAGTATCTGGCAATGCACCTACATATATATTAGTGTATTTAGGATTTTCTGGTGGATAAACACTTTTTAGATAATCTAGGTATTCTAAGTACATTACGTTAGTTACCTCGGTCTCATCCATGTAAAAAGACTGTACATGTTGTGAAGTAGGAGTGTTGTTCCAATCATGCATTACATCATCTTGTACTTTACCTTTCGTAAATGTACCACCTTCAACAAATACTAATCCAGGAGCAGTTTCTTGCTCTTTAAAGTCAGTATTGTATTGAAATCCGCCTTCCTTGGCATTTATCTTCCAACCTGTAGCTCTAGACGTATTTTTTCCAGATGAGGATTTAGAACAGCTACTTACTGTAAAACCTCCTACTAATACAGTGCATGAGAGTACAACTTTTATTAAATGTTTCTTCATAATTAGGACTTGAGTTCAATTTACATATGCTATAGTAGTTTGGTAGCTACAGAATATGATACTATAATTTCTTTTAATTTGTTTGTCACTTTCGCTCAATAGAACGGTGTTTTTATGAGATTATTTTACAATTGAAAATAATTTTAAAAATCTCATGACGAACTGTCAATAAATTTAGGCTCGCTTTAATAGGTAAACGCTTAAAACAACTAATTAGTATGGTTTTAAATATTTCTTTTTGAAAGAATATATGGTAGCTAAAAAATGAACTTAACTATGATGTTATATGACTAGTGTTATATTGAAAAAATAAATTCTGCTAAAAAACTTAATATTCATGCAAGATAACGGGAAAATGTGCGTTTACATGTAAAATATTAGAGTGTGGAATAGGGTATTCACTATATTTCACCTTTAAAAATTTAAAGAACTATTCTAAGATGAGAAAAATTTTAATAATTTTCTTTGTATTGATTGTCGGTAATGTCTTTGCGCAAGACAACCAACGTGTAATTACAACGGCAGTGCCATTTCTAACTATTGCCGCAGATGCAAGGTCTGCAGGTATGGGTGATATGGGTGTTGCAACTTCAACAGATGCTTTTTCTCAACAATGGAATCCTGCTAAATTTGCTTTTGCAGAACGTAAAATGGGTATAGGAGTTAGTTATACTCCCTATTTAGAAAGTATTATTACTGATATTTCTTTGTTGAATGCTAGTTATTATAATAAACTAGACGACCAAAGTGCTTTTGCGGTAAGTTTAAGATATTTTACATTGGGTGAGATAGAACTAAGACAGTTTGCAAATGATCCCGGTACAATTGCTAAGCCAAATGAATTAGCGTTAGATGGTTCGTATTCTTTAAAGTTGAGTCCGACTTTCTCAATGGCAGTTGGTGGTAGATATATTAGGTCGAACTTGAAATTACCACAAAACGGTACAGAAGATTCTCAAGCCGCAAGTTCTTTTGCAGTAGATGTAGCTGGTTATTATAGATCTAACGAGATTGCTTATAATAACTTTGATGGTCGATGGAGAGCTGGTTTCAATCTTTCTAACATTGGAGGGAAAATTCAGTATGATGCCGGAGGTCAAGAAAACTTTTTGCCAAGTAAGTTAAGCTTTGGTGGTGGTTTTGATTTTATTTTGGATCAAGATAATGTTATAGGTATAACAACTGAGTTTACAAAATTATTAGTTCCAACACCTCAAGATTATGATAATGATGGAGATGTTGATGCAGCAGATAATGATATATACCAGAACGAAAGTGGCTTTAGCGGTATTTTTAATTCATTCTCTGATGCACCAGATGGTTTTAGTGAAGAGTTAAAAGAATTTACCTGGGCTTTAGGTGCTGAATATGTGTATCAAGATGCCTTTATGCTAAGAACAGGTTATTTCAATGAAAGTGAAGAGAAAGGATCTAGAAAGTTCTTTACGTTAGGTGCCGGTTTTAAGTTCAAAGCGGCGCAAGTTGATCTATCTTACTTGTTTTCTACATCTCAGGTAAGAAATCCACTAGAGAATACGTTACGTTTTTCTCTTACGTTTAACCTAGGTGAAGAATTTTATAACGATTAATTGAATTATAGATTTATATAAATAAAAAAACCTGCATAAAGCAGGTTTTTTTATGTCCTTATTTTTTATCTTCAATTACTATTGGCATCAGGTTTATATTTGTAGATTGAAAAACAAAACAAAATTATGGTCAGCCAAAAGAAAATAAGCTTTGACATTACGGTGTATGATTCGGTAAACGAACTTAAAAATGATGATCAAAATCTAATGTCAGTAGCTGTGAAAGCTAGGCAAAGAGCTTATGCTCCCTATTCTAGTTTTAATGTTGGGGCTTCCGTTTTATTGGAAAACGGTGAAATTATAGAAGGTAATAATCAAGAAAATGCATCATATCCTTCTGGGTTATGTGCAGAACGGGTTGCTGTTTTTTATGCGGGTGCAAAATATCCTGGTATTAAAATAAAAGCGATTGCAATAACGGCAGCATCCTTAAATCATGAAGTTAGTGAGCCAGCTGCACCTTGCGGTAACTGTAGACAGGCAATTTCTGAATATGAATTTAGACAGCAAGAACCTATAAGAATTCTATTAATGGGTGAAACGGGTAGTGTTATTGAATGCAATTCTCTGGCAGATTTATTGCCACTTGGCTTTAATAGTAGTTTTCTTAATTAAGAAAATCTGCAAAAAGTATTGTAAATAAACACGTTATATGCTTTATTTGTTAAGCATGTAATTTCTGAATGGATTTGCTTTTATTATTTTTATCGATTCATTTATATGTGTATTTTTGCTCTTTTGAGATATCTAGGTTATTCTATCTCGATTATCTATAAAGAATTTTAAACCTTTAGTTAAAATTGATGAAAAAAATCACCAAGGAAACGTATTTAAAGTGGTATGCAGACATGCTATTTTGGAGAAAATTTGAGGATAAATTAGCTGCTGTTTACATTCAGCAAAAAGTAAGAGGGTTTTTACATTTGTATAATGGGCAAGAAGCCGTTTTGGCTGGTGCACTTCATGCAATGGATCTTTCTAAAGACCGTATGATAACTGCTTATAGAAATCACGTTCAGCCAATTGGCATGGGTGTTGATCCTAAAATGGTTATGGCTGAATTATTCGGTAAAGTAACCGGTACCTCTAAAGGTATGGGTGGTTCAATGCACATATTTTCAAAAGAACATCGTTTTCATGGCGGTCATGGTATCGTTGGTGGTCAAATTCCACTAGGTGCAGGTATGGCTTTTGGCGATAAGTATGCTGGTAGAGATAATGTTACCTTATGTTATATGGGTGATGGAGCTGTAAGGCAAGGATCTCTGCATGAAACTTTCAACTTGGCTATGTTATGGCAGTTACCTGTTGTCTTTATTTGTGAAAATAATGGCTATGCAATGGGAACTTCTGTAGCGAGAACATCTTTTTCTACAGAAATCTGGAAGTTAGGTTTAGGTTATGAAATGCCATGTGGACCTGTTGATGGTATGAATCCTGTAACGGTTGCTCAAGAAATGAGTAAGGCAATAGAAAGAGCACGTAGTGGCGGTGGACCAACTTTTCTTGAAATGAAGACCTATAGATATAGAGGTCATTCAATGTCAGATGCTCAGCATTATAGAACTAAAGATGAAGTTGAAGAGTATAAGAAAATAGATCCAATTACCCAGGTGTTGGATATTATCAAAGAAAACAATTACGCAACTGACGCTGAAATCAAAGATATTGACAAGAATGTTAAGGTCATGGTTAAGGAATGTGAAAAGTTCGCAGAAGAATCAGATTATCCACCAATAAACCAATTGTATGATATGGTTTACGAACAAGAGGATTTTCCATTTGTTGAACATAAATTTTAATTAGATGGCTATAGTAGTAAATATGCCCCGTTTAAGCGATACCATGGAAGAGGGTACCGTAGCTAAATGGTTGAAAAGCGTTGGAGATAAAATTGAAGAAGGAGATATATTAGCCGAAATCGAAACAGATAAGGCGACAATGGAGTTCGAATCATTTAATGAAGGAACTTTATTGTATATAGGTATTCAGGAAGGTGATGCTGCACCAGTAGATAGTCTTTTGGCTATTATTGGTGATGAAGGTGAGGATATTTCTGCTTTAATAA
The DNA here is from genome assembly GCF_900142175.1 of Maribacter aquivivus. NCBI lineage: Bacteria > Pseudomonadati > Bacteroidota > Flavobacteriia > Flavobacteriales > Flavobacteriaceae > Maribacter > Maribacter aquivivus. Next base: position 138,785 of record NZ_FQZX01000004.1, on the reverse strand, counting down.
GTGGAGGTAGTACAGCAGCTTCAACAGAGGAGTCGTCTGAGGAAAGTCCTGTTGCTGAAGATGCTTCGGAAGGAGAAGAAGCGCAAGGCGGTGGTGAAATTCCTGAGGGAGTTGAAATCATAAAAATGCCTCGTTTAAGTGATACCATGGAAGAAGGTACTGTAGCTACATGGTTAAAGAAAGTTGGTGATGATGTTGAGGAAGGTGACATATTAGCGGAAATCGAAACCGATAAGGCTACTATGGAATTCGAGTCTTTCTATAATGGTAAGTTATTATATGTTGGTATACAAGAAGGAGAATCTTCTCCTGTAGATGCTGTATTGGCGGTTATTGGACCAGAAGGTACAGATGTAGATGCTGTTTTAAATAGCGGGTCTGGTAGTGGTAAAAAAAGTACTGCAACAGAAACCAAAAAAGAAGCACCGAAATCTTCAGATTCATCTGGTAATACAGAAGTTTCTAAGCCAGTTGCCGATGGAGCAAGAATTTTTGCATCTCCTTTAGCTAAGAAAATTGCTGCAGATAAAGGTGTAGATTTAGCAAATGTTTCGGGTTCTGGTGATAACGGTAGAATTACTAAGAAAGATATAGAGAATTATACGCCAAGTAAAACGGCTGCGCCGGTTGCAGCCCCAAGTACAAAGGTAGATAACGCAATTGCAGCTCAACCAGTTTCTATGGCATTGCCATCTGGTGAAGAGGGTACAGAAGAAGTTAAGAATTCTAATATGCGTAAGGCAATTGCTAAAGCATTAGGTAATTCTAAATTTAACGCGCCACATTTCTATTTAACTATTGAAGTTGATATGGATAATGCTAAAGCGTCTCGTGCTCAGATCAATAGTTTGCCAGATACCAAAGTGTCATTTAATGATATGGTTTTAAAGGCTTGTGCAATGGCACTTAGAAAGCATCCGCAAGTAAATACTTCATGGAGCGCAGAGGCTACAAAATATCATAAGCATATTCATATGGGTGTTGCTGTAGCTGTTGATGAAGGTTTAGTTGTACCGGTTGTAAAACATGCAGATTTATTAGGATTAACACAAATAGGTAGCACTGTTAAAGATTTAGCAGGTAAGGCACGTAACAAGAAAATTGCCCCTTCAGAGATGGAAGGCAGTACTTTTACCGTATCAAATTTAGGAATGTTCGGTATACTTGAATTTACAAGTATTATCAATCAACCAAACTCAGCTATACTTTCAGTTGGTGCAATTGTTGAAAAACCAGTTGTTAAAAACGGAGAAATAGTTGTAGGTAATACAATGAAGTTAACACTTGCTTGTGATCATAGAACTGTTGATGGTGCTGTAGGAGCTCAGTTCCTTCAGACATTAAGATATTTTGTAGAGAATCCTGTTACTATGTTAGCATAGAAAATTGATTCTAAAATAGAATTGTTAAAGCATCCTTTCATCGGGATGCTTTTTTTTATCTTTATATTCTAAATTTGATGTTGTTATGAAATATATAAGTATTGTACTTCTAAGTACTTTGATTCTTAGTTGTGGTGGCGCGAAAGTTGACCAATCTACAGTTTTGAACCCTACAAACCCGAAAGGAGTAAAGGGGTCGGTTTTACCTGAAACTACAGTTGTAGAGACCGAAGATAAAGTAGGTGTAACAGCTTCAAAATTGAAGGGAAATACTTTGCCGGAAGATGTCGAAAAAATAATGACGTTTTTGACCTCAGATAAATTACAGGGGCGAGATACAGGTGGCGAAGGTATAGCAATGGCAGCTGATTATATTCAGAATGTGTTTGAGAACAATGATATAGCGCCTTATTTTTTATCATACAGAGATACTTTAGAAAATTATAGTGATGGGGTAGCTTATAACGTAGTAGGTTTTTTACCAGGGACTGATGACAAATTAAAAAATGAGTTTGTTCTCATAGGAGCACATTATGATCATATAGGTTTGATTAGTGGGGATAGTAACGATAAAATTGCGAATGGAGCCAATGATAATGCTTCAGGTACCACAACTGTTCTAGAATTTGCCAAATACTTTGGTAAACATAAAAACAACAAACGGAGTATAATTTTTGCTCTATTTACGGCAGAAGAAAAAGGATTGGTTGGGTCAAAGCATTTAGCGAAAAAATTAAAGACTGAAAATATTGATTTGTACGCAATGTTGAACTTTGAAATGGTAGGAGTGCCAATGGTCGATAAAGACCATAGTCTTTATTTAACAGGGTATGAACTATCGAATTTGGCAGAAGTTAGTAATGGCTATGCGCATAAAAATTTAGTAGGTTTTTTACCTAAAGCAAAAGAGTTTAATTTGTTCAGACGATCAGATAATGCTCCTTTTCATGATGAGTTTAATGTGCCGTCTCAGACATATAGCTCTTTCGATTTTACAAATTTTGGTGAATACCATAAAGTAGGTGATGAAGCATCGTTGATGGATTATGAATTTATGGCAACAATAGTAAATGAATCAGTACCTATGTTAAAAGGTATTATTAATTCACCGGTAAAAGAAGTAAAGTATAATTAATGGAATACGTAATTGTAACAGGTACCAGTAGAGGAATTGGCTTTGAGTTAAGCAAGTTATTAGCCGATGCCGGCTATAAGGTCTTGGCGTTATCTAGAAATGAAAAGCCTATTAAAAGTCTTAACCATAAAAATATTGAAGCATTTTCTTTTGATGTATCCTCGGTAGAAGATAGAGATGACTTATCTAATTATTTAAAAGATAAAAAAGGTAATGTTATAGCGCTTATAAATAATGCCGGCAAGTTGATAAATAAACCTTTTTTAGAGTTAACAGAAGAAGAGTTTATGGCGGTTTATGAAGTGAATGTTTTTGGGGTTGCGGCTATGACCAGACTCATTATTCCATTTATGGATAAAAATGCTCATGTGCTTACCATTAGCTCAATGGGCGGTATTCAAGGTAGTGCTAAATTTCCGGGTCTTTCTGCATATAGTTCCAGTAAAGGAGCAGTACTTACGCTCACAGAATTATTAGCGGAGGAGTTTAAAGAAACAGGTCCGGCATTTAATGCACTTGCTTTAGGTGCGGTTCAAACAGAAATGTTAGAAGAAGCGTTTCCGGGTTATGAGGCTCCTGTTAGTGCCAAAGAGATGGCAGAATATATAATGGACTTTGCTTTAAAGGGGCAAAAAATGTATAATGGTAAAATTTTACAAGTAAGTAGTAGTACACCTTAAGAATGCAAGAAACGTTAGCTAAATATCTTCCTGAATTAGCGGTTGGTCCATGTTATGCACTAATTAAAGATAGTCAGGTGCATTTAAAAATCGTGAATGAACGTGTTACTAGGCATGGTGATTATCGAATGCGAAAAGATGGTAATCATCAGATTACGGTTAATGCATCTTTAAATAAGTATAGGTTCTTAATTACGTTAATTCATGAAATTGCGCACTTAATAGCATTTGAAAAATATGGGCGTACTATTAAGCCGCATGGTGTAGAATGGAAAAAAACGTTTCAATACTTAATGTTACCATTTATACGTCCAGAGATATTTCCTTCACAGCTTTTACCTTTATTGGCTAGGCATTTTAAGAATCCGAAGGCGAGCAGTAGTACAGATGCACAATTATCAATTGCCTTAAAACAATTCGATGAACAACAATCAGATAAAACTTACGTTTACGAATTACCAATAGGGTGTGTGTTTCGCATCTATAATGGCAAATTATTTAAAAAAGGAAATAAACGAACTAAGCGTTATGAGTGTGTAGAATTATCCTCAGGAAGGATGTTTCTTTTTCAACCAAATGCTGAAGTAGAATTAATAAAAAGCTAACATGAACAAAAATTATTATGCCGTTTTAATGGCGGGTGGAGTAGGATCTAGGTTCTGGCCAATAAGCACAAGTGAGAATCCGAAGCAATTTCATGATATGTTGGGTACAGGTGATACCCTAATTCAGAAAACGTTTCAAAGATTAAACAAATTCGTACCTACTGAGAATATTTTGATTCTTACCAATGAACGTTATAATGATTTGGTCTTGGAGCAATTACCAATGGTAAAACAAGAACAGGTAGTTCTTGAACCTGCAATGAGAAATACAGCACCATGTATTTTATATGCCGCAATGAAGATTCAGAAGATGAATGAAGATGCGGTAATGATTGTTGCCCCAAGTGACCATTGGATAGAAGATGAAGATGCATTTGCAAAAGATGTTACAGCGTGTTTTACAAAGTGCGAGACTGAAGATGTTTTATGTACTTTGGGTATAAAACCTTCTTTCCCTAATACAGGTTTTGGGTATATAGAATATAATAAGGCAGATAAAGCACCAATTAAAAAAGTAAATCAGTTCAGAGAGAAGCCAGACTATGAAACTGCTAAAGACTTTCTAGCGCAAGGTAACTTTTTGTGGAACGCAGGTATATTTATGTGGAGTGCAAAAACTATTGTAAACGCGTTCCAAAATTTTCAGCCAAAACAATATGCGTTGTTTAGAGATGGTTTAGTATGTTATAATACAGACGATGAAAAGAAATTTATTTCTGAGAACTATCCAAAAGCTGAAAATATATCTATCGATTACGCTATTTTGGAAAATTCAAAAGCAATCTATGTGAAAGAAGCTACTTTTGATTGGAATGATTTAGGTACTTGGGGTTCGTTGTACGACAAGCTAGATAAAGATGAGAATAAAAATGCTATAGTAAATGCTAAAGTATTGACAGAAGACGCTAATGGTAATATGATTAGGTCTAAAGCAGGTAAAGTAGTCGTGGTAGACGGACTTAACGATTATATTATTGTTGATAAGGATGAAGTACTTTTGATTTATCCTAAGACCAAAGAACAAGATATTAAACAAGTTTTAAATAAGGTAAAGGATACCTTTGGTGATGAATTCGCTTAAATATGGAGAACAATCTTAATCAAGATAACATTACCCCTAACAGTAATGAGGGTAGTGGTAGTGAAGAAGTGAAAAAAGATTTTCAGGGTCTTTTAGGTAGTGTTAAAACGTTTCTTTCTGAGCTGTTGGATATTAGAACCAATACAGATCAGCAGGCGACGAAAGAAGCTATTATTGCTGATATTCCTTTTAAGGGGCATACTTCTTGGATTTTGATTTGTTCTATTTTTATTGCGTCTATTGGTCTTAATGCCAATTCTACTGCTGTAGTAATCGGTGCGATGTTAATTTCGCCTCTAATGGGTCCTATTTTAGGTATAGGCATGTCTGTGGCTATAAATGACATTGATACCTTAAAACGATCATTGAAGAACTTTGCCGTAATGGTAGTTTTAAGTGTGATAACAGCGTACTTGTTCTATCGTTTTTTTCCACTTAGGGATGAATCTTCGGAGCTTTTGGCTAGAACTGAACCAGATATTAGAGATGTTTTAATAGCATTTTTTGGTGGTTTGGCATTGGTGATTGCGCGTGCTAAGAAAGGTACAATTGCAAGTGTAATTTTTGGTGTTGCAATTGCCACAGCGTTAATGCCACCTTTGTGTACCGTAGGTTTTGGCTTGGCAATCGGAAACTGGGAGTATGCGACGGGTGCAATGTACCTGTTCATTATTAATACTATTTTCATAGCCTTAGCAACTTTCTTGGTAATAAAGCTCTTGAAATTTCCGATGGTTCGTTACGTGAATTCGCAACGAAGAAAATTAATAGCTAGGCTAGCTTCTTTATTGGCTGTTTTGGTTATGATACCTGCAGGTTTTACATTCTATAGCGTATTTAAAAAGTCATTATTTAATAGGGATGCAGAGTCTTTTATTACAGAGAAAATAGCACCTTATCAATTTGCGGGTGAAGGCAAGTTTTTAAAAGATTTTAGTGAGGTAGACTACGATGCTGAAGGTAAGTCTAAAATTGAATTGGTGTTTATGGGTAATGATGGTATACCTGATAATGTAATTGCTACTTGGCGTGCCCAGATGGCAGAGTACAAACAACTACAAGGAACTGAACTTAGCGTTGTTCAGGGATCTAAAAGTGACGAAGCAAATGAGCTGAAATATGTTAATGAGCTTTATGAGTCACAGAAAAGTATTCTTACCACTAAAGATGAGAAAATTCAGCTTTTAGAAAGTGAATTGGTAAGGTTGAATCAGATTTCATCAAATCAAATTCCTTTCAAAGAAATTAGTCTTGAAGCAAAAACCAATTACGAAAATTTGGATCGAATAGGTTATGCATATTTAATTTCAACAGATTTTACAAAAACAGATAGTATTCCATTATTTGAAGTAACCTGGAAAAAGGAAGCTAAGAGAGCCGAAACCGTTAAGGATATGGCTAAACTACAAGAATGGCTGAGACTTAGATTGAATAATGAGAAAATTCAAATAAAGGAAATGCCTAAAGACTAATTTTGTTCTTGTATATACATTTGGCGTACCTTCTTGAAAAGGTCAGATGAATACACAAAATTAGTTACGGCTTCATTATCGGTTTTAAAGATTTCGTTTTTAGTCCCTTCCCATTCTAGAAGTCCGTCTTTAAGAAAAATTATTTTTTCCCCAATTTGCATTACCGAGTTCATATCATGAGTATTTATTACGGTAGTAATATTATACTCTTCGGTAATTTCTTTGATAAGGTCATCAATAAGAATAGCCGTCTTAGGATCTAAACCAGAGTTTGGTTCATCGCAAAAAAGATATTTCGGATTCATAACTATAGCACGAGCAATAGCCACACGTTTTTGCATACCCCCAGAAATCTCAGAAGGAAATTTATGATGAGCATCAATTAAATTTACTCTTTTTAGCACCGCATCTACACGGTCTTTCATTTCAGATTTAGGCTGTTTGGTAAACATTTCTAGAGGGAACATGACATTACCTTCTACCGTCATACTATCAAAAAGGGCGCTACCTTGAAATACCATGCCCATTTCTTGTCTTAAATCGCGTTTCTCGTTATCGGTAAGGTTAGCATATAGTTTTCCGTCATAGACAATACCGCCTTCTTCTGGGATAAATAATCCTAAAAGACATTTAAGAAAAACAGTTTTACCTGATCCACTTTGTCCAATGATTAAATTAGTTTTTCCTTTTTCGAAAGTAGTCGTAACCCCTTTAAGGATATGAGCATCGCCAAAAGATTTATGTATGTCTCGTACTTCTATCATTATCCTAGCAAAAGTTGGGTTAATATGTAGTTGAGTATGATAATTACAACACTTGTCCAAACGAACGCTGTCGTACTTGCCTTACCAACCTCTAAAGCTCCGCCGCGCATATAAAATCCATGAAATGAAGGTATAGTCGCAATTACAAAAGCAAAAATCAAGGTTTTCACAAATGCATATGCAATATGAAAAGGAACAAAATCTGATTGTAATCCTGTAATAAAATCTTCACTGGTTAAAAATCCACCAAAAACTCCGGCCATCCATCCACCGAATATTCCAACATACATAGAAATTGCAATTGCGAAAGGGTAAAAAAGCATTGCAATAATCTTAGGAAAAACTAAGTAATTTAATGAATTTACGCCCATTACTTCTAAGGCATCTATTTGCTCGGTTACACGCATGGTGCCAATACTAGATGTAATGTAAGATCCTACTTTACCAGCCATTATAATAGATACGAAAGTAGGTGCAAATTCTAATATTACAGACTGGCGAGTTGCAAAACCAATTAGATTTCGGGGTATTAATGGGTTGGTGAGGTTAAGTGCTGTTTGTATGGCTACAACGGCACCGATAAAAAAGGAAATGAATATGATTATACCCAATGAGCTAAAAATCAACTCATCTATTTCCTTGAATATAAGGGACTTCATTATTCTCCATTTCGTAGGTTTTTTAAAAACCTCGCGGATCATAATTGCATAGCTCCCTACAGATGCTAAATAGTTCATTGATTGAAAATATATTTCTTACCGTAAAAATAACAATAAAGGACCTGATTTAACCTCCGTTTAATCTTTAAAGATGTAAATTATTTTACATTTGTGTTACAATCCTATCCGTATGAAAATGAAAAAATATTTTGTTGCTTCTTTATTTGTAAGCACGATGTTATTGGTGAACGCCTTAAACGCACAAAAGAAAAATAAGGAAAATACAAATGATGACCTTTTAAGGGTAAAACCAAAATTGGTGGTAGGTATTGTAGTAGACCAAATGCGTTATGATTATATAACACGTTTTTACGATCATTTTGGAAATGATGGTTTCAAAAGACTTGTAGAACAGGGGTTCAATTGTAAAAACAACCATTTTAACTATGCACCTACAAGTACGGGACCTGGGCACACTTCTGTATATACTGGTACTACACCTGCAGTGCACGGTATAATTGGTAATAATTGGTATGATAAAGAGATTGATGCAAGTGTGTATTGTGCCAGTGATGATACCTATACATCTGTAGGAACTACGGCAGATGCAGGAAAAATGTCACCACACCGTATGGGCGTTACCACGATAACAGACGAAGTGCGTTTAAGTAGCCAAATGCAAGGCAAGACCATCGCCATCGCTTTAAAGGATAGAGGTGCGGTTTTACCTGGTGGGCATACAGCTAATGCTGCTTATTGGTTTCATGGTGCAAATGAAGCTAAATGGATTACAAGTTCTTATTACATGAATCAACTTCCAAAATGGGTTAATGATTTTAACTCATCAGGTAAGGCACAATCTTATAAAAGAGAATGGAATACGTTAAAAGATATTAAGGAGTATAAAGAGAGTGGAACTGATAATAACATTTTTGAAGGAAAATTTGAAGGGGAGTCAACAACTTCATTTCCTCACAATACTCCTGCATTACTAGATAAAACAAAAGATTTTGATATTATAAAGGCAACACCATTTGGTAATTCATTGACTGCAGATTTTGCTATAGAGGCATTAAAGCAAGAGGGTTTGGGTAAAGACGATATAACAGATTTTTTAGCAGTAAGTTTTTCAAGTACTGATTATGTTGGGCATATGTATGGCGTAAATTCTAAAGAAGTTCAAGATACTTATTTAAGGTTAGATGCAGATTTAGAAAGATTTTTTAAAGCTTTGGATAAGATCGTAGGAGAAGGAGAGTATACGTTGTTCTTAACTGCAGATCATGGAGCAGTTGAAGTGCCAACGTATTTAAAAAGTGAAAAAATACCGTCAGGTTATATTGACACAGCGGCGAACAAAAAAAGGTTGACCGAGTTTTTACAGTATAAGTATGGTACAGAAGATATTATTAAAAACTATTCTAATGATCAAATATTTTTGGATCATAAAATTGTTAAAAACCTAGACCTTAGCTTGGCTGACGTGCAAGTTGAAATAGCTCAAGAAGTTTTAGGTTACGATGCAATAGATAGAGTGTATACAGCGAATCAAATGTGGAGTTATAATTACACCCATGGTATTCCTTATATCTTACAGAATGGCTATAACCAAAAAAGATCGGGTGATGTATTGGTAGTATTAAAACCAGGATTTATTTCTTATAATACTACGGGATCTACACATGGCTCACCACAAATTTATGATACACATGCGCCACTATTGTTTTATGGTATGGGTGTAAAGCCAGGTTCCACAGTTAACAGAACTGAGATTCCTGATATTGCACCAACCATTTCGGCGTTGTTAGGTATATCTTTTCCAAACGGAGCAACTGGTAAGCCTATAACAGAAGTATTTAAATAATATGGACAATAGGCAAATAGGTATTTTTGATTCTGGTATTGGCGGCACATCTATCTGGGGTGAAATACAAGAGCTTTTACCTAATGAAGATTGTATTTATTTGGCAGATAGTAAGAATGCACCATATGGTGAAAAATCTGAAGAACGAATTCTAGAGCTGAGTATAAAGAATACTGAATATTTATTAAGCCAAGGTTGTAAAATTATAGTCGTTGCTTGTAATACAGCAACGACAAACGCCATTGATTATTTAAGGGCAAACTACACTGTTCCTTTTATAGGTATTGAGCCAGCATTAAAACCTGCGGCTATAAATACTAAATCTAAGATTGTGGGTGTTTTAGCTACAAAGGGGACCTTATCTAGTAGTCTGTTTCATAGCACTTCAAAAAATCATGCTGCCGGTATAACTGTTTTAGAACAACGAGGCACCGGTTTAGTTGAAATGATTGAAAACGGAAACCTTCAAAGCGATGAATTATACCAGTTGTTAGAGGGTTATATACGACCTATGCTTGAAAAGGGAATGGATTACCTTGTTTTGGGCTGTACGCATTACCCATATCTAATTCCGCTACTGAAAAAAATGTTGCCAGAAAATGTAACTATAATAGACTCTGGTCAAGCAGTAGCTCGGCAGACAAGAACAGTTTTAGTCAAAAACGAGTTATTGACCAATTCTACAAATGTTGGCATTCATCAATTTTATACAAATGGTGATGTAAAAGTACTTGCTTCGATTTTAGAATTGGCTAAACCTAAATACACAGTATCTTTTAAAGACTTTTAAGGGTGTTTTCTTTTTTAACGTAGGTTAAATAAGTGAATGATAACTTGTGTTTTTCGTCTGTTGGGTGAAACTCTTGGTTTGTTAGCACCCAATAGTTCTCGTCAATTTCTGGAAAAAAGGTATCCGCATCTTCAAAAGTGGCATGCACACGGGTTAGTTCTATTTTGTCAGAACGTTTTTCACCTTGCTTATAAATTTCTCCGCCACCAATTATAAAGGCAATTTCATTGTCTATTAAATCTATTGCTTCATCTAAAGAGTGCACAACAATACATTCATCATAGTCTACCAAGTAATTTTTATCTCTGGTAATGATAATGTGAGTTCTATTTGGTAAAGGCTTAGGGAAACTTTCATATGTTTTTCTACCCATGATAATTTTATGACCAGACGTTAATTTCTTGAATCTTTTAAAATCATCTGGCAAATGCCAAAGTAAATCGTTGTCTTTGCCAAGCGCGTTGTTTTCTGCTGCCGCAGCAATCATTATGAGTGTACTCAAAGTAGTTTTTTTTTAGGTTCGGGTTCAATTGAGATGGGTTGTTTTATTTCCTGTTCAATTTCTTTTTCCATTTCAGCAATACGTTGCTTTTGCTTCGCTACTAATTTTTCTCTTTGTGCGCGTTCCCAGTCATTACCCATGAATTTATTGGTAATAAAGACATTAAAAATATGTAGCACAAACAGAAATCCCCAAAAGGTAATTGCCCAAACAAACCAATTATATTCTTGTCGGTATTTTAATATTTTATTAATAAGCACCAAGAAAACACTACCAACTAAAAATACTACGAAATGCGTGTAAAGGCGTTTTTTTTGTTTAACCCTTTTTTGAGCATTCTCTAATAGCTCATGCTGCTCTAAATCTAATTTGGAGGTATTTTTATTTCTAGAAAACATACTCTTCCTATCTTTGGTATAAAGATACAGGAAATGTATTATACGCTATAATCAATGGAAAAATTTAGAAAAGAATTCCCAGTTTTAAGAAAAGGTATTTATGTGAACACTGCAGTGTATGGGTTGCTGTATGATTCTTTGTTAGAATGGCGGCAAGAACATGATCTAGACTTTTTAATAGATGGTAGCGATATGCGGGAGCAATCGTTAAAGGTAATTTCAAATACGCGCACTAGCGTTGGTAGGTTTTTTAATTGTAAACGAGAGAACGTAGCTTTAGTGAGCAATTTTTCATCAGGACTTAATGTGTTGTTAGAGGGGTTGAATTCCAAGAAAAAGGTGTTACTTGTTGAGAATGATTATCCTTCTCTTAATTGGAGTTTTGAGAATAGAGATTTTGAGGTTTTCTATATGTCTATGACAGCCAATTTAGAAGAGCGTATTCAAGAAACAATATCAAGTCAGAAAATCGATGTGCTTGCTTTGAGTTTGGTACAGTGGTTAGATGGTTTTGCTATTGATTTAGGATTTTTGAAAGATTTAAAAAAACAACATCCTAGTTTGATTATCATGGTAGATGGTACTCAATTTTGTGGTAGTGCTAGCTTTGATTTTGATAATTCTGGAATTGATGTTTTAGGAGCTAGTGCCTATAAGTGGTTATTGGCTGGTTATGGTAATGGATTTATGTTGTTTTCAGATCAAGTAAAAAATGAGTTTGCGATAAATAATATTGGTTTTAATGCTGCTGACGGAGATTTTAATAAAAAAGATGAAATTAGATTCGCTAAGAAATTTGAGCCAGGTCATCTGTCATCGCTGATTTTTGGGAGTTTAAAGTTTTCTCTAGATTTTTTTGAAAGAATAGGGATGGATAAAATAACAGCACATAACCGCAAGTTATCAGAGAAGGCAAAGGCAGAATTTCAAAAACTAGGACTATTATCTGATGAAGTTTTGGGAAGAAAGCAGCATAGCACTATTTTTAATATAAAAGCAAATGAAGCTACTTATCAAAAACTAATAGACAATGATGTGTTTTGTGCTCAAAGAGGCGACGGTGTGCGTTTAAGTTTTCATTTCTATAATACCGAGGCAGAAATAGACGCAATTGTAAAAATCTTAAAAACAGGAAAGTAGCTATTCATAATAAAGTATTTTTGTAGGGTTAAATTCCGTTGTACATCTATAAAAAGCATAAATATTAAGGATTTGATAAAAATCTCTTAAGTGTTGTAAATGAGTATTTTATTGTACTAGTTTTGCTTTAAATATTAAATCTAATATCATGGCAATTGCAAAAAAATATTTAAAAACTAAGCCAGTATGTAAGGTTACTTTTACGGTACCTACAGACGATGCAAAAAAAGTAGCTGTTGTAGGCGATTTCAATAACTGGAACGCAAAAAAGAGCGAATTGAAGAAACAAAAAAATGGCTCTTTTAAAGGGACTTTTGATCTTCCAAAAGAGAACTCATTTGAATTCAAATACATTGTTGATGGAGAATATGTAAACGATGGTGAGGCTGATCGTTACCAATGGAATGATTTTGCTGGTTCTGAGAATGCTGTATTAGAATTGTAAAAAATAACACTGAAATATAGAAAGCCTGCTATTAAAAATAGCAGGCTTTTTTTTTATTCTATTTAGTAATAGAATCTAAGCTTTTTTAAAGACACAGTTTTTATAACCATATGCTGTTGATTCATACGAAGTGGTCATTTTTAACCCAGATTCTTTCGCAAGCCAAGTAATTATTTCATCATCGTACTTCTGTGAAATTTCGGTATGTATAGTTTCCCATTGCTTAAAGTGGACGGTTAGGTCTAAATTTTCAATTTGTACAGTCTGTTCAATTTTCGAAACTAAATAACTCTTTGCGGTTCCTGTTTCGGGGTCGTAGACTTCCCAATGTAAAAACTGTTCTAAGTCAAAATTTGCATTTAGTTCAGTATTTATTCTAGCAAGAACATTTTTATTGAATGCTGCGGTAACACCTTCTTTATCATTATAGGCATCTAATATGGTCTGCGGATTTTTCTTTTGGTCAAACCCCATGAACAATAAGTCTTCTGGTTGCATTAGCTTTTGAATCTTATTCATAAAAACAACTGCCTGTTCATGCTCTAAGTTGCCAATATTAGAACCTAAAAACAAAATTATTTTTCTGTTCTCGCGATTGTTTATTTCTTTAAGAGCTTCAAAATATGTTCCTTGAAAAGGTTGAACCTGTACTTCTGGCAGTTCTTTTTCAATAGAATTCTGTAATTGATTTAATGCGTTGTCACTAATATCGATAGGTACATAAGTGAAGTCGATTTTTTTGTCGCTGAATTCTTTTAATAGAATTTTAGTCTTTTTACCATCTCCAGCACCAAGTTCAATTAAGTCAAATGATCCAAAACCGGTAAACAGATTTGAGATTTCTTCTTTATTGCTTTCAAGAATTTCGTATTCAGAATCAGTTAGATAATAAGTAGGCATTGCCATAATATCTTGAAAAAGCTTATCTCCTTTTTTGTCGTAAAAATACATTGAAGATAAGTGCTTAGGGTTGTTGGTCAAGCCTTGAGAAACTTCTTTTTCAAATTCACTAGTATTGGTAAGCGTAGTTTTTGTGTCTTGCATACGTAATCTGTCGTATTTATTTAGCTAACCTTATTCCGGTAAACTGCCATTTTAAATCAGTTGGAAAAAAGTTGCGATAGGTGTGTCTTGCGTGTTTGGTAGGTGTTGCTATTGAGCTGCCCCTAAGTACCTTCTGGTTCACCATAAACTTGCCGTTGTATTCACCTAAAGCGCCATCAACTTTTTTGTAATTAGGGTAGGGTAGGTAGGCGCTTTCTGTCCATTCCCAACGTTGTCCCCAATTAAATTGTTCCTGCGCAGCTTCCCACTCAAATTCAGTAGGTAGGCGACATTCTTTATATTGGGCAAAGGCAAATGCTTCAAAATAAGAAATATGGGTAACAGGTGCGTCTAAATCAACTTCAGCTAATCCGTTAAGGCTATAGTAATGCCATACTCCATCAATCTCGTACCAATATAATGGTGATGTTATTTGGTTTTGTTGTACCCAATCCCATCCAGCGGCATGCCAAAGGTCGAAACGTTTATACCCGCCTGCCTGTATGAATTCTATATATTCGGCGTTAGTAACAAGTTTGTTTGATATTTGATAATCATGTAGATATACTTTGTGTCTACCTAGTTCATTATCAAAACAGAAGTCAGTAGAATTATGACCTATTTCATAAACGCCTTCGGTCATAGAAATCCAGCTTTGAGTACCTTTCTCAATGGTAAATTCTAGAAAAGTATCTGAGTATTTAGGTAATAGCGGGTTGTTTCCGAGAATATATTTAATATCTGTAAGCAACAATTCTTGATGCTGCTTTTCGTGATGTATACCAATTTCAAGAACAGCTAATAATGTGCTGTCTTCATTAGATTCTAGTAGGCTCTTCATTGCTTGAGTTACATATTGTCTGTATTCATACACCTTCTTTACTGAAGGTCTAGACAAATTACCTCGATCGGCACGAACAACACGTTTGCCTACGGTTTCGTAGTAGCTGTTAAATACAAATGAAAAATCTTCATCAAAAACGGTATAAGATGTATCGTATGATTTAAGGATAAATTCTTCAAAAAACCAAGTTGTATGACCTAGATGCCATTTTGGTGGAGAGACGTCTATGATAGGTTGTACCACATAATCTTCAATTTCTAGAGGCTTGCAAATAGCCTCGGTGTGTTCTCTGGTTTCTAAAAAGAAATCTAAGAACGTATCAGTACTAACCATGAAAACAATTTTTATGGAAAGTTAAATAAAAATGCTCAATTGAGTTTAACCTGATAAATTAAGAAATTGATACTATTAAAGCTTGAAGTTAATAGGGATAGAATACGGAATCTTTACGGGAAGACCATTTTGACGGCCAGGTTGAAGCTTTGGTAATAGGGAAATAATTCTTCTAGCTTCATTTTCTAAAATAGGTGCAGGACCTTTTGTTTTAATGTTGCCAACATTTCCTTCTTTATCAACCAAAAACATAATACTTACTCTGCCACTGACCTTTTTTGCAATAGCTTCTTTTGGATAAACAAAATTAGAACCAATATGAAGTTGCATTAGAGTATTAAACGTTTTTCTATCTGTTTGGGCATTTACCCTTGTCTGATTTGGAAATAAAGGAACTTCTTCAATAACACCGCCTTTGAAAATGAAATTACTATCTAAGGGAATTTTGTTTAATTGATTATTGCTAGTTAAATAATCGTAATTCAAAAAGTATTTTGGTCTGTAAATATCGGGCTTTTTATTATCGACTCTTAAAACATGCAATTCAGCAATTCTTTGATTGAGCTCTTTAGTGAATTTTTTATTCAGTTTTTTATCATTGATGTAAGTATGAGTTCTTTCATCATTAATCTGATTTAAATCATTTAATTCAAAAGTGATTCTTGCTTTTAACGTATCAATTTCCTGGTTCCTTTTTTTAAATAAACCCTCTAGAATATCAAGTACTTCGTCTTCAATTTTATAACTTAAGCAGTCATTTTTATCTAAAGCATCGGCACACTGATCAATAACGATTTCCTCTTGCGGAAAGTAAATAGAATCGTCTTGCGAAAAACAGTTCATTGAAATGAAGGTGCAAACGATAAGTAAAATTGATGCTTTTATTTTCATAGTTTAGATAGCTACTTTCCCTTTTATATGAGGATGTGGGTTGTAATCTACCAATTCAAAATCTTCGAATTTGAAATCAAAAATATCTTTCACTTCCGGATTCATTTTCATTTTAGGTAAAGCTCTAGGCTCTCTGCTTAGTTGTAATTCAACCTGCTCCATATGGTTATTATATATGTGGGCGTCACCGAAAGTGTGGATAAAATCACCAGCTTCATAGCCACATACCTGAGCCATCATCATGGTAAATAATGCGTAAGATGCAATATTGAATGGTACACCTAAAAAGATATCTGCACTACGCTGGTACAATTGACAAGATAATTTACCGTCGGCAACATAAAACTGAAAGAAGGCATGGCAAGGCGGTAATGCAGCTTTACCATCAGAAACATTCTCAGAAAATGATTTAGAAGTATCTGGCAATACGCTAGGGTTCCAAGCAGATACTAACATTCTTCTGCTGTTTGGGTTGGTTTTTAAAGAATGAACTACTTCTTTAATTTGATCAATTTCATCATCATTCCAATTACGCCATTGATGACCATAAACAGGACCTAGATCTCCATTTTCATCAGCCCATTCGTTCCAAATACGAACACCGTTTTCTTGTAAATACTTGATGTTGGTATCACCTTTTAAAAACCAAAGTAGTTCATATACAATAGATTTTAAATGTAATTTTTTGGTGGTAACCATAGGGAAACCTTCGCTGAGGTCAAATCTCATCTGATACCCAAAAACACTTTTAGTTCCGGTTCCTGTACGGTCGCCTTTTTGGTTTCCTTCATTAAGAACATGTTTTAAAAGGTCGTGGTATTGTTTCATAGCAATAGAATTATATAAATGCCAAACTAACTTGTTGGCAGATTACAAAAATACTATTTCGATGAATTTTTGAACGAAATTAAATTAAGGGTTATAAAGATCTTATTAACTAAATTAAAGTTGAAAATATAAGTTACCCTAAAATCATACCTGCAATAGTTGCAGAAAGTAATGATGCTAAAGAACCACCAAGAACAGCTTTCATTCCAAATTCAGATAGCGTCTTTCTTTGTCCTGGTGCTAGTGATCCAATACCACCTATTTGAATACCAATAGATGCAAAGTTTGCAAAGCCACATAACATATAGGTAGCCATAATAACAGACTTGTTAAACTTTAAATGTGGTAAGGTGCTAAGATCTTTAAGTTCTGCTAATTGTATATAGCCTACAAATTCACTTGCCACTAATTTAATGCCTAGCAATTGACCCATAAGCATGATGTCTTCATTGGCTACCCCGATTAACCACATTAAAGGGGCAAATATAGTGCCTAGAATTGCTTCGAGAGAGAATTTAGAATACGAGGTATTTTCAGCTATCCAGCTATTTAAGTGAGTAAAATCTCCGGTCCATTCTAGAATACCGTTGACCATCGCAATAATGGCTACGAAAACTAAAAGCATAGCACCTACATTAACAGCTAGCCTTAGTCCTTCTGTAGTACCATTTGCTATAGCATCTAATACGTTGGCGCCAATCTTTTCAGAAGAGACATGAACTTCAGTATTTACTTCTTCTGTCTGTGGATATAGTATTTTAGAAATTACAATCGCTCCAGGAGCAGCCATAACGGAGGCAGCTAATAAATGTTTCGCAAATACCAACTGTAGCAATTCATCTTCACCACCTAAAAACCCAATGTAGGCAGCTAAAACAGCACCGGCAACGGTTGCCATACCACCAATCATAACCAGCAGAATCTCTGATTTGGTCATTTTTTCTAGGTATGCTTTTATTAAAAGAGGTGCTTCTGTCTGCCCAAGAAAGATGTTTCCGGCAACAGAAAGACTTTCAGGTCCTGAAATACCCAAGGTTTTAGAAAGTGCCCAAGCAAGCCATTTTACTACTTTTTGTATTAATCCTAAATAAAATAGTAAGGATGTAAGAGCTGAGAAAAATATGATTGTTGGTAGTACTTGAAAAGCAAAAATGTATCCAAAAGTACCAGTATCAACGACTAAACCTTCAAAAAGGAATTTACTGCCCGCACGTGTAAATTCTAGTATGCTGACAAAGATTCTTCCTATTTGTTCAAAAACTAATTGTACGAAAGGTATTTTTAGTACGCCAACGGCAATAACCAATTGAAGAGCCAGACCTATACCTACAGTTTTCCAATTAATGGCTCTCCTGTTAGAGCTGAATAAAAAGGCTAAAAATAATAAGACTACCATGCCTAAAACTCCTCTGCCGAGACTGTTGAAAGAAAATCCTTCATTGATTTCCATTCCCATAACACCAGCAGTAGCAACATCTTCAGCCAAAGTGGTGTCAGTTGTACTTTGTAAAGGTTGAGTTACGTCTACGTCTTGAGCAAAAGTAATTGTGGTAAGAATCAGTGCAAAAAATAGCAACCATTTGCCCTTTTTCATAAACTATAATTTAATGTTTAGTTGCGTTTAGAGATTTCATCTCTCAGTTTTGCCGCCTTTTCGTAGTCTTCGTTGGTGACTGCCTTTTTTAATTCTGCTTCTAATTCATCTATAGTAAGTTCTGTGTAGCCATCGCTTGCACCAGATTCTATTTCTATAGTTTCCCCTTCTTGCAAAATTTCATCGACCATAATACTATCGTCGTTATCTTTTTGATCTTTCTCTTTAGATGAGAATTTCAAGAAAATACCAGCTTTGTCCAATATAGTCTTATAGGTGAATATAGGAGCATTGAAACGCAATGCCAAGGCAATTGCATCACTAGTTCTTGCGTCAATGATTTCTTCAATACCGTCTCTTTCGCAAATGATGCTAGAGTAAAATACGCCATCAACCAATTTATGTATAATCACCTGTTTGATAACGATATCAAACCTGTCTGAGAAATTTTTAAATAGGTCGTGAGTAAGTGGTCTTGGGGGCTTTATCTCTTTTTCCAAAGCAATTGCTATGGATTGAGCTTCAAAAGCGCCAATGACTATAGGTAATTTTCTATCGCCTTCAACTTCGTTCAAAATAAGAGCATAAGCTCCGTTCTGAGTTTGGCTGTAAGAGATACCTTTTATTTTTAATCGTACTAGACTCATAGGTTTTTAACTAAAAAAGGCTGTTCGAATACTTGGGGTTCCAACTATACGAACAGCCCTTTAAGGGGCACAAAATAACAAAAAATTACGCGTTTTGTGCTTTAAAATCCTTTAATTTTTCAATCAATTGAGGAACTACTTCAAAGGCGTCTCCAACAATACCGTAATCAGCAGCTTTAAAGAAAGGTGCTTCAGGGTCATTATTGATTACAACTTTTGTTTTAGAAGAGCTTACTCCTGCTAAATGTTGAATCGCTCCAGAAATACCGATGGCAATGTAAAGATTACTTGCTACGGGCTTTCCTGTTTGTCCAACGTGCTCGCCGTGAGGTCTCCAGCCAAGATCAGATACAGGTTTGGAACAAGCCGTTGCGGCTCCTAAAATATCTGCTAGTTCTTCTATCATTCCCCAGTTTTCCGGTCCTTTCATCCCTCTACCTGCAGAAACAACAATATCGGCATCTGCTATAGTAGCTTTACCAACAACTTTATCTATTTCAACAGATTTGGTGTCATTTGTAGCAGCATCGGCAGCACCACTTATTTCTTCAACAGAAATTTCTGTTTTGTTTTCGTGAGCACCAAAAGCATTATTAGATACACCTACTATTTTAATATCGGTATCTATTTGAGTGTGTGCAAAACCTTTATTACTGAAAGCGGTTCTTTTAACCACAAACGGCGAAGTGCTATCTGGCGCCTGAACTACATTTGGTGCGTAGCCAGCAGATAGTTTGGCAGCTAATAAGGGAGCTAAATACTTTGTATCTGTACTTGAGCTCAAAATAACAACCTTTGCGTCTGTACTTTTTACTGCTTCAGCAATAGATGCTGCGAAGCCACCAGCGTTAAAAGTTTCTAATGAACCGTCTTTAACGTTCATTACTTTAGAAACTCCGTATTCACCAAGAGATTCTCCCTCGGTAGTGTTGAAAGCTATTGCGGTAACAGTTGTGCCCATCATTTTGGCAACTGCAGAAGCGTAAGAGGCAACCTCGAATGCATTCTTTTTAAATTTTCCTTGTTCTGATTCTGTATATACTAAAACTGACATCTTTTTTGTTTTTAATGATTACCTATCTATATAGGTTATTAAATGACTTTGGCTTCATTATGTAAAAGATCAATCAATTGATCTACACTATCGACAAGTTTAACTTGACCTTTTGGAGCTGGTTTGTCGAATTTTTTGTCTTCGGTAGCTTTGATTGCATCTACAGGTTCAACAACAGTTAATGCTTTCTTTCTTGCCATCATAATACCACGCATATTAGGTATACGTAAATCACTTTCTTCAACAAGACCTTTTTGCCCGCCTACTACTAAAGGTAGAGAGCTACTTAATTTTTCTTTTCCACCATCGATTTCTCTAACAGCAGTAACATTGTTTCCGTCAATTTCAAGACTAATACAAGAATTGATGAAATTCATATTGGTTAAAGAAGCCAAAATACCAGGTACCATACCGCCATTATAATCAATAGATTCTCTACCGCCTATTACCAAATCGTAACCTCCGTTCTTAACAACTTCTGCAAGTTGTTGAGCAACAGAAAACCCGTCAGTAGGTTCTGTATTGATTCTAAAAGCTTCATCTGCGCCTATGGCAAGTGCCTTGCGCATTGTAGGTTCAACAGTAGGTCCGCCAACAGTAGCAATATGCACTGTAGCGCCTTGTTTTTCTTTAAACCACATAGCTCTAGTTAAACCGAATTCATCATTCGGGTTAATTACAAACTGTACACCGTTGGTGTCAAATTTGGTATCGCCATCTGTGAAATTTATCTTAGACGTAGTGTCTGGAACATTACTTATGCAAACTAATATCTTCATGTTTAAAAAACTTTATATCAATGAAGACGAAGATAGCTATTTAAATCCTAATTTACTATGCATGCATAGTAAATTTTATAACTTTTTTTAAATCTGGCATTCTATTTTTTGATATTATATTTCATATTTTTGCTTGCTTTCTAGCATATAACAAAGAATAATATTTACCATACATGAAAACACTACAATTTAGGCAAGCAATAGCCGAGGCCATGTCCGAAGAAATGAGGAAGGATGAATCTATCTATTTAATGGGTGAAGAGGTAGCTGAATATAATGGCGCATATAAGGCTTCCAAGGGTATGTTGGATGAGTTTGGCCCAAAGAGGGTTATTGATACTCCAATATCAGAACTTGGATTTGCAGGTATAGGCGTTGGTTCGACTATGACCGGTAATAGACCTATTATAGAGTTCATGACCTTCAACTTTGCGTTGGTAGGTATTGATCAAATTATAAATAACGCGGCTAAGATCAGACAAATGTCTGGAGGTCAATTTCCTTGTCCTATAGTATTTAGAGGTCCTACAGGTTCAGCAGGCCAATTGGCGGCGACGCACTCACAGGCTTTTGAGAGTTGGTATGCCAACTGTCCGGGTTTAAAAGTAGTAGTGCCATCTAACCCAGCAGATGCAAAAGGATTATTGAAAGCTGCAATTCGCGATAATGACCCTGTAATATTTATGGAGTCTGAGCAAATGTATGGTGATAAAGGTGAAGTGCCAGAAGGTGATTACACTATTCCATTAGGTGTTGCAGATATTCGTAGAGAAGGTAAAGACGTAACTATTGTTTCTTTTGGAAAGATTATTAAGGAAGCAGATAAAGCTGCCGATGAATTAGAAAAAGAAGGTATTAGCTGTGAGATTATAGATTTACGTACAGTAAAACCTTTAGATTACGAAGCTATTTTAAAATCTGTTAAAAAGACAAACCGTTTAGTGATTTTAGAAGAAGCTTGGCCATTTGGCAATGTAGCAACAGAAATTACATATCATATACAAGCGCATGCATTTGATTATTTAGATGCACCAGTTGTTAAAATAAACACTGCAGATACACCAGCACCATATTCTCCAGTACTATTGGCAGAGTGGTTACCTAATCATAAAGATGTGGTTGAAGCTGTTAAAAGAGTTTTATACAAATAAAAGATTTACTTTTGTAAAGTACTTTAGCTTCTCCGACCAAGTCTGGAGAAGCTTTTTTTATTAGTATGTTATTTGCAACAAATTTTTTTATTGAACAACGAATTCTAATGAGAGGGATAATTTTCATATTCTTAAGTCTATGTGTGTTCATAGCTCAAGGCCAGACTAAAATTGGTGGTATTGTCATTGATGAGCAGGGTGAGCCTGTATCCTTCGCTAACGTATTCTTTAAAAATTCTACAGAAGGTACCATTACAAATGATGATGGACGGTTTTATTTAGAGTCTGAAAATGAATACCCTACAGTAATTATATCTTTTATAGGTTATACAGATTACGAACTTCAATTAGATTCTAAAGTTGTTTATGATTTAAAAATAACCATGGTTGAAGCTGCAGAGCAGTTAAACGAAGTGGTGTTGATAGCTGGCAAGCAATCTAAAAAGAATAATCCTGCGGTAGATATACTTAGAAAAATTTGGTCTAAGAAACGCCAGAACGGTGTTAGGCAGTTTAATCAATACGCTTTTGATAAGTATGAAAAGGTAGAGTTCGATTTAAATACGATAGATAGTTCGCTTATAAAAAGTAAGGTTTTTAAAGGACTCGAATTTGTTTTTCAAGATTTAGATACTTCTCGTATAACAGGTAAAACATACTTGCCAATTTTTTTAAACGAGACTTTTTCTAAAGTTTACGGTGATAATAAAATCAAAGAGGAAAAAGAGGAAGTTTTAGGGAATAAGAATTCCGGATTCGAAAACAATCAAGCTATTATAGCTTTCGTACAAGACTTATATCAAGAATATGATGTCTATAATAATTACCTGAAATTTTTCGATAAAAGTTTCACTAGTCCGCTATCAAAAACCGGAGTAGATGTGTATAATTATGCGCTTCGAGATAGTGCTTTTATAGATAATAAGTGGTGTTATAATATTGTATACTATCCACGGCGTAAAAATGAATTGACCTTTAAAGGGGATTTTTGGGTAAATGATTCTACGTGGGCGGTGAAAAATATTAATCTTCAGGTTACCAAAAGTGCTAATATCAACTGGGTAAAAGAAATCTACATAGAGCAAGATTTTGAAGTAATGAATGATTCTGTGTTTCTTTTGAAACGCGATTATATGTTGAGTGATTTTAGTTTTAACAAAAAAGAAGAATCAAAAGGGTTATACGGAAAGCGAACAAGTGTTTATGATAATTACGAGTTCAATAAGGTTAAGCCAAGAGAGGTCTATAAAAAAGATAGAAACCCTTTAGACGTTACCCAGATTATTAAAGATGATGCCTTTTGGGAACAGAACAGGTTAGAAAGTTTAAATAAAGATGAAAAGGGTATTTATAAGTTGCTAGACACTCTTAAAACCGTACCAAAATTTAAAACCTATTATAATTTTGTAAGTATTTTAGGATCTGGTTATGTAGAGGTAGATAAATGGAATTTAGACTTAGGCTCTGTTTATGATTTCTTTGGATACAATACTGCAGAAGGGGCGCGAGTGCGACTTGGAGCAAGAACCTACTATGGGCAAAATGATCTTTGGAGAATAGAAGGATACACTGCGTACGGATTCAAAGATCATAAATTTAAACACGGCTTGTCGGGTAAAATGCTATTAGATAAAAATAGCAGATTAATCGTTTCTGGTGGTAACCGTAGAGATATAGAGCAGCTTGGCGTTAGTTTAACCGCAACTAATGATGTCTTGGGTAGAAGTATTGCCTCTTCTTCTTTATTAACGGTAGGTGCTAATAATAGATTAACGAATATCAATCTTAGTGCGCTTAATTTTGAAATTGAACCGATAACCAATTTAAAATTATCTGTGGGTGGTACGTTTAGAACCTTGAGTTCTGCATTGCCCGGTGATTTTAGTTTAGATTATGTAAATCCAGAATCTCCAACAGGAGTTTCGTCAGAAATACGTCAATTCGATTTTAATGCATTGGTGCTGTATACTCCTGGTAAAAAAACTATTGGTTTTGGGGTAGAGCGTAGAGATGTCAATGATACTTACAGTACTATATTATTAAATTATACAAAGGGGACTAAGGGTGTAATGAATAGTGATTTTGACTATAGCAAGCTCCAATTTTCATATAGCCAACCATGGCAATTAGGTGGTTTTGGTAGGTTGTTAAGTACTGTAGAATTGGGTAAAACATTTGGTGAAGTACCTTTAGGACTTTTAAGCGTAGTGCCTGGTAATCAAACATTTTTCTCTAACTATGGTACCTTTCCAAATTTAGATTTTTATGAATTTGTTACCGATACTTATGCTGCAGTTCATTTGCAACATAATTTTAATGGACGGTTTTTCTCAAGAATTCCTTTTCTAAGGAAATATAATTTAAGGGAAATCGTAGCTTTGCGCGGAGTATGGGGAGATTTGTCTGATGAGAATATAGCCCTAAGTGCACCAGCAACAGTAAATACACCGTTACGTGCACCATCAGAAAAAATATACTATGAATATTCTTTTGGAATAGGAAATATCTTTAAGGTATTCAGATTAGATTTTAATTTTAGAGGAAATTATTTAGAGAATCCAGATGCGAGAAAGTTCGGTGTAACCGGTACGTTTGGATTTGTTTTTTAATTCGATTAATTTTTACAATTATAACAACTTAGTAACGTTTCATAAGAAACTATAAATTAAACAATTTTTAATATGGCAGCAGCAAATGGCTTAACCTTTGATGTTTTAATAGAAATTCCGAAAGGAAGCAGAAACAAGTACGAATACGATTTTGATTTACATAAAATTCGTTTTGACCGTATGTTATTTTCTTCAATGATGTATCCTGGTGATTACGGATTCATACCTGAAACTTTAGCGTTGGATAAGGATCCATTAGACGTTTTAGTAATGGGAACAGAACCAACGTACCCAATGACGGTGATGGAAGTGAAACCTATAGGTGTATTTCATATGACAGATGAGAAAGGTCCGGATGAGAAAATTATCTGTGTGCCAGTTTCAGATCCAATTTGGAGCAATAACAATGATATAAGTGATTTGAATCCGCATAGATTAAAAGAAATCGAACATTTCTTTCAAGTATATAAAGATTTAGAAGAGAAGAAAGTTGATACAGGTGGGTGGAGCGATGCTGCTAAAGCAGTCGAAATTTACCATGAATGTGTTAAGAGATATGATGATAGTGAGCACAAAGCAAAGGGCACTTTTGTCATATAAATAATATTTTACATCATTTGAGCCACTTTTTTTAATAAAAAGTGGCTTTTTTTATTCTATTCTAATTTACTACATTAGTCGAACTAACAACTAACAATAGATTAAATGGAGTCAATGATGATTTACATGCCAATTCTTATGGCAGTATTAGGCCTAATTTATATGGGCATTAAAAGATCTTGGGTATTAAAACAGGATGCCGGGGATGGGAAAATGAAAGAAATATCAGATCACATTTATGAAGGCGCCCTTGCCTTCTTAAGTGCAGAATATAGGCTTCTGGCTATATTCGTAGTCGTTGTAAGTATTTTACTTGCAATCGTTTCTTTCGTAGTGCCAACAACACATTGGCTAATTGTAGTAGCATTTATTTTTGGTGCGGTATTTTCTGCCTACGCAGGTAATATAGGTATGAAAATTGCTACCAAAACCAATGTAAGAACTACGCAGGCAGCTCGTACCAGTTTACCTAATGCATTGAAAATCTCTTTTGGTGGCGGTACGGTAATGGGACTTGGTGTTGCTGGTTTAGCAGTATTAGGACTTACTATCTTCTTTATAGTGTTCTTTCAATTTTTTATGGGCGGTGTTTGGACATCGACTATGGATATGACAATAGTTTTAGAAACCCTTGCAGGTTTCTCTTTAGGTGCTGAGTCTATTGCACTATTTGCTCGTGTAGGTGGTGGTATTTATACCAAAGCGGCAGATGTAGGTGCAGATTTGGTAGGTAAGGTAGAGGCAGGTATACCAGAAGATGATCCTCGTAACCCAGCTACAATTGCAGATAATGTTGGTGATAATGTAGGTGATGTTGCAGGTATGGGAGCGGATTTATTTGGTTCTTATGTAGCAACAGTTCTTGCGGCTATGGTTTTGGGTAACTATGTAATTAAAGATATGGGTGGTAATATTACTGATGCCTTTGGTGGAATTGGACCTATATTATTGCCAATGGCAATTGCCGGTGCAGGTATAATTATATCTATTATAGGTACCATGTTGGTGAAAATAAAAAGCAACGATGCTAAAGAAACTGAGGTAATGGGTGCTCTGAATATTGGTAACTGGACATCAATTGTTTTGGTTGCAATCTCATGTTTTGGATTAGTTACTTGGATGTTGCCTGAAACCATGAAAATGGAATTCTTTGGTGAAGGTTTATTAGAAATATCTTCTATGCGCGTATTCTATGCCACCTTGGTAGGTTTAGTAGTAGGTGCAGTTATTTCTTCAGTAACAGAATATTATACAGGATTAGGGAAATCTCCAATTTTAAAAATTGTACAACAATCTTCAACAGGTGCAGGTACAAATATTATTGCAGGTTTAGCAACTGGTATGATTTCTACATTCCCATCCGTTTTATTGTTTGCAGGTGCTATCTGGGCGTCTTATGCATTTGCAGGATTTTATGGTGTTGCTTTAGCAGCTTCTGCAATGATGGCAACTACAGCTATGCAATTGGCAATTGATGCCTTCGGACCAATTTCTGATAATGCAGGTGGTATTGCCGAAATGAGTGAGCAAGAACCTATTGTAAGAGAAAGAACGGATATATTAGATTCTGTAGGTAACACAACTGCAGCTACAGGTAAAGGTTTTGCTATTGCCTCTGCAGCATTAACTTCTTTGGCATTATTTGCCGCCTATGTCACTTTCACAGGTATTGATGGCATTAACATATTTAAAGCTCCGGTATTGGCAATGTTATTTGTTGGGGGTATGGTGCCGGTAGTATTCTCTGCATTGGCAATGAATGCTGTAGGTAAAGCAGCTATGGAAATGGTTCAGGAAGTTAGACGTCAGTTTAAAGAGATACCTGGTATTATGGAAGGTACAGGCAAGCCAGAATATGATAAATGTGTGGCAATTTCTACAAAAGCTTCTTTAAAAGAAATGATGTTACCTGGTTTATTGACTATTGGTTTTCCGTTGGTAATTGCATTCGTTCCTATGTTATTCGGAATGAATAAATTGGCAATCGCAGAAATGCTAGGTGGTTATATGGCTGGTGTAACGGTATCTGGTGTGTTATGGGCAATTTTCCAAAACAATGCAGGTGGTGCTTGGGATAATGCCAAGAAATCATTTGAAGCTGGTGTTGAAATTAATGGTGAAATGACGTATAAAGGTTCAGAAGCTCATAAGGCAGCTGTAACTGGTGACACTGTTGGTGATCCTTTTAAAGATACTTCAGGTCCTTCAATGAACATTTTAATTAAATTGACATGTTTGATAGGGTTGGTAATTGCACCAATATTAGGAGGTCATGCAGAAGAAGGTGTTGCATTGTTAAATGATACAAAAGAGGTTACTATAGAAATGAATGTAGAAAGTGCAGATTTGGCGGAAGCTATTGTTACGTATTCTACAACGGTAAATGGTGAATCTATTACTAAAGAAGTAATTTATAATGGTACCAAAGCAGAGGTAGAGGCACAATTGCAAGCATTTGAGAATGCTACAATTGAAAAGAAAGGAACTGCTACGGAAATTACTATAGAAAAAGTGGAGATTAATAAACAGTAATTTTTCACTTGAAATATAAAAACCATCAGCTTTGCTGATGGTTTTTTGTTTTTAGAACTATTGTAGTTTGAATGTAATTGGAATTGCAAATGAAACTTTTACAGCAGAACCTCTTTGTTTACCAGGAGTCATTTTTGGTAATTTAGATAAAATTCTTACGGCTTCTTTTTCTAGTACATCATGCGGACCTCTTTTTCGAATAGTACCGATAGTACCATCATTGTTGATCATAAATGTAGTATTGACTCTACCTTCAATGTTCATTTCTTGGGCTAATTTTGGGTAGCGAAAGTTTTTGCGAATATGCTTTTGCATCATCTCATTAAAACAAGCCCTTTTGTCTTTTTCATTTTCACAACCTGGGAATACGGGCACCTCTTCAATTGTACTCCAGATAACTTTCACCTCTTCCTCTTCTTCGATAACCTCAAAATCTGATGCGTCTACAACCTCGGTTTCCGTATTTACCTCAATAGCGATAACTTCAGTTTCTTCAATAGGATCATCATCTTCAATAATTTCTATCTCAGTTGGTAGAACTGGTGGTTTTGGTGGAGGAGTAACTTCTAGTTCGAAAACCGGAATTTCTTCATCTATCGATTCGTCAGTTTTGTTAAAAGCTACTTCATACTCCTTAAATGATTCAAATGATTTCCATTCTAACGCGGTGTACACCATACCTAATACTAATAGTAGTCCGATTACAAAGAACATTCCGCTCTTTTTGTTAAGGTCTTTCTGTGGATTTTTTTTTGGTCTCATAATATTTGAATTTTAGACTTGCATAAACAAGTAGGGTTATTATTTATTTGCTTATCTAAAACTATAATAAACCTAAAGGCTGTGAAATGAGTAATGAGTTAACGCTGCTTTTGAATGAGTGAAAGAGACATTCATTTAAAACAGACGCAGAGAATGATTGCTTGTTGGTGGTAAAATCAATAATTCTTGAAATAAAAATTTTAAAGGTTGTTGAAAGACCGTAATTTTAAGGCCATGGGTATTTTTAAAAAAGATAAACTTCAAATCATCAACTTTCAATCATACGGTAATGCTACTCGACTGTATGCGAGAGGTAGGGCTATTGAAGATGAAAATATCGATTTAGACCAAAAAGGTATTTTTAATTTAATGCAGAATACATGGAAACGGTTTGAAACTGATGAAATAAAAAACTCCCCAGTTAAGATTACGTTTTCCAATGGTCATACGGTACAAGGTACAACCGATAATGATGGTTATTATTTAATTGATGAGCATGTAGAAGGACTCCAAAGTCTGGCAAATGAAGAGGGCTGGGTGAATTTTGAGCTGTCTTTTGCGAATACCAAATTAAATAGAGAGATATTACTTCAAAATCGTTTTCCAGGTGAAATGTTAATACCTAGTAGTAATGCCAAGTTTGGAGTAATTAGTGATATAGATGATACCATTTTACATACAGGTGTAGTGTCTTCTTTAAAATGGAAGGTAATTATTAATACCATGTTTAAAAGGGCTACCAAGCGCTTACAATTAGAAGGGGCGTCTGATTTTTATACTAAACTTCACCAAGGGAAAAGTGGTCAAGAAGCTAACCCCATATTTTATGTTAGTCATAGTCCGTGGAATTTATATAGATATCTTGAGCTTTTTTTAAAGACCAATAATTTTCCTAAAGGACCCATTTTATTGCGAAGCATGGCAAGTTTTAAAAGGAGGTCCAAAAGCGATGAAAAGCCGCAAAAGCAAAAAGAAATAAATAATTTATTAAAAGCATATCCTAATCTACCGTTTATTTTAATTGGTGATAGCGGCGAAAAAGATGGTGATATTTATCAAGAGGTATCTACATTGTTTCCTGGTAGGGTCAAAGCTATTTATTTACGTAGCGTTAACCATTCTAAACGAATGAAACGAATTGAAAATCTATTTTCTGACTTTAAGGATATTCCTTTTTTAATGGTGAATAAAACAGAGGAAGCCATTGAACACGCTAAGAAAAACGGATTTATTTAGAAATTACCCTTTTTGTATATTTGAAATTGGCACCCATCTAGTATCATCAAAATCATTTAAAGCATTTACTAATTGAAAACTTTTAAAATTTTGAATATCACTTTCTAGAATGTGAGCTTCGGTAATTTTGTTTTCTTCTAAAAGTCTAGCTCTACATGTGCCTTGAAGCAATGGGGTAGAAGGCGTAGTTATTAGCTTACCATCTGTAAAAAGAATATTTGAGTATGAGGCATCGGTAATCAATCCGTTTTTTAGAATAAGCACATCGTCAAAATTTCCTTTTTGATTAAACAGTTGATTTAGTTTTTTACGATTATTCCTTTTTAAGGAATAACTTATAGTATCATCATTTACTAGCTTAAGTGATTTAGGTATGCTGTTTTCATATAAGGAAATAGAATAGCGAGTACCATGTTGTTTGTAACCAATACGCAACTTATATTTAAAGTTGTTGTCTAAATTAGTTAGATGTATGCCATCGAACAAGGTGTAGGTTGGGTGGGTTTTATATTGTTGAATATAAGACTTATTGAATCTAGCTTCATGGTATTCTTCATTCTTAATTTGGCTATTTTCAATACAAACAGATTCAAATAATGGGTACATATATTTTTTCTAAAAGTTCTTGGTATTCCTCTTCCATCTCGCTCAAGTGAGTAATGCCACCGCCACTTTTGTAAAAAAGCTTTTTATTAATTTTTTCTATAAACCGTATGCTTACGGCACTATCTATTTGCTCTCCGTCAAATACGCCAAAGATTCCTGTATAGAAACCACGTGGTTCAATTTCTGCGGTAGATATAATTTCTAAAGTTTTCTTTTTAGGTGCTCCGCTTATAGATCCTGCCGGTAATGTTTTTAGCAATAAAGAAGCGAAATTATCTTTCCAGTTCTCAGGTAATTCTCCTTGAATTTCAGTACTAGTCTGTAATAATTCTTGATTTCCTTTTTTAATTTTATCTACGAACCTAAATTTATTGACCCTTACTTTTTTGGCAATCATGGAAAGGTCATTTCGTATAAGGTCTACTATAGTGTTATGCTCGTACAGTTCTTTTTTATTCGATAATAGTAGGTCTTCTGCATTTGGCACATTGCTGTTGATAGTGCCTTTCATTGGGTAAGAGAAGATGCTTCCGTCTTTAATTTTGAGATAACATTCTGGTGAAAAAACAACGAATTTATCTTTGTAAAGAAGCTTATATGGCGCATGGGCTTTTTGATAGATCTCATTTAAATCTACCGTTGTGTTAAGTGCGGTAGGGAAAGTAAGATTTAGCAAAAAGCTATTGCCATTATTTAGTTCTTGTTTAACGGTGTTGAAGGCATTCTCATAAATTTCTTTAGAAACCATTGTTGGTTTTAAATTAAAATCGACACCTTCAAGATTAGTTTTAGCAAAATTTTCATCATTACCGTTGCCTTTGATATTGAAGAAGATATTTTGGTTTGCAGCTTCTTCAAACGTAAAAACCTGTTTTATTGATTTTTCAAAATCGATGATGAATAAAAACGGAATTCCATCTTGAAGAAAGCGAGTCGCTTTTTTTTCAAAATTTTCCATTGGTTTCGGGCTTTTCGAAAGTGAACCTAAAATAGACCGTTAATTTGAGCGTCAATTTTGTTAAGTATACTACCTAAATCTTCAGGGTTGTCTACAAAATCTAAATCGTCTACATCTATGATCAATAAGTTTCCTTTTTCATATCCATGAATCCAAGCTTCGTAACGTTCATTCAATCGGCTTAAATAGTCAATTGAAATCGTATTTTCATATTCTCTACCTCTCTTATGAATTTGCTTCACTAAATTAGGGATAGAGCTACGTAAGTAAATTAAAAGATCTGGCGGGTCAACTAAGGTCTCCATCAAATCAAATAAACTAGAATAGTTTTGAAAATCTCTATTGGTCATAAGACCCATAGCATGTAAATTGGGTGCAAAAATATGTGCATCCTCATAAATAGTTCTATCCTGAATTATTTCTTTACCACTTTCTTTAATTTGAAGAATTTGTCTGTATCTACTATTTAAAAAGTATATCTGAAGGTTAAAACTCCAGCGTTCCATCTGATTGTAAAAATCATCTAAATATGGGTTCTCAACAACATCTTCATAATGAGCTTCCCATTTATAATGTTTTGAAAGTAATCTAGTTAGGGTTGTTTTTCCGGCACCGATATTTCCGGCAACTGCTATGTGCATAGAATTAAATTAATTAATGGTTGTGTTCTTTTTTTCAAACAAAGTTCGATGGTACAAGATACAAGATAACTATAGGAAGTAAAAACATATTTGTTGTATGGTATAAAAATAATTGCCTCAATTCATTTATTAACAGAAATTGATTAAACCAAAAGCAAAAAAAGGTGTCATACTACGGAATTTAATTTTGGGACATGGGAAAATATTATTGGTTTATAGGTTTTATAATGGTTTTTATGGGCGTTACCATGCAAGCGCAAGATTTTCAAGGTAAAGCAGTATACCAGAGTAAAACACAGGTGAATTTCGATTTTGGGAACAGAAACATTCCTGAGGATAGAAAAAAAGAAATGATGGAGCGAATAAAAAGGGCAAATGAGAAGACCTTTGTTCTCAACTTCAATCAAACAGCATCTATTTATGAGGAAGAAGAAAAACTGGAGCAGCCAGGTGAAAGAGGTGGTGGAGGTCGTGGTCCTAGATTTGGTGCAATGACGGGTACAGATGGCGATTTATATAAAAATATAAAAGATCAGCGGTATTTGGTCAAGAATGAGCTGTTAGGTAAAATTTTCTTGATAGATGATGAATTAGAGTCATTAGAGTGGAAAATGGGTAGCGAATCTAAGAAAATTGGTAATTATACCGCATTCAAAGCAACTGCTACAAAAACGATAAAGCGCCCTAATATGAGTGCGATTTTCAGAAGACCGGGCAGGGGAGAAGACAATAATGATGACGAGAAAAAAGGAGAAGAGTTTGTTATAAAAGAAGTTGAAATTGTAGCATGGTATACACCTGAAATTCCAATAAATCAAGGTCCGGGATTATACTGGGGGCTTCCAGGATTAATATTAGCTGTGAACGATGATATAACGACTATTGTTTGCTCTGAAATTACCATGAATCCGTCAGAGAAAATAGAAATAAAAGCACCCAGCAAAGGTAAAAAGGTAACGCAAGCTGAGTATGATGAAATCTCTCAAGAGAAGATGAAAGAAATGCGAGAGAATTTCAGAAACAGAGGTGGTCGTGGTGGCGGTAGACCAAACTAAAATAGTACTTCATAATTCATTCTTTTTTATAGTTATCACATGAAAAATAAAGTACTTATAACCCTGCTATTATTGGTGGTTGCCATCAGCTCAGCTCAAGAAATATCATTATCAGGTACTGTCAAAGACAGCCTAGGTATTGGTGTTGATATGGCTAATGTAATTGCTATAAATACTGCTACGCAAGGGTTAGAATCTTATGGAATAACCAATCATGCGGGGCTATTTAAGCTGAAGCTAAAATCTGGTCAGCAATACACGGTTAAAATAAGTTATCTCGGTTTTAAACCAGAATCGTTCACATTTACAGCTGGTGAAAATGATGCTGTCAAAGATATTGTAATGCAAGAGCAAGCGGCGCAATTAGATGAAGTAGATGTTACTTATGAAATGCCCGTTTCTGTAAAAGGAGATACTATAGTTTACGATACCGATTCGTTTGTATCGGGTACTGAAAAGAAACTAAAAGATGTGTTAGAAAACCTACCGGGAATTGAAATAAACGATGATGGCCAAATAGAGGTAGAGGGTAAGACCGTAAGTAAGATTATGGTAGAAGGTAAAGATTTTTTCGATGGTGATACGAAGTTGGCGGTAGAGAATATTCCAGCAAATGCCTTAAGTAAAGTAGAGGTATTGCGTAATTTCAATGAGGTGTCGCAAATGAAAGGACTTACTAATGACGATGACAATGTGGCTTTGAATATAAAGCTGAAAGAAGGTAAAAAGAATTTTTGGTTCGGAGAGTTAACAGCAGGTTATGGTCCTGAAGATAGGTATTTAGCGCACCCGAAGTTATTTTACTACAGTCCTAAATACAGCATAAATATTATCACCGATCTAAATAATATAGGTGAAGTTCCTTTTACACGTAACGATTATAGAAATTTTACAGGCGGGTTCCGAAATTTGAATTCTAGAGGAGGAAGCTCCATTTCTACAGGTGCAGATGCGTTGGGACTTTCTTCGGCACAGAATAATAGGGCAAATGATATTGATACCAAATTCGCAGCAGCTAATTTTAGTTATGCCCCTATGGATGGTTTGGATCTAAGCGGATTCGGAATTTACTCATACACCGGTACGCTCATGAAATCTGAAGGAACCACATCATATATTGCCAGTAATGATGTGGAAAGTACTACCACGAATACAGATCAGACAATACATTTAGGTTTGGCAAAATTGAGTGCCAAGTATAAGCCTAATGAAGATTTTCAATTAGATTTTGATGCACTACTAAAACAGTCAGATGATAATGAAGAGGTAGATGTACTTTCTATATCTTCTATTACCGATCAAATTGCAGAGGTAAAAAAGCAGAAGCCGTTATCTATAAATCAGAATTTAAATATCTATTACACCTTAAATGAGAAGAACATTTTTGCGGTAGAAGCGCAATATTTATATCAAGATGAGGATCCTTTCTATGAAGCGATCCGTAACGAGTTTGCCTTTGTAGATATTTTTCCAGTAGATGAAAATCAGAATTTATATAATATCAATCAGGCTAAAAATGTGGTAACCAATAAGGTCGATGCCAAAGTAGATTATTACAGAGTTCTTGGCACAAAGAGTAACCTTAATCTAACCTTAGGTACTACACAAAGCAATCAAAATTTCAATTCTAACATTTTTCAGATATTAGATAATGATGATGTTTTAAATATGAACGGCGATGAGTTTGATAATGAAGTTGGCTTTCATGTGTCTGATGTTTATGCGGGCTTACATTATAAAGTTATTTCAGGGATTTTTACTTTCAATCCGGGAGTTACCTTGCATCAGTTTAATGTAAAGAATGAGCAGTTAGGTACTGTAGTAGAAGATAATTTGACTTCGTTGTTGCCTGACCTATATATAAACGCACAACTAAAGAAATCAGAGAACCTTCGTTTTAATTATCGTGTAACACGTTCGTTTACAGATGTAAGTAATTTTGCGCAAGGTTATGTGTTAAACAATTACAATTCGCTGTATAGTGGAAATCGCGATTTAGAGAGTGCGCTCAACCATAATGTTTCGCTAAATTTCTTCAGCTTTAATATGTTCAATTTCACTAACATTTTTGCTAACATAGCGTACACCAAAAGAATAGATGCTTTAAAAAGTGGCGTTGATATCATTGGTATTAATAGAGTAAGTAGTACCATCAATTCTAATTTTGAAGATGAGTCGTTAACGGCAAGCGGAAAATACGAACGTACATTTGGTAAGATAAAAGCATCTGTACAAGGTAATTTAGGTTGGTCTACTACCAACAACCTTGTAGATAATGTGCAGCGAACCTCAAATTCATTGACACAGAATTATACAACTGCTTTATCTACCAATTTTAAAGATGCACCAAATTTAGAATTAGGGTATAGGTACACCGTAAATAATTATGAAAATGGCGATTTAGAAACAACATTTTTCACGAGTAGGCCATACGCTCGTTTTGATACCAGTTTTTTAAAGAGCTTTATTTTCAACGTAGAATATGATTATTATAATTATTCGGATGAGGAAGATACCATATCAAATAGCTATAGTTTTCTAGAAGCTACCCTCACGTATCAGCAAAAAGATAGTCGTTGGGAATATGGTATAAAAGGAACCAATTTACTGAACACCACAACATTAAATAGAGACAGTACAAATGAACTATTTTTTAGCACACAAGCCTATTTTGTGCAGCCGCGCTATGTGTTGTTATCTGTAAAATATGATCTTTAAAAATTGAAAATTAAGGGTTAGAATTATCAAATCTTTTAATTGAGTCAATAAATAACATCATATTAAGAATTGAACAGAACATTTTTTCTATTTTTGCATCTGAATTAAAAAAGTGAGGAGGGATTTGACTGATTGCAACCTCTGTTTTAGCCTTAGGGTATAAAGCGAAAAAAATGCTAAAGCAGTTGATGTTGATATCGCTTCGCATCACACTTCTTTTCGGCATTCCTTCAAATCCTTTGAAAAAAAAAGATTGTTATGCCATATTTATTTACATCAGAATCTGTTAGTGAAGGACATCCGGACAAAGTTGCGGATCAAATCAGTGACGCGTTATTAGATAATTTTCTTGCCTTTGATCCAGAAAGTAAAGTTGCTTGTGAGACATTAGTAACTACTGGTCAAGTAGTATTAGCAGGAGAAGTTAAAAGTGATACCTATTTAGATGTTCAGAACATTGCCCGTGAAGTCATTAATAAAATAGGATATACAAAAGGAGAATACCAGTTCAGCGGAGATTCTTGCGGTGTTATTTCTTTGATACATGAGCAGTCTCAAGATATTAGCCAAGGTGTAGACCGTGGTTCAAAAGAAGAGCAGGGTGCCGGTGATCAAGGTATGATGTTTGGTTACGCAACTAGTGAGACAGAAAACTACATGCCTTTAGCTTTAGATATCTCGCACAAAATTCTGCATACATTAGCAGAAATGCGTCGAGAAAATAAAGAGATTGATTATCTAAGACCAGATGCTAAAGCACAGGTTACTATAGAATATTCAGATGCCAATGAGCCAATACGTATAGATACTATTGTAGTTTCTACACAGCACGATGCTTTTGATGCAGATGATGAAAAGATGTTGGCGAAGATTAAGTCTGATATTATTTCCATTTTAATTCCTAGAGTAAAGGCACAATTACCAGCAGATACTCAGAAATTGTTTGATGATCAGATCAAGTATCATATTAACCCAACAGGTAAGTTTGTAATAGGTGGTCCGCATGGCGATACCGGTTTAACAGGTAGAAAGATTATTGTTGATACTTACGGTGGTAAAGGAGCTCACGGTGGTGGTGCTTTTAGTGGTAAAGATCCAAGTAAAGTAGACCGTAGTGCAGCTTATGCAGCGCGTCATGCAGCAAAGAATTTGGTAGCTGCAGGTGTGGCAACTGAAATTTTGGTACAAGTTAGTTATGCTATTGGTGTTGTAGAACCTACATCTATTTATGTAGATACCTACGGTACATCAAAAGTAGGATTGAGCGATGGTGACATTGCAAAGAAAGTAGCGCAGTTATTTGATATGAGACCTTTTGCTATTGAAGATCGCTTAAAATTAAGAAACCCAATTTACTTAGAAACCGCTGCATACGGACACATGGGTAAGCAGCCAATAACTGTTACTAAAGTTTTTGAATCACCATATAACGGTCGTATTGAAAAAGAAGTGGAATTATTTACTTGGGAGAAGTTAGATAAAGTAGCAGAGATAAAGACAGCATTTAATTTATAGACGTTACTGCTACTGCAACGAAGCTATGTATTTATAATGGAGATGAATACTTTGTTATTGTTTACATTTTGATTATCAACTACTTAAAGGGTGAAATCAAATTAATATGTTTTCTCAAATAGAATTAAGTATATAAAATGCTTCGTGTTTCACGGGGCATTTTTTTTGCCTTATAATTACCTCACAAGCCAATTAACACCTCTTCACAACAAGAAAGTCTGTTTTGACCACAAAATCTATTTTGTAGGAAAAAGATTACATATATTTATAATGTAATAATTAGAGAATCCCAAATCTCGCCACCTACAAAAGATGAAATACATAGTTGTAGTGCAAACGAAATACGCACATCGTCAAGTACAGGTTGAAGTCCCAAATGTCAGCTTGTTATCAACACTGTTTAAAGGTATAACATCTATAAAAAACCTATTAAAGTAATAACTTAACCTACGAATGCCATGTCATTACCCCACAGAATTGTGCTAGTCATTTTAGCTTGCATAGTATTACAATCTTGCTCAAAAGATACAGATCTTATCTCTGAATTTGTTGTTCTTGATGCATCTAAAAAAGAGTGCCGTGCCGTAGAAATCAGCGCGGACTTAGATTTGGAAAAATCTGAAAAAACAGTTGCATTAATTCCTTTTTCTGATTAAATTCCATCCCGCTAAACACTAACCATATGAAAAAACAACTACTCCAAGAAACTACTGTTCAAGAATATAAAGGTGATTTTTTTACGGGCATACTTATGCTTGTAAGAAAGTTGTTCATGATATAATCTTGTTCGCAATTGCTTCATAAATGCTTGCTTCTGATAGCATTTATGAAGTATTTTTCCTTTCTACACTACACCATTTATTTTTAAATTCTATTGAGCCTGCCTATTAATTGGTAATGCAAAGTTACTGTGCTATAACGCAATTTGGCACACTTCTACACAGGTATTCAAATAAGACAACATTTTCCTGTGTCTACCTATCTATAAACCTTCAAAAATCGAGTAAACTTTCTTAGATTTAAGACTTCAAACTCTTAAGACATGCCAAAGTTTACCATCAAACACCTTTTTACCCTAATTTTTCTTTCTACACTAATTATTTCCTGTAGAAAAACAGCACCTAAAGTGGCAGATGCCGAAGTCTCCGAAACTTATGTAGCGGATAACTACACGAAGAAAGAAGTCGATATCACCATGCGAGACGGCATCAAATTGCACACTACGGTGTATTCGCCAAAAGATACTTCAACAGAATACCCGATCATCATGCAACGAACTCCCTATAGTTCGCAGCCCTACGGAGAAGGTAATTTCAAAACTAAAATAGCACCCAATATTCACATGATGCAAGATGGCTACATTGTGGTATACCAAGATGTTCGTGGTCGTTGGTTAAGCGAAGGGCATTATGAAAATATGCGTGCTTACAAGCCCAATAAAAAAACAGATCAAGATATCGACGAAAGTTCAGATACGTATGATACGATAGACTGGCTGGTAAACAATGTAGAAAACAATAACGGTAATGTAGGTATTTGGGGAATTTCGTATCCTGGGTACTATTCAACCTATGCCGTTGTAGATGCACACCCAGCATTAAAGGCAGCATCGCCACAGGCGAGTATAGCCGATTTCTTTTTTGATGATTTTCACCATAACGGAGCGTATTTGTTAAGCTATTTTAGAGCAACGTCATTATTTGGTACTCCTAGACCCGATGGTGATAAACCTATAGATACGGCATGGTATACACTACCAGATTTACCTACAGAA
Organism: Maribacter aquivivus; assembly: GCF_900142175.1. Classification (NCBI taxonomy): domain Bacteria; kingdom Pseudomonadati; phylum Bacteroidota; class Flavobacteriia; order Flavobacteriales; family Flavobacteriaceae; genus Maribacter; species Maribacter aquivivus. The sequence goes on along the minus strand of NZ_FQZX01000004.1, from coordinate 99,697 downwards.
GATCAATACCAATTCTTTTTAGATGAAGGTCCGTTGAAAAATTTAGATCGCTTCTTTGAATATGAAACTACAGATACGCCACGTATGGCAAAAGAAGGTGTAACCGATGATTATTTCTGGAACGAGCTAAAAGAGCATCCTAATTATGATGAAATGTGGCAGAGTAAGGGATTAATTCAGCATTTAAAAAATGTAAAGTCTAGCGTGGCAACAATGGTTGTTGCTGGAGAGTTCGATGCCGAAGATTTATACGGACCCTTAGAAACCTACAAGAATATTGAAAAGTACAATGCCGATAATTACAACACTTTGGTTTTTGGACCGTGGGATCACGGCGGATGGGCAAGAAGAAAGGGGCAGAACATTGTTGGTAACTATTACTTTGGGGATGGAATTTCTGAGTTTTTTCAAGAGAATATAGAAACTAAATTCTTTGATCATTTCTTAAAAGGAAACGGAGATAAAAATAGCGGACTTCCGGAAGCTTATGTTTTTGATACTGGTCGTAAAGATTGGAAGACCTATGATACTTGGCCACCAGAAGGTGTAGTTAAAAAAGATATGTACTTATCTGCAAATCAAGAACTGACTACCGAGCCAAAAGCAATAGAGGAAGTAAAATTCATTAGTGATATTAAAAAACCAGTCCCGTATTCAGAAGATATTAAAACGGTATTTACACCAAGAAAATACATGACAGATGATCAGCGTTTTGCTGCTCGCCGTGGTGATGTTTTGGTTTTTGAAACCGAAGTGATGGAAAATGATATGACCCTAGCCGGAGATATTCTAGCAAAACTAAAAGTAGCCACTACGGGTACCGCGGCAGATTGGATTGTAAAAATTATTGACGTACACCCGGCAGATGAACCAGCCTATGAAGGTATGCAAGACCACTTAAAAATGAGCAACTACCATTTAATGGTACGTAGTGAGGTGCTTAGAGGTAGATTTAGAAATAGCTTTGCCAATCCAGAGCCATTTGTAGCGAATCAAAAGACAGAAGTAAACATAAAGCTGCAAGATGTTTTTCATACTATTAAAAAAGGGCACAAGTTACAGGTGCAATTACAGAGCACGTGGTTTCCGTTGATAGATTTAAATCCTCAGACTTATGTAGATAATATCTTTGAAGCAGATGAATCAGATTTTAAAACTCAAACCCATACGGTATTTACAGATTCTAGTATTGAGTTTTCTGTGTTGGAGTAGCGGGGCATCAAAGTAATAATTTATTAAAAAGTATATTAACGTATTGCTAGTTCGAGTGCTTTTGACCTATTTTTCGTAGGTCAAGAGTGTATCGAGAACCTTTTAGGTAAACATTTTTTATCAACCTGAAATCCCACAGAAAACTAACAACAAAACCTCAAATTATATATTTTTCATAAAATACTAGGTTTTTAAAATCTTCTGCCCAATATTTGTAGCTCAAAGTTCACACACTTATTGAATAGTTATCAAGAAAGGTGGAGGGATTAGACCCTTTGAAACCTTAGCAACCCTTTGTTCCATACAAAGAAGGTGCTACATTCTACCCTTAGGGGATGGATAACAGTAATCGATTTTTTATCGATATTACTTTCTTATAACTTTTTGATTTTACCTACCCGCAATTTTTGCAGGTCGAGGTTGAGCTTTTTAATTATTTAAACAATTTTTAAAAACAACAAAATCATGAGTAACTACAAATTAGCAACAAACGCATTACACGCAGGTCACGACACAACTACCAACGGTGGTACAAGGGCAGTGCCTATTTATCAGACATCATCGTATGTATTTAACGATACAGACCATGCGGCAAACTTATTTTCTTTAAAAGAACTAGGTTTTATTTACACACGTTTAAACAATCCGACGAATCAAATTTTACAAGATAGATTAGCTGCTGTAGAGGGTGGTATTGGTGCGGTAGTATTTGCATCGGGTACAGCTGCAATCTCAACTGGTTTATTGACATTATTAAAAGCAGGTGATCACATTGTGGCATCAAGCAGTTTGTATGGTGGTACGTTTAACTTATTGAACGTAACCTTACCAAGATTCGGAATCACAACAACATTCGTAGATGCATCAGATCCTGAAAATTTTGGAAAAGCGGTACAAGACAATACAAGAGCATTCTTTGTGGAGTCTTTAGGGAATCCGAAATTAGATGTGTTGGATTTGAAAGGAATTTCAAAAGAATCTAAAGCGGCAGGTGTTCCATTTATAGTGGATAATACAGTTGCTACTCCGTCATTGTTAAACCCAATTGAGCACGGAGCAAACTTGGTAATTCATTCATTGACAAAGTACATTGGCGGACAAGGAACTTCTTTAGGAGGTGCTATTATTGACGCAGGTACGTTTGACTGGACTAACGGAAAATTCCCGGAATTTACGGAGCCATCTGCAGGTTACCACGGTCTAGTATATAGCGAAGCATTAGGAGCTGCAGCGTTTACCTTTAGATTAATTTTAGAAGGCTTACGTGATTTTGGCGGAGCATTGAGTCCGTTTAACGCATTTCAAATTATACAAGGTTTAGAAACCTTGCCAGTTCGTATTAAGCAACACAGTGCAAACGCATTAGAATTAGCAACTTGGTTAGAGGGTAGAAAAGAAGTGGAATGGGTAAACTATCCAGGGCTTAAGAGCAACAAGTACAACGCATTAGCTAAAGAATACTTGCCAAAAGGACAAAGCGGATTAGTTACCTTTGGCGTTAATGGCGGATTTGAAGCTGCTAAAAAAGTAACCGATGCTACGAAGATATTTTCTTTGTTAGCTAATATTGGAGATACGAAGTCATTAATCATTCACCCAGCAAGTACAACGCACCAACAATTAACTGCAGAGCAGCAAGAAAGTGCAGGTGTAGGTCAAGATTTAATTCGTTTGTCTGTTGGTCTAGAAGATATTGAAGATTTAAAAGCCGATTTAGAACAGGCATTTGCTAGTCTTTAATTTAGATTACTGAACAAGGTATAAGCAAAAAAGACTAAACAATCGGTTGCTGAGTAAAGCTCAAGTGACCGATTATTTGATAATAAAATACTAGTGCTGGTGGCTGAGCAAAGTCGAAGCCAAGCCATAAATTGATTTTGAAATAGATGTTACATCAATTACAGATTAAAAAATACAAGACCTTAAGCGGGATCTCTCAAGACATTCAATTGTCTTATCAGGTATTCGGTAAAAAGTTACATACAGCGCCTATTATTTTGGTGAACCATGCATTAACGGGAAACTCTAATGTTACCGGAGATGATGGTTGGTGGTCTGCACTTATTGGTGATGAAAAATGTATTGATACCCAAAAATATACCATTTTGGCATTCAACATTCCAGGGAATGGTCATGATAAATTCGTTATTGAAAACTATAAAGATTTTGTTGCCGGAGATGTAGCAAGAATGTTCTTATTAGGATTACAGCAGTTGAAAGTAGAACGTTTGTTTGCTTTAATTGGTGGGTCTTTAGGTGGCGGTATTGCTTGGGAAATGGCAGCATTACACCCAACACTGACAGAGCATTTAATACCTGTGGCATCTGACTGGAAATCGACCGATTGGTTAATTGCCAATTGTCAGATTCAAGAGCAGTTTTTAGTGAACTCCAAGCAGCCTGTACATGATGCGCGTATGCATGCAATGTTATGCTATAGAACTCCCGCTTCCTTCAAAGAGCGCTTCAAAAGAAGTACAAATGAAGAGCTAAAGGTTTTTAATGTAGAAAGCTGGTTAATGCATCATGGCGATAAACTACAAGAGCGTTTTCAATTATCGGCTTACAAGTTGATGAACCAGTTGTTGAAGACCATTGATGTTACTAGAGGTGGAGATGAGAATTTCATTAAATTGCAAAATAGCGATACCAACATTCATATTATTGGTGTCGATTCTGATATGTTCTTTACCGCACAAGAAAATAAAGATACGTTTAAGCAATTGGCGCAAGCTAAGAGTAACGTTACCTATGGAGAGGTTCAGTCATTACATGGTCATGATGCGTTTTTGATCGAGTTCGATCAAATGGAGAAACTGCTAGGTGGTATTTTCAACACCAACGGAAATGTCAAGAAAATAAAGATTCTAAAGTTTGGAGGTAAGTCCTTGAGCAACGGAGAAGGGCTAGAGCGTGTATTAGATATTGTTGCCAATAAGGTAAAGAATGATGAGAACATTGCCATTGTTTTATCCGCTAGGGAAAAAGCTACAGATCAGTTAGAAGAAATGTTGGAGAAAGCTGCAAAGGGAAAAGACTATAAGTCGGACTTTGTAGCTCTAGAAAAATATCAAAAGCATACCTATAAGAATATCAATTTATCGGCAGAGTTTAAAGGCTTGGCGAAGTTGTATGAAGGCGTTTCTTTGTTGGGTGATTACAGTGCTAAAATTAAAGATGAGGTACTAGCTTATGGTGAATTGATTTCTGCCAAGTTGGTTACTAAATTATTAATAGGAAAAGGTATCAATGCAGCGCTGGTAGATACCCGTAAGGTGATAAAGACCGATAATACATTTGGTGATGCCAAAGTATTGGAAGCAGAATCAAAAGAGCAGGTTTTACTCAAGTTTGCTGAAATTCCCAAAAATACTGTAGCAGTGGTCACCGGTTTTATCTCATCTACGTTAGATGGAGAGACAACTACTTTAGGTAGAAATGGGAGTAATTATTCAGCAGCACTTTTAGCAAATTTTTTAGATGCTGAAGAATTGCAGAATTATACACATGTTGACGGAATATATACTGCAAATCCTGATTATGTGCCAGAAGCTAAAAAGTTAGAAAATCTTTCTTATGAAGAGGCAAATGAATTAGCGAATTTTGGAGCTACCATACTACATGCAAAAACGATAATTCCGCTAATTGAAAAGAACATTCCGCTGCGTATTTTAAATACGTATAATGATGATAATGAAGGAACATTAATAAGTGCCAAATCTAGCAAAGAAGGCATTAAATCACTTTCTGTAATTGAAGATGTTGCCATGATCAATATTGAAGGTCGCGGCTTGTTAGGTAAAGTAGGTGTAGATGCCAGAATTTTTAAGGCGCTGGAATCAAGTAATATTAGTGTAAGTATAATATCTCAAGGTTCTTCGGAAAGAGGCATTGGACTTGTGGTTAAGAAAGACAAGGCTAAGAGAGCAAAATTGGCCTTAGAGAACGAATTCAGTAATGATTTTGAATCTAAAGATGTGAATATGATTACGGTGATAGATGATGTGTCTATTATTTCGATTGTAGGTCAAGATTTAAGTACGTTCCATAATCCATTTAATGCATTGATTAAAAACCAGATAGTGCCATTATTATTCAATAATACGGTATCAGGTAAGAATGTGAGTTTGGTGGTGAAAAAATCTGATTTGCATAAGGCGGTAAACGTTATGCATGGGCAGGTTTTTGGAATCAGTAAAAAAATAAATATTCTTGTTTTTGGACATGGAAATGTTGGTGGAACTTTGATAGACCAAATTCTGAAATCTGCCAAATCAATCAAGGATCGCAAAAAGTTAGATTTACGGGTTTTTGGAATCGCGAATTCTAAAAAGATTTTGTTAAATGAAAAGGGAATTACCAAAAGCTGGAAAACGAATCTAAAGCAAAAAGGAAAGGCGTATAAAGTTGAAGATGTCTTTGATTTTGCAAAACGTCATCATTTAGAGAACCTGATTGTTATTGATAATACGGCAAGTAAAGACTTTGTAGCAAACTATTTTGAGTTTGTAGAACATGGTTTTGATATCGTGTCTTCAAATAAAATAGCCAATACCTTACGGTACGACTTTTATCAGTTGCTACGAGAAGAGTTGCAAAAGAATCAAAAGCAATATTTGTATGAAACCAATGTAGGTGCAGGGTTACCACTAATAGATACCATTAAGTTATTGCATTTATCAGGCGAAAATATAACCAGAATTAAAGGAGTGTTCTCTGGTTCTTTAAGTTATATTTTTAATACTTTTTCAGAAAGCGACCTACCATTCTCATCTATTTTAAAAGATGCAATGGAGCAAGGCTTTACAGAGCCAGATCCACGAGAAGATTTATCTGGCAATGATGTAGGTAGAAAGTTGTTGATTTTAGCACGTGAGCTAGATTTGCATAATGAGTTTGGAGATATTAATATTGATAATCTTATCCCTAAGAAATTACAAGAAGGAGCGGTTGATTTCTTTTTAGAAAATTTAGATGTGTTGGATGCTAAATTCAATGAAATTAAAAAGAATCAGAAACCTAACCACGTTTTACGTTATGTAGGTGACTTGCATGGAAATCTTCAAAAGGAAAAAGGTGTATTAGATGTGAAATTGATATCCGTTCCAAAAGAAAGTGCTTTAGGGCAAGTAAAAGGGTCAGATTCTATCATAGAAATCTATACGGAATCTTACGGTGAAAATCCGTTAGTAATTCAAGGAGCAGGTGCAGGAGCAGCTGTTACAGCTAGAGGAGTATTTGGAGATATTCTAAGAATAGCGGAAAAAGGGTAATCGTTTGGTTGAAGCAAACGCCAAAAAAAATAAGAAATGAAAAAGAACAATAATAAATTTGAAACCAACGCGATACGTACGCAATTAAAGCGAACAGAGAACTTGGAACATTCTGTACCGTTGTATTTGACATCTAGTTTTGTATTTGAAGATGCAGAAGATATGCGTGCATCCTTTGCGGAGGAGAAAGAGCGGAATATATATTCACGTTACTCGAACCCAAATTCAACTGAATTTATAGATAAAGTTTGCCAAATGGAAGGTGCAGAGAGTGGCTTTGCATTTGCATCTGGTATGGCGGCTGTGTTTTCTACTTTAGCGGCATTGTTAGATAGTGGTGATCATGTGCTTTCAGCAAGAAGTATATTTGGTTCAACACATTCATTATTTACCAACTTCTTTCCAAAGTGGAATATTGACCACACCTATTTCAAGATAGATGCATTAGAGGAAATAGAAAGTTTAATCACTCCGAAAACAAAAATCATCTATGCAGAGACGCCTACGAATCCTGGGGTAGATGTATTAGATTTAGAGGAGTTGGGTAAGATTGCGAAAAAGAATAATTTAATTCTGGTAATAGATAATTGTTTTGCATCGCCTTATTTGCAGCAGCCTATAAAGTTTGGTGCAGATTTGGTCATTCATTCAGGTACAAAACTAATGGATGGTCAAGGTAGAGTATTAGCAGGTATTACTGTGGGTAGTGCAGAATTGATGGACAAGGTATATCGTTTTTCAAGAATAACTGGTCCCGCTTTATCACCGTTCAATGCATGGGTGTTATCGAAAAGTTTGGAGACTTTGGCAATACGAGTAGATAGGCATTGTGAAAATGCTTTAAAACTGGCGGAGTATTTAGAAGCACATGAAAACATAAATTGGGTGAAATATCCGTTCTTAAAATCGCATCCAAAATATGAGATAGCCATTAAGCAAATGAAAGCTGGTGGTTGTGTAGTAGCTTTTGAGGTAAAAGGAGGATTAAACGCAGGTAGGGAGTTTTTTGATTCTATTAAACTGTTGTCCCTTTCTGCCAATTTGGGAGATTCAAGAACAATAGTAACGCACCCGGCATCAACTACGCATAGTAAATTAAGTGTTGAAGAACGTGCAGCTGTTGGTATCTCTGACGGAACAGTTAGAATTTCTGTAGGTCTAGAACATATAGATGATATCATCGCAGATATAGCGCAAGCGTTAGGATAAATATCTAACTAGCAGAAATAAAAAATGCCCGGTATGTACCGGGCATTTTTATATATAATAATGTTGTAATTATTTACTTAACGTCATATTGTAAGTAGCACTAACGGTAGAAGTTCCAAAGAACGATTCAACAGTTTCATTTAGCTCGTAACGAAGAGACATTTTAGAATCATTAAGTTCTACAATAGTGTAGCCAACTTCTTCCTCACCAGAACCGAAGTATAACGTACTGCCATCTAATCTCCATTTTTCAGATGCAAAAAAGTCTTCGCCTTCTTGCTCTTGTGTGTCATTTTCTCCTGCTATAGTAGTACTTAATACTGTAGTATAAGAACCTTCGCTAGTTACTACCTGTGGGTCTTCAGAAAAAGTGACAATAGTTTGGAAATCTTTACCTACTGCTTTAAAAGTAGCAGGAATTGTGGTTCCTTCAATAGTAGTGTCTGATCTACCATCGGTAGCTTCAAGTGCTGTTAGGTTCCATGTACCTACAACTTCTTCTTCAGTTGCGTTAGATACGGCGTCATCATCATTTGAACAAGATGTGAAGACTAAAGTAAAAACTGTGATAATCGATAATAAGAATACTTTTTTCATAATTAATTTAATGGTTGTGACTGTATAACGACGTTTTGTTGGTTCAAGTATTTAACACATATTTTTTATTTGGCTATCTTAGCAATATGCTCTCGAAAAAGACAAAATATGGGTTGAAAGCACTGGCGTATTTAGCCGCACAACCCGATAAGAAACCAGTTCAAATTTCAGAAATTGCTGAGAAAGAGAACATCTCTCAGAAATTCTTGGAGAGTATACTCTTGAGTTTAAGAAAAACAGGATTCTTAGGCTCTAAAAAAGGCAAAGGAGGTGGTTATTATTTAATAAAATCTCCCGAAGAAATATCTATGACCGATATTATGAGGGTTTTAGAAGGACCAATTGCCATGGTACCTTGTGTAAGTCTTAATTTCTACGAAACCTGTGATGATTGTCCTGATGAAAACACCTGTTCCGTTCATAAGCTAATGCTGCAGGTACGTGATAGTGCTTTAGATGTTTATCGAAACAATACACTAAAGGATATCATCTCGTAAATCCCATCATTTTAATAAATCTTCATTTTGCAGTAAGCCAATACATTGTGAAATATTAATTTTTCATGCTCTTTTGTTAATAATCTACTAAATCTATAGGGTAAATGAAATTTATTTAAAATTAGAGCGACTACTTTAAAAAATAATTCTATTTTTGAAAACTCTATTAAATTAGTAGGGTAATAAAAATTGAGTAAAAGATGATTGCAGATCAACTTATATTAAATAAAAAAGAAAACAAAACTACGTATCAAGATGATAAAACATCTGAAAAACCAATTCGTAGTATTGCCAAGGCTTTCAGTTGGAGGGTGATAGGTACCGTAGATACGTTAATCATATCTTATATACTTACAGGTGAGTTTTCGGTAGCAGCATCAATTGCCTCTATTGACTTCGTGACAAAAATGATTTTATATTTCTTTCACGAACGTTTTTGGAATTTAGTAAAGTGGGGTAAATAATAAAGAATAGGATTATGGCATTGACAGAAGCACAAGTTCAGAAGTTGAACATTCAATTTAAAGGTATACCGCCAGAAGAAATTATTTCTTGGGCAGTAAAGCATGCAAAAGCTCCAGTAGTAACTACAAACTTTAGACCATATGAAGTAGCTATTTTACATGCTGTATCTGGTGTAAAAAAAGATATTGCTGTTGTTTGGTGCGATACGGGTTACAATACGCCTAAAACGTACAAACATGCAGATGAGATAATTGGCAAGTTGAATTTGAATGTGAAATTGTTTGTGCCTAAGCAAACTACAGCACATAGAGATGCTGTTATGGGTATTCCGCAAATTGATGATCCAAGACATGCAGTGTTTACGGAACAAGTAAAGTTGGAGCCTTTTAAAAGGGCAATGGCAGAATTTAAGCCAGATGTTTGGTTTACGAATCTAAGAAAAGGACAGACTGCACATAGGGACAGTTTAGATATTTTAAGTCTAAGTAAAGACGGGGTTTTAAAGGTGAGTCCTTTTTATCACTGGAACGATACGCAGCTAGATACCTATTTAAAAAAATATAATCTACCTAATGAGCATAACTATTTTGATCCAACCAAAGTTTTGGAAAATAGAGAATGCGGGTTACATAGTTAAATCTAGGTAGTAGAAAAGAATAAAGATAATTTATCTAAAAAATTATAATGAGTAATACAAGCACGGAATTGGAAGTAACACCATCCCTAGAACTTTTAAAAGATACCTCTAGTATAAATGCTCTTGAGAATGAAGCAATTTATATCATTAGAGAAGTAGCGGCTCAGTTCGAGAAGCCTGTTCTTTTGTTTTCAGGAGGAAAAGATTCAATTACATTGGTTCGTTTGGCGCAAAAAGCATTTTGGCCATCAAAAATACCTTTCCCATTAATGCATATTGATACGGGACATAACTTTCCTGAGACTATTGAATTTAGAGATAGATTGGTAGAAGAATTAGGTTTAGAGTTAATTGTACGCAATGTGCAAGATTCCATCGATCAAGGTAAAGTAAAAGAAGAGTCTGGTAGATATTCTAGTAGAAATAGCTTGCAGACAACTACGTTGTTAGATGCAATAGAGGAATTTAAATTCGATGCTTGTATTGGTGGTGCCCGTAGAGATGAAGAAAAAGCACGTGCTAAAGAACGTATTTTCTCCGTAAGAGATGATTTTGGTCAATGGGATGAACGTAACCAACGTCCGGAGTTATTTGATATGTTGAACGGACAAATAGAATTGGGTCAGAACGTGAGGGTTTTTCCAATATCTAACTGGACAGAATTAGATGTTTGGTCTTATATCAAAGAAGAGCAAATTGAAATTCCATCAATCTACTTTGCACACAAGCGTAAAACATTTTTAAGAGACGGTATGATCTGGTCTGCAGAAGACGGTATTGTATTTAGAGAAGAAGATGAGGTTGTAGAAGAACGTTTAATTCGTTTCCGTACAGTAGGTGATATGTCATGTACTGCCGCAGTACTTTCAGATGCTGAAACTATAGATAAAGTAGTAGAGGAAATTAGAGATTCTTCTATTTCGGAACGAGGCGCACGTATAGATGACAAGCGTTCTGAGGCAGCAATGGAGAAGAGAAAACAACAAGGATATTTTTAGAATTTTCTTAAGAAAATTCTGCCCTTAGCCCTTAGCTATCGGCTAATAGCCTTAATTAATAATTTAATAGCCAGAAGCTTAAAGCTAAAGGCTAACAGCATTAAAATGGAAGTACTAAAAATAGCAACAGCAGGTAGTGTAGATGACGGTAAAAGTACCTTGATCGGTAGAATACTGTATGATACAAAATCATTGACCAGCGATAAGTTAGAGGCAATTGAAAAGACCAGTAAGCAAAAGGGATATGATTATTTAGATTTCTCTTTGGCAACAGATGGTTTGGTAGCGGAACGTGAGCAAGGAATCACTATAGATGTTGCCCATATTTATTTCTCTACAGCAAAGAAAAGTTACATTATTGCAGATACCCCTGGGCATGTAGAATATACACGTAACATGGTTACTGGTGCATCTACTTCACAGGCGGCGATTATATTGATCGATGCTAGAAAAGGTGTAATTGAACAAACAAACAGACATTTCTTTATTAATAATTTACTGCGCATTAAAGATGTTGTAGTGGCAATTAATAAGATGGATTTGGTTGATTATTCTGAGGAAACGTATAACGCTATTAAAGCCGATTTTCAAGAATTGATGGCAAAACGCGATTACCAAGACCAGAAAATCACCTTCATTCCAGTAAGTGCATTAAAAGGAGATAACGTAGTAAATAAAACGGACAAGACACCTTGGTATACAGGTCCTACTTTGTTAGAACATTTTGAAGCCTTAGATAGAAAAGATATTTTTAATGTAGGTACACCACGTTTTCCAGTACAATATGTTATTCGCCCTAAGACAGATGAGCATCATGATTTTAGAGGATTTGCAGGTAAGGTATATGGTGGCGAGTTAAGTGTAGGTGATGAGGTAGTAGCACTGCCTTCGCAAACACGTTCTAAGATAAAGGACATTTATTTTCACGATAAAAAATACAAAACAGCTTCTAGACGTTCATCGGTAACAATCACATTAGATGATGAAATCAACTTAAGCCGTGGAGACATGTTAGTGAAAGCCAATGATTTACCAACAGTAGATAAGCAATTTACAGCTACAATTTCTTGGATGGATTCATTGCCTTTAGCAACAGGAAATAAATATATAGTACAACACGGTGTCAACAAAGTATTGGCAAAAGTAGAACAAGTACATCATAAAATTGCTCCGGATTATTCGGGTATCGATACAGAAGCAGATTCTTTGGGTATGAATGATATAGCCCAGGTTAGCTTTCGTTTAAATAAACCAATCTTCTATGATCAATTTAAGAATCACAGAACTAACGGTTCGTTTATTTTAATAGACACCAAATCTAATAGTACCGTAGGAGCGGGATTCATTAGTTAAATATAAAAGGTCAATTTTAATATTGACTGTTTTTAATAAGTCTATAAAATCTATAGGCAAAATATAGTAATAATTTATCTCAGTACGTAGTGCTGAATACTTAATACCGAGCAATGCAGAGTTTTAGAACAGAAATAGAGAATCAAGTAGTTGCGAATGATATTTTAGAATTGGAACGCAAGATTCATGAGTTCCATGGCGGCAAATTAGATGAGGAGAAATTTAGAAGCCTACGTTTGGCTCGTGGAGTATACGGTCAGCGTCAAGAAGGGGTTCAAATGATTCGTATAAAATTACCATACGGTAAGGTAACTTCTAATCAATTGCTTCGTATTTGTGATGTATCAGACGAGTATTCTACAGGTAGGTTACACATTACTACGCGGCAAGATATACAAATTCACTATGTGGATTTGAACAGGACTCCAGAGTTATGGTCAGAATTAGAAAAGGATGATATTACATTAAGAGAAGCATGTGGTAACACGGTACGTAATGTAACGGCTAGTGAAACTGCAGGTATAGATGTAGATGAACCTTTTGATGTTTCGCCTTATGCACATGCATTATTCCAGTATTTCTTAAGAAATCCTGTGAGTCAAGAAATGGGACGTAAGTTCAAGGTTTCTTTCTCTGCAAGTGATGCCGATACCGGACTTTCATACATGCACGATTTAGGTTTTATTGCTAAGCTTGAAAATGGAGAGCCAGGTTTTAAAGTAATGCTTGGTGGCGGATTAGGTTCTCAGCCAAGACATGCAGATGAGTTGTATAGCTTTTTACCAGCGGATCAAATTATTCCTTTAATGGAAACGGTTATTAGAGTTTTTGACCGTTACGGTGAGCGTAAGAGTAGAGCAAAGGCTAGAATGAAGTTTTTACTGAAGGATTTAGGTCTTGACGGATTCAAAGAATTATTGGCAGCAGAGAAAACAGCTGTTCCTTTTGATACTTTTCCAATTAATCCAGAAGAATATCCGAAGATAAAAGTTTCACAATTAGAAGTTCCTAAAGTAGAAATTTCTAATCAGAAAGAATTTGAGCAGTGGAAATCAACGAATGTAGTACCACAGAAACAACCAGGTTATGTTGCTATTGGTATCAAAGTTTTATTAGGTGATTTTTATACTGATAAAGCACGCTTATTGGCGAATTTGGTACAGAAATATGCTGCAGGAGAATTAAGGTTGTCGCTACGTCAGAATATTTTAATTCCTTTTGTAAAAGAAGAAAATATTGAATTTTTCTATACTGAATTAAAAGAATTAGGCTTTACCGATGCTGGCTATAACAAGGCATTAGATATTACTGCTTGCCCAGGTACAGATACGTGTAACTTAGGTATTGCTAGTAGTACAGGTATTGCAGAAGAATTAGAAAGAGTAATTAAAACAGAATATCCAGATTATATTAATAACGAAGATGTTGTTATAAAAATTAGTGGATGTATGAATGCCTGCGGACAACACAATATGGCAAATATTGGTTTTCAAGGAATGTCTGTTCGTACAAAAGATAAATTAGTTGCACCTGCACTTCAGGTTCTGTTGGGAGGAAGTACAGATGGTAACGGTCAAGGACGTTTTGCTGATAAGGTGGTAAAAGTACCAAGTAAAAGAGGTCCGGAAGCATTACGTTTAATACTAAATGATTTTGATGCAAATGGTGGCGATTTATCGTTCCCTGATTATTATGCAGAAAAAGGACAAATGTATTTCTATGATTTTCTTACGCCACTTTCATCAATAGATGATTTAACACCGGAAGACTTTATAGACTGGGGAAATACGGAGCGTTATGAAAAAGCTATTGGAGTAGGTGAGTGTGCCGGAGTTGTAATTGATTTAATTGCGACGCTACTTTTTGAAAGTGAAGAGAAAATACAGAATGCACAAGATATGTTCGATGCCGAAAAATGGTCGGCAAGTATCTACCACGCATATTCTTCAATGGTAAATTCAGCGAAAGCAATGTTAACGTCAGAGAATACGAAAGTAAATACGCATGTAAGTATCATTAAAGATTTCGATGAGAAATTTGTAGCCGATGGAAGAATTGCTGTTGCAGGCGGATTCGAGAAATTGGTTCTTCAATTGAATCAAAATGAGCCATCAAAAGCTTTTGCAGCATCGTATATTAAAGATGCTAAAGCGTTTTTAGAGATTGTTGCGAAATTTAGAGAACAGGAATTAGCAGAAGCATAAATCATGGCAGATAGTAATTTACATAAAAATAGACAGGCAAAATTAACCGTAGTAGGTGCAGGACCTGGTGATATAGAATTGATCACTTTAAAAGCGATTAAGGCGCTGGAAAATGCCGATGTTGTGTTGTACGATGCTTTGGTAAATGAAGATTTGCTAGACTACGCTAAAAATGCAGAATTAATTTTTGTTGGTAAACGCAAAGGATGCTATGCCTATCAGCAAGAGCAGATTAATCAGCTCATTATAAGTAGGGCAAAATCGCACGGACATGTAGTTCGTTTAAAAGGTGGAGATCCGTTTGTATTTGGTCGTGGTTCTGAGGAAATGGAATATGCAGCATCGCATGGTTTAGAAGTTGCCATGGTTCCTGGTATTTCCTCTAGTTTAAGTGTACCGGCATATCAAAATATTCCAGTAACAAAAAGAGGAGCGTCAGAAAGTTTTTGGGTAATTACGGGAACAACAAAAGAACATAAACTATCAACAGATGTTGCCTTAGCAGCTAAAAGTAGTGCTACTGTAGTAATACTTATGGGGATGTCCAAACTACCACAGATAGTAGCATTGTTTAAAGGCGAAGGTAAGTCAGACATGCCTGTTGCAATTATTCAGAATGGAACTCGTGAAAATGAAAAGGTAGGTATAGGCACTATAGAAACTATTGTTGATGTAGTGGAAAAAGAAGAGTTATCTAATCCTGCTATTATTATAATAGGGGAAGTTGTAAGGCATAGAGAATCACTGATGAAGGCAAAGCTTGAATATTCAAGTAATGAGAATGTCAGGTTGAGTCCAGTAGAAACCTCATTGAGTAAATAGTAATAAGTAAGTAGTTTAAATATAAAGTAGAATTTAAAGAAGTAGCATAGGGAGTGAAGACTCAATACTAGCTGCTCTATATCAATAAATAGTTATGATTAAAACAGATATGCTCATTATAGGAGCGGGACCAACCGGATTGTTTACGGTGTTTGAAGCAGGATTGTTAAAATTAAAAACACATTTAATAGATGCGTTGCCACAACCAGGTGGACAATGTTCAGAGATATATCCAAAGAAGCCTATTTATGATATTCCGGCATTTCCAGAAATCCTTGCGGGTACTTTGGTAGATAATCTAATGGAACAAATAAAACCTTTTGAGCCAGGATTTACGTTAGGCGAAAGAGCGGAAACTTTAGATAAATTGGAAGATGGTTCTTTTGTAGTAACGACAAATAAAGGAACGCAGCATAATGCGCCAGTAGTAGTTATTGCTGGTGGTTTAGGTTCTTTTGAACCAAGAAAACCACCTATCGAGAACATTGTAAATTTTGAGGATACCGGTGTTGCTTATATGATTAAAGATCCAGAAGTATATCGCGATAAAAAGGTCGTAATTTCTGGTGGTGGAGATTCTGCTTTAGACTGGGCTATATTTTTAACAGATGTGGCTTCAGAGGTGACTTTGGTACATAGAAGAGATGAATTTAGGGGCGCTTTGGATTCTGTTGAAAAAGCAGCTGAATTGGCTAAGCTTGGTAAAATAAAATTGATTACTAAAGCTGAGGTTAAAGAATTACATGGTAAAAATCAACTTGAGGCTGTAGTTATAAAACATACAGATAAAGAGAAAGAAGATACCTATTTAGAAGTTGATAATTTTATTCCGCTTTTTGGTTTATCACCTAAATTAGGTCCTATAGGTGATTGGGGCTTAGATATTCATAAGAATGCGATTAAGGTAAACAACGCAAAAGATTATCAAACAAACATACCGGGAGTATATGCAATTGGCGATGTAAATACATACGAAGGTAAACTGAAATTGATATTGTCAGGTTTCCATGAAGCTGCAGTAATGTGTCAGTATGCATACCAACAAATCAATCCGGGTAAACGATATGTAATGAAGTATACTACCGTTGGCGGAGTCGAAGGATTTGATGGTTCTAAGAAAGAAGCTAAGAAAGAAGTAGTACAAAGTATAGCCTAAAATACTTAAGTAATATGGCAGAAACCTCTGATTCTTTAATGATTCAGAGGTTTTTTTATGACAATTCCCCAGAATTTCGTTAACTAAATAACCTATTGAAGTTTTGGATAAGAGCATACTGTGCCGTTACTTTGCAATTAGTTCATAAATATATTGAAACGTTATCAAGAAAGGTGGAGGGACTAGACCCATTGAAACCTTGGCAACCCTTTCCAATATGGAAAAGAAGGTGCTACATTCTATCTTTATTCTGCTTACTTCTGCAGAATGTGTTATTTAAAATAGCATTACAAAAGACAGATAACTTAAGAAAAGGCATCTAGCCTAACTTTCCTTACTTGATTTCGAATTAGTTTTTTATTGGATGTAGAATCTTTTTACAACGTAAAATGAAGGATATAAAAGAAATTTTAAAAGAGCGAATTCTCATATTAGATGGTGCCATGGGTACGATGCTACAACGCTATAAATTTACTGAGGAAGATTTTAGGGGAGAACGTTTTAAAGAATGGGAACACCCTTTACAAGGCAATAATGATTTATTATCGCTAACCCAACCTGAGGCAATTGCTGAGGTTCATCGTAAATACTTTGCTGCAGGGGCAGATATTGTGGAGACCAATACATTTTCGGGTACAACAATTGCCATGGCAGATTATTACATGGAAGATTTGGTGTATGAGCTTAACTATGAATCTGCACGTATTGCGAAAAAAGTAGCTGATGAATTCACTGCGAAAGAACCTAATAAACCACGATTTGTAGCTGGTAGTATAGGACCCACAAATAAGACGGCAAGCATGTCTCCAGATGTAAATGACCCAGGATATAGAGCCGTGTCTTTTGATGAATTAAGAATAGCCTATAAACAACAAGTTGAAGCTTTGTTAGATGGTGGTTCAGATTTATTATTGGTAGAAACCATATTTGATACCTTAAATGCAAAAGCAGCTTTATTTGCTATAGAAGAAGTAAAAGAGGAAAGAAATATTGATGTGCCAATTATGGTGAGCGGTACAATTACCGATGCTTCGGGTAGAACATTGTCCGGACAAACAGCGGAAGCTTTTTTAATATCCATTTCACATATTCCAATTTTATCGGTAGGGTTTAATTGCGCTTTAGGCGCAAGTCAGCTGGTACCTCATTTAGAAGTATTATCTAAAAAAAGTGAGCATGCAGTTTCTGCACACCCTAATGCAGGTTTACCAAATGCGTTTGGGGAATATGATGAGACTCCAGAGCAAATGGCAGCACAAATAAAAGAATACGCAGAAAAAGGATTAGTAAATATTGTAGGAGGTTGTTGTGGAACAACACCAGAGCATATTACGGCGATAGCAAATATGGTGGCTAAATATGAACCTAGAAAGTTGACAGTTGTTAGTAAATAAATCGTTTTTCGTTTCTCGTTAATGGTTTATCGTAGTTATAAAAATTAAATGGATTATAAAGATTTAGACATTTGGGTGCAGGCTAGAGTACTTGTTAAAACAGTTTATGTTTTGACAAAGTCCTTTCCAAAAGACGAACAATTTTCTTTAACCTCGCAGGTTAGACGATGTGTTATTTCTGTACCATCAAATATTGCAGAAGGTTGTGGAAGGCAATCCAATAAGGAGACTATTCATTTTTTACATATAGCGAGAGGTTCTTTATATGAGCTGGAAACGCAGTTGATTTTAGCCGGAGATTTAAATTACATTTCAGATATAGATAACGTTTTGAAAGAAATAGAAAGAGTTAAAAAGTTGTTGAACGGATTCATAAACTATCACAAGAAATTATGAGTACAAAAAACGAACAACGAGCAACGAGCAACGAGCAACGCTTTTTAAAACTAAGCGGATTAGAACCCTTGATTGTTACCCCCGAGACTAACTTTATCAATGTTGGTGAACGAACAAATGTTGCAGGTTCTAAAAAGTTTCTTCGTCTTGTAAAGGAGGAGAAATTTGAAGAGGCACTGGCGGTTGCAAGGGAGCAGGTAGAAAATGGAGCGCAGGTTATCGACATTAATATGGATGATGGTCTGATTGATGGAAAAGAGGCCATGGTCAAATTTTTGAATTTGGTCATTGCCGAGCCAGATATTTCTCGTGTTCCTATTATGATAGATAGTTCTAAATGGGAAATCATTGAGGCTGGTTTACAAGTAGTGCAGGGTAAGTGTGTAGTAAACTCTATTAGTTTAAAGGAAGGTGAAGTGCAATTTTTGCATCATGCAAAATTGATTAAAAGATATGGTGCTGCGGTAATCGTGATGGCATTTGATGAGGTTGGACAAGCAGATAATTATAACCGACGTATTGAAATAGCAAAGCGTTCTTATGATGTTTTGGTAAATAAAGTCAATTTTGCACCAGAAGATATCATTTTTGATTTAAATATTTTCCCTGTTGCTACAGGTATGGACGAGCATAAATTGAATGCTCTCGATTTTATCAGAGCTACAAAATGGGTTCGTGAAAACTTACCACATGCAAGTGTTAGTGGAGGTGTCAGTAATGTTTCGTTTTCGTTTAGGGGAAACAATCCTGTGCGTGAGGCAATGCATTCTGTTTTCTTGTACCATGCTATTAAAGCAGGTATGAATATGGGTATCGTTAACCCAAGTATGCTAGAGGTTTACGATGATATTCCTAAAGATTTATTAGAACGTGTAGAAGATGTTATTCTTAATAGAAGAGATGATGCAACAGAGCGTTTACTAGATTTTGCAGAGTCTGTAGTTGGTAAAACAAAAGAAAGTAAGATAGATTTATCTTGGAGAGAAGAGCCATTACAAGATAGAATTACACGTGCCTTGGTAAAAGGTATTGATCAATACATAGTAGAAGATGTAGAAGAAGCCAGATTAGCTGCCGATAAGCCAATTCAGGTTATTGAAGGAAATCTAATGACCGGTATGAATGTGGTTGGTGATTTATTTGGAAGCGGAAAGATGTTCTTGCCACAAGTAGTGAAATCTGCCCGAGTAATGAAGAAGGCGGTAGCTTATCTATTACCATACATAGAAGAAGAAAAGTTATTGAATCCGCAAGAAGGAGATTCTGATAATGCAGGTAAAATATTGATGGCAACCGTTAAAGGTGATGTGCATGATATTGGTAAGAATATTGTTGGTGTTGTTTTGGCATGTAACAATTATGAGATTGTTGACTTAGGAGTCATGGTGCCACCAGAAAAAATAATTGCAGCCGCCATTGAGCACAATGTAGATATTATAGGACTTAGCGGATTGATTACGCCGTCATTAGATGAAATGGTGCATTTAGCGAAGGAAATGGAACGTAAAGACTTCAAGATTCCGTTGTTAATTGGTGGTGCAACCACAAGTAAAGCACATACGGCAGTAAAAATTGATACGCAATACAATGAAGCTGTAGTGCATGTAAATGATGCGTCTAGGGCGGTAACCGTTGTGGGAGATTTGCTTCAAAAAGATACTTCAAAAGGCTATAAAAAGAGCATTAAGGATGATTATGATGTTTTTAGGGAAAAGTTCTTAAATCGTTCTTCAAGTAAAACCTACAAGCCTATTTCTGCTGCACGTAGAAATAAATTTAAGATCGATTGGAAAACCTCTGAGATAGTTAAACCAAACAAATTAGGTATTCAGGTTATTGAAGATTTAGATTTAAATATACTAGTACCATTTATTGATTGGACTCCGTTTTTTAGAAGTTGGGAATTACATGGTAAATACCCTGCTATACTTACCGATGAGGTAGTTGGAGAACAAGCGACCGAATTATTTGCAGATGCTAAAGCAATGCTGAACAAAATTATTTCTGAAAAGAAATTGAAGGCAAAAGGTATTTTTGGATTGTTCCCGGCAAACTCAATTAATGAGGATGATATTGATATCACTTTAAGTGAAGTTGAAGGGCGAGATGAAGAGCATTTTACATTTAGAACACTTCGCCAACAATTACAGAAAAGAGAGGGTGTTGCAGATTATGCATTGGCAGATTTTATAGCACCTAAAGAATCTGGTAGGCAAGATTATATGGGTTGTTTTTGCGTGTCTACAGGGTTTGGTACGGCAGAATTAGCGGCTAAATATGAAAAGGATTTAGATGATTATAATTCTATAATGGTAAAAGCCTTAGCAGATCGTTTGGCAGAGGCTTTTGCGGAATATTTGCATAAAGAAGTGCGTATGAAACATTGGGGTTATGCTGCAAATGAAGATTTGAGCAATGAAGATTTAATTAAAGAATCATACAAAGGTATTCGTCCTGCACCAGGTTATCCTGCTTGTCCTGATCACTTAGAGAAATTGACCATTTGGGATATTTTAAAAGTTAATGAAACTATAGGGGTAGAATTAACGGATAGTTTGGCAATGTGGCCAGCAGCATCGGTTAGTGGGTATTATTTTGGAAATCCAGAAGCACGTTATTTTGGATTAGGAAAAATAAAAGATGATCAGGTTAAAGATTTTGCAGAACGTAAAGATATATCTCTGGAGAAGGCAGAAAGATGGCTAGCGCCGAACATAGTTGATTAGTGCGTTAGGGATAGAAGCGGCATATTTTTCTATTTAAATTGATGTTCACTAAGATGAAAGAGTGAATTATAAATAGAAAAAATAGAGCTGAAAGCCCGCCCGAACGCCCAAAAGAATAAAGTATAAGTAATAATACCTCTGTGGAGGTTGCTCTTAAAAGGGGAATAGTATAGGACATGAAAGTAACAGATCATATTACAAACGCTAAAGGAAAAACGCTTTTTTCATTTGAAATTGTGCCTCCGGTAAAAGGGCGCAATATTCAAGAATTATATAAGAATATAGACCCTTTAATGGAGTTTAATCCTCCGTTTATTGATGTAACGACTTCACGAGAGGAGACCATCTATGTAAAAAAAGAAGGACTTCTAGATAAGAGAACTACTCGTATGCGACCAGGTACAGTAGGTATTTGTGCCTCTATTCAACATAAATATAATGTTGATACAGTACCTCATGTAATCTGCGGCGGATTTACCAAAGAGGAGACTGAATACATGTTGGTAGATTGTCATTATTTAGGCATACAAAATGTAATGGCGTTGCGTGGCGATGCTCGTAGCGAGCAAAAATATTTTGAACCTACCGATGGTGGGCATCCGTTTGCTATAAACTTGGTAAAACAGATTCAAGATTTAAATTGTGGTAAGTATTTACATGAATCTATAGAAAGTGAGCATTGCAGTGAATTTTGTATTGGCGTAGCCGGATATCCTGAAAAGCATTTAGAATCACCTTCCCTACAATCAGATTTAAAGCGTTTAAAAGAAAAAGTAGATGCAGGCGCCGATTATGTGGTAACACAAATGTTCTTCGATAATAAAAAGTATTTTGAGTTTGTTGAAGCAGCCAAGAATATTGGAATTACAGTACCGATCATACCAGGTATTAAACCAATTGCGGTAAAGCGACATATGCAGTTGTTGCCACAAGTGTTTAGAATAGATATGCCACAAGATTTAATAGAAGCTGTTGATAGTTGCGCTACCAACAAAGATGTACGTGCGGTAGGTATTGAATGGGCAATTCAACAATCTAAAGAATTGAAAGCTGCGGGAGTACCTGTTTTACATTACTACTCTATGGGTAAATCTGATAATATAAAGGCAATAGCAGAAGCACTTTTTTAGTTTTTAGGAAGCTAGTTTGTCAGTTCGAGTGTTTTTATATCGTAGAGTAACGGAGATATGAAAATGTGTCGATAACCTTTGTTACGAGGGGGTTTTTCGATAAAAATTTCTTGGTGCCTCAAAAACTCACTCGAAGTGATATTATTACTTTTGTAATTACAATATTTGTAAGAAAGAACTTGGTACTTCGTACTTACTACTTATTTTTGCCCTCAATGAATTTCAAGTTTTTTTCTATTTTACTGTTATCAGTTTCTTTTTGTTTTGCACAGGAATCTACTGAGCTTAAAAAGTATACCCTTGATGCAAGTCAGTTTTACGGGTCTATTATTTTACATAATCCAGATATTTCGCATTTAATTACTTCGCATCCAGAAGGCGTGATTTTGAGCTATAATCGTAAAACGTATGGTGCAGAGGAATGGGAGGAATTATATAATTATCCTGATTTAGGATATTCTTTCATATACCAGAATGGCAACAACAGTACTTTGGGTGATAATTACGGACTTTATGCCCACTATAATTTCTATTTTTTTAAACGTAATGTACAGTTTCGTGTGGGGCAAGGTGTGTCTTATGCCTCTAACCCATATGATAAGGAAACCAATTTTAGGAATAATGCCTACGGGTCTGACATATTGAGTTCTACCTATTTAATGTTCAATTATCACAAAGAAAATATTTTTAAGGGATTAGGGTTTAAAGCTGGCGCTTCTATCATTCATTATTCAAATGCGAATTTTAGAGCTCCAAATACATCTACTAATACATTGGCGTTTAATGCCGGTTTTGTGTATGATTTAGATGGAGGAAAAGAAATAGAATATGTGCATCGTGAAAAAGAAAAAGTAACCGAGCCATTACGTTACAACTTTGCGTTAAGAACAGGTATAAATGAAAGTGATGTTATTGATTCTGGTCAGTACGGGTTTGTTGTACTCTCTGCCTATGCCGATAAAAGGGTAGGAAGAAAAAGTGCGTTACAATTTGGGGTAGATGCTTATTTCTCTAATTTTTTAAAGGAGTTGATTCGCTATCAAAGTATCGCTTTTCCTGAAAATGGTGTTGAAGCAGATGACGATTATAAAAGAGTGGGTGTATTTATGGGGCATGAATTGTTCATTAATAGCATGTCGGTAATTTCTCAGTTCGGTTATTATGTCTATTATCCTTTTGATTTTGAAGGGCGTACGTATCTGCGTGTTGGTTTAAAACGTTATTTTGGCGACAAACTGTATGGCGCGGTAACCTTAAAGTCTCATGGGGCAAAAGCGGAAGCTGTAGAATTTGGAATAGGAATAAGATTGTAAGATGATAGAAATGATATATAAATTAAAAAGTAATCTGGTAGAGGGCAGTCGAGGTCTTTTAGTCTTGTCTGGGATACTATTATTTTTATTTATTTCATGCGATTCGGAAAATGCATCTGATTGTTTTCAGGAAACTGGAGCTATTGTCAAGGAAGAAGTTAATGTAGATGCATTTAGTGCCATAACTGTATTTGAAAATGTAGCCTTAGTTATTAAACAGGGCGATACCCAAAAAGTTGAAATTGAAACCGGAGAAAATTTACGTAACGAGGTAGATGCTGTGGTTGAGGATGGTAATTTGTTACTAACAGATACCAACGATTGTAATTACGTTCGTGATTATGGTACAACAGTGGTTTATGTTACTACTCCCAATTTAACAAGTATTAGAAGCAGTACCGGTTTTCCTATTCAAAGTGACGGAGTGTTGGCTTTTGAAAGTTTAAGCTTGCTGTCAGAAAGTTTTACAGATCCAGAAGCAGAAACTACAGATGGGGAATTCATTTTAGAATTAAACGTTTCTAGTTTAAGTATGACAAGCAACGGAATATCATATTTCAAGTTAAAGGGCAGCGCAAAAAGCTTTAATATAAGTATTGCAGCAGGCGATTCTAGGGTAGAGGCAGAAGAACTAATAACCCAGCGGGTAAATTTTAACCATAGAGGTTCAAATGATATTTTAGTAAATCCGCAAGAAAGTTTAACCGGAGTTTTAAGAGGTACAGGAGACCTGCAGAGTTTTAACCGACCGGCAACAGTGGATGTTGAAGAATTGTATAACGGACGCTTGATCTTTGTGGAATGAATCCTATACTCAAATATCTGAAAAACGTGTTTGCTGCTAAACGTATTTTGGCGGATGATACTGAGTTAACAGGATTGGTAAAAGTAGATTATTTACTTCAACAATTAATAATAGAAGATAAAGTACCCGGAATTGCAATTACTGTTTTAAAAGAGGGAAAGTCAGTTTTCCAAAAAGGGTATGGGTATGCCAACATTGGCGAGAAACAGTATATAGACCCTAAAAAATCTATTTTTAGAATTGCTAGTGTCTCAAAGCCTATTGCAGCTATAGCTTTGGCACATATGGTACAAGAAGAACTTATTGATTTAGATGAATCTTTCTATACCTATCTTCCAGATTATCCAAAGAAAGAATGGGATTTTACTATTCGCCAATTAGCTAGTCATACGGCAGGAATTAGAGTATACAAAGGCAAGGAGTACGGATTAAACAAACCTTTGTCCATAAAAGAAGGTCTTAAGATATTTAAAGATGATCCTTTGGTATACAAACCAGGTAGCGAATATTTGTACAATAGTTTTGATTGGGCAATGATTTCTGCCGCAATGCAAGAAGCAAGCGGAATCCCGTTTGAAGAATATGTGCAAGGGAAGGTGCTGAATCCGCTAGGGATGAATTCTACTTTTTGTCCCGAATGTCATTATGAGTCAGACTCACAGAGCAGTAGTGAAAATACTGATGCTCTTGAAGTAAATGATATTTTTATATCCAAAGAACAAAACAACGTTGCTACATTTTACACAAAGAGCATTTCAGGATTTAGAAAGGCGATACCTGTAGATAATTTTTACAAATTAGCAGGCGGCGGATATTTGTCCACCTCTGAAGATATCGCAAAATTCGGACAAGCATTTTTAGATAAGAAAGTTAAGATCGAAGAAGCAATTTTAAATCAATTTTTAACAGCTCAGCAAGTAGATGGTAATTCTACGTACTACAGTTTTGGTTGGCAAGTAAGCGAAGATGCAAAAGGTAGAAAGTTCTTTGGGCATGTTGGTAATGGAGTAGGAGGGTATTCTAATTTTTTTGTCTACCCTAAAGAGCAGCTTGTTTTTTCGATTCTCATTAATTGTACCGACCCAAGAATTCAAGAAGAGCTAGATGCAATTGTAGATTGTTTTTTCAACGAGAGTAAGGCTTAGTGGTCTAATTATTTTTTAAGTTTTAAAGAAAGGCAACAATACTTTAGGCGATGTAAAAGAGTTCACGTGGACTATACCATTTTACTTTCAGTCGGGTCCTAATAGGAGCACATTGAACTAGGTTAGACCTAAATTAAGGCTTATGTTGTCTAAGTATTCGTCAAATCTAAATTCAACACTATAAAGTCGTCTTCGGTACATATTACTTCGTTTTTTACAATTTTCATTTAAGTTTTTAGTTAGTACTTAATATTCGTTTAGTAAATATTAAATATTAACCAATTTTAATTATGAAAAAAACCAATTTATTTATTCTGTTCTTTTTAAGTATAATCATTTTTTCTTGTTCTAGTGATGATGCTAATGAAAGTCTATCCGACGATATTGATCCAGACGGAGTTAATATAGTAGAAGAAGAGTTATTAAATGTTAATGCTACATCGGCAGGCATTGCTATTGATGGTGCCACACTAAATGATGGGGGTGTAACGCCAACCGGAGGTATAGACTTCAGTTTAGATTATACCAAACAAACCGCATTTCAAGACTATGGTTTTGAAATCATATTTGATGCACCAACAGATTTTGCCGGAGCCTATATTCAGTTATTTGATGAAAATGGTATGGCTGATAGTTATATTGATGTGCCATCAAGTGCTACAGATAATTATTATGGAGGTAAATTTTTATCAAAAGAAAGAAAAGATGTTTTTACAAAAAAAGGTGCGTCGACTCAAAAAGATGAGGATACTGTAATTGATGTCAATTTTTCTAATACTGTACCTGCCGGAACATTCTGTTATGCAATTTGTGTTTATGACAGCCAAGGTAACATTAGTCAACCAGTAGAGGTTTGCGTAACAGTTGAATCTTGGGGTGGTAATGTAAATCTTTTAGGTGATTGGGATTTTACAAAACAAATTGATAACGGTGAGCTTATTGAAGTAGGTGAGGAGTCTTGTGAGAGCTACGATTCAACATTATATTGTGACAATGGAAATCAAGTAGATGTTGAATTAGATGAATGTTACACACTTAACGACCTGGTAATTACATTTAATGAAAATGGCACTTATTTTTTTAGTCAAGAATCTGAATATAAAAGTTTAGATTATAGTGCATCGAATGCAGCTTGCGATGTAATATATGAAGAAGATGGTGGTGAGGCTTATACATCCTCAGGTAACTGGGCTTTTAACGAAGAGGAAAATATTTTGACTTTAGTTGAGTTTGAGTATACCGAAACTAGTGATGGAGAAACTTACACAGATGTAGAGCCAGATGGTTATTTATTGCTAGATGGTGAAATAAGTCTTTCGAATAATGAATTAATTATTTCAGAATCAGATACTTTTAATGGTGAAACAGAACTTTACGAATATTTTTTCAGTAAAAAATAAGGGTTAAATCTATAAAGTATTTAAAAGACCTCTAATTAGAGGTCTTTTTTATTTTAATAAGTAATTCATGTTTAATTTAATTTTTAACACAAAACCTTCACTTTTTGAGATAGAAATTGAATTTTTTAAAAAAATAAAACGGAAAACGACCATTTTTAAATATAATTACTACATTAGCCAAAGTTTACAAGCACAATGACAAAACAATATTTCTGGAACGGTTTTTATTTTTACTTCTTTTTTAAGAGAGGTACGGGACTGTTGTAGTATATTTTAAATATAAAATAGAATCTAAGTTCCGATATATATCGGAACTTTTTTTTTGTTCAAAAATTGAAATCTCCCTGAACGTAGTAGAAGGGTTTTGCAGTAAGTTGAAATGTGAATTATGAGTTTAAAAATAGCCATACAGGGAATTAAAGGAAGCAACCATCATCAAGTTGCAAAAGATTGTTTTGGTGATGATATTGAGTTAGTAGAATGTCTTTCTTTTGATGCTTTGGTAGACAAGTTATTGTCTAATGAAGCGGATCAAGGGGTTATGGCTATCGAGAATAGCATTGCAGGTTCAATAATACCAAATTACGCATTGGTCAATCATAATAATTTGCACATTATAGGTGAGTATTATTTAAATATCCATCATAATTTAATGATGTTGAAGGGGCAGAAAATTGAAGATATTACAGAGGTCAGTTCTCACCCCATGGCATTGTTGCAGTGTAAAGAATATTTTAGACAATACCCGCAAATAAGATTGGTAGAAGATGTAGATACGGCAGAGACGGCAAAACGTATACAAGAGCAAAAATTAAAGCACGTTGCAGCTATTGCACCTAATGTAGCGGCAGAATTATATGGGTTGGACATCGTAGCGAACGACATACAGACGATACGAAATAACGCTACTCGTTTTATCATTGTAAAGACAAAAAATAATGTGTTGCCAGAGGCTGAAATTACAAAGGCTTCACTACGGTTTATAACCGACCATAAAAGGGGGAGTTTAGCGGCTGTGCTTAATGTTATGAGCGATTGTAGATTGAATTTGACAAAAATACAGTCGTTACCGGTAATAGAAACACCATGGAAATATGCATTTTTTGTGGATGTCACCTTTACTGATTATGCAGATTTTACTAAGGCTAAAAGTCTTTTGAACATCATGGCAGAAGACTTTAAGGTTTTGGGCGAATATAAAAATGTAAGACAATGATACGTACTGCCGACAGGTTAAATACCATACAGGAATACTACTTCTCAAAAAAGTTGAGAGAGGTACGCGGCTTAATGGCCCAAGGTAAACCAATCATAAATATGGGTATTGGAAGTCCAGATTTGACTCCGTCTCAAGAAGTGTTGAATGCAATACAGAGCGCGGTATTAGAAAACGGTGCGCATCAATATCAAAGTTACCAAGGGTTACCTCAGTTAAGAGGTGCAATTGCTAATTTTTATAAGAAGAGGTTTAATGTTGACGCCAATCCTGATACTGAGATTTTACCATTAATGGGCTCAAAGGAAGGTATAATGCATATTAGCCTTTCTTTTTTAAACGAAGGTGATGAGGTTTTAATCCCTAATCCGGGATACCCAACCTACACTTCTGTTACTAATTTGGTAGGCGCAGTGCCTACGTACTATGACTTGACTGAAGAAAATGGCTGGTTTCCAGATTTAGAAGCATTGGCAAAGCAAGATTTGTCTAAGGTAAAGATCATGTGGTTGAGTTACCCGCATATGCCAACAGGTGCTTCGGCAACTAAAGAGCAGTTTGTAAAAATAGTAGACTTTGCAAAGCAGCATGATATTCTGTTAGTAAACGACAATCCGTACAGTTTTGTTTTAAATGATGAACCAGCGAGTATTTTAAGTATACCGAATGCAAAAGAGGTATGTTTAGAATTGAATTCATTGAGCAAAACCTTTAATATGGCCGGTTGGCGTGTAGGTTTTGTATTAGGAAGCGAAGAGCATATCAATGCTATTTTAAAGGTGAAGAGTAATATGGACTCTGGTATGTTCTACGGAATTCAGAAAGGAGCCATAGCAGCATTAGAAAGTACCGATGAATGGTTCCGGGATTTGAATGCCGTATATAGTGAGCGTAGAGAGTTGATTTTTGAATTGGCAGAAACGCTTGGGTGTACATATGATAGAAATGCCGTTGGCTTGTTCGTATGGGCAAAATTACCAGAAGGTAGTGTGTCATCAGAAGAATTTATAGATAATGTATTGTATACAAAAGATTTGTTCATTACCCCAGGTACTATATTTGGTAGTAATGGTGAAGGCTATATTCGCTTTTCGCTTTGTATAACAAAAGACAAAATAAAAGAAGCAATTAAAAGATTTGATTAGTTAAAAGAAAAATAACTAAAGCGTAGCTTTAATAATGAATGTATTTGTAATAGGTATCGGTTTAATAGGAGGTTCTTTAGCGAAAGACATAAAGTCGGCAGTGGACAATGTTACTGTTTATGGTATAGAATCTAATGAAGCAAATTTAGCTGAGGCATTGTCTTTGGGTATAATCGATAAGACGGCAACCTATCAAGATTTACAATTAGCAGACATGGTCATTGTAAGTATACCTGTTGATGTTATGGTTACAGAGCTTCCGGTAATATTAGATGCTGTTCATGAAGACTGTGTAGTTTTTGATGTAGGATCAACCAAATCTTTGATCTGTAAGGTTTTAGAAAATCATCCTAAGAGAAGAAACTTTTTAGCATGCCATCCCATTGCAGGAACAGAATTTTCAGGTCCGTCTGCAGCAATAAATAATTTGTTCAAAGACAAAACGAATATTATTTGCGAAGTAGAATTAACTGCATTTAAGCTACAAGAAAGCGCTTTGAAAGTTTTTCAAGCAGTTGGTATGAGAATACGATATATGAACCCTGTGGCTCATGATAAGCACATTGCTTACGTTTCTCATTTATCTCACATAAGTTCATTTATGTTGGGTAAAACAGTGATTGAAAAAGAGAAGAACGAGCGTGATATTTTTGATATGGCGGGTAGTGGATTTGAAAGTACAGTGCGTTTGGCAAAAAGTTCGCCAGCCATGTGGACACCAATTTTTAAACAGAATAAAGAGAATGTAGTCGAGACATTAGAAGAGTACATTCAAAATCTTACGGCATTTAAAGAAATGTTACAGAAAGATGATTACGAGGGCATTTATAATGAAATGAACAATACGAATAAGATTAAAGGAATATTAAAAAGAAATACCGTTAAACAAGAAATAGAATAAGTAAAAATGGAAAATTCAAAACAAATGAGAACATGGTTGGATGATTTACACCTAGACCATCCACTAGTAATAGCAGGGCCATGTAGTGCGGAAACAGAGGAACAAGTGTTAGGTATAGCACATTCTCTTAAAGATACCGATGTAAATTATTACAGAGCAGGTATTTGGAAACCTCGTACTCGCCCAGGAAATTTTGAAGGTGTAGGCGCTTTAGGTCTTAAATGGCTTCAAAAGGTAAAGGCTGAAACAGGTATGAAAACTGCAACAGAGGTTGCAAACCGTGCGCATGTTGAGTTAGCATTAGAACATGATATTGATTTATTATGGATCGGTGCAAGATCAACTGTTAGTCCGTTTATCATGCAAGAATTGGCAGATGCCTTAAAAGGTACAGATAAGATTGTATTAGTGAAGAATCCGGTAAATCCAGATTTGGCTTTATGGTTAGGTGGTATCGAAAGATTGCATACTGCAGGCATAAAGAAATTAGGCGCAATACACAGAGGGTTCTCAACGTATGAGAAAACAAAGTATAGAAATATACCAGAGTGGCAAATGGCGATTGATTTTAAAAATAAATTTCCAGATTTACCATTGATCAATGATCCATCGCATATTACAGGTAAGCGTGATATGATTTTTGATGTATCGCAAACAGCTTTAGATTTGAATTTTGACGGATTGATGATTGAAACTCACCATGATCCAGATAACGCATGGAGTGATGCTGCACAACAAGTTACCCCAGATAAATTAGTACAGATCATGAGAGATCTTAAAATTAGAAAAGAAAGTGATCCAGAAGCAGAGTACAATTCTCAATTAAGTAACCTAAGAGCTCAGATTGATGTTATTGACAATCAAATAATAGAGACATTAGGTAAAAGAATGAAAGTATCTGACGGTATTGGAGCACTTAAAAAGCAAAAAAACGTTGCGGTTCTTCAGTCTAACAGATGGAATCAAATTCTAGGTGCAATGATTTTAGAAGGGGAAAGTAAAGGACTAAGTGAAGAGTTTGTTCTTCGAATGTTCAAAGCAATTCACCAAGAGTCTATCAATCACCAAGAGAAGATAGTAAACGCTTAAGATTAGCTTAACGTTATAAAAATAAAACATCCGTATTATGCGGATGTTTTTTTTATGTCTAATTTTTAGTTAGTAAGAAAAATAGTACGTTTTTGCAATATCCTTAATTGTGTGTCGTTAGGCATGTATAGAACCAATTTAACCAAACCTAGAGTATGAAGAAAGTAGTATTATTTGCCATTATGTTCGTTGCTTCACTATCAGTAAAAGCACAATCCTATATTGGCTATTTAACCGATAATTATAGTGGGGTAAACGGAGTCATTTCCAACCCCGCGAATATTGCAGATTCCCGTTTTAAAACAGACATCAATTTAGTTGGTGTAAGTGGTTTTCTTGCCAATGACTATGTTGGCGTAGGATATTCAGATTTAATATCGAGTGATTTTGAGTATGATGATGACGCTATATTATCGCTTTCAGACAATAACAATTTTTCGGGTAATGTAGATGTGTTAGGTCCGTCATTTATGTTTAACGTAGGTAGAACATCATCTATAGCCGTTTTTACAAGGGCAAGAAGTTTTGTTACCGGTAATGAATTTAACGGCGAAAGTATTGATGACCTAGATGATAGTATTGATGAAAGTCAAGACTTCTTGGTAGATGAAGGAGATTTCTTTGCAGCTGGTCACGGTTGGGCAGAAGTAGGTATTACTTACGCTCAAGAATTAATGAACAAAGAAGAGCACTTTTTAAAAGGTGGTCTTTCGTTAAAATATTTAAAAGGATTTGGTAACGCGTATGTTGCCGGTAGAAATGTAACTATAGATTATGATGCAGATGGGGCAACATTGCCAAATAGCTCTACTATTGGAACATTGGAATCTACGGGCGATTTAATCTATGGTCGTGCAGATGATTATGATGATGACAACTATGACTATGAAGTGCCAGATGCAAACGGATTCGGATTAGATTTAGGTTTCGTTTATGAGTGGAGACCGGACTATAAAGATTATGAGGTTACGGGTGCTGATGGTGAGAAAACCGTAATGAAAGACAAAAACAAGTACAAGCTTAAATTTGGCTTGTCACTTACAGATGTTGGGTCGGTTAATTATAAGGGTAGTTTAATGGATACTTACAATATCAACAATACTATTACCCAAGATGATTATGATAATATTGAAGATTCTGATGATTTACAGAACTTGTATACGTTTACTCAGGCAACAGAAGATATGAAAGCGGGTTTACCAACTGCACTTCATTTTAACGCAGATTGGAATATTAAGAATAATTTTTATTTAAACTTTAATACCGATTTGTCAATGCGTTCTGCGGGTGAAAATAATCTAAGAACAGCAAATGTATTTTCATTGACCCCTCGTTTTGAAAGTAAGTGGTTTAGTTTCTATTTGCCGGTAAGTAGCTATCAGTATAGTGGCTTGCAAGTAGGTGCAGGTTTACGTGCCGGACCATTATATATTGGTTCAGGGTCATTGATTTCTACATTCACAAAAAATGAAATTCAAGGTGCAGATATATATGCAGGTTTAAAAGTGCCTGTTTATTATGGTCAGCCTAAGGATTCTGATGGTGATGGTATACCAAATAAAGAAGACGGTTGTCCTAAAAAAGCAGGTCCAATTGAAAACAACGGTTGCCCTTGGGGAGATATTGATGGTGATACTGTAATGGATAATGAAGATAAATGTCCAGAAGAAGCAGGACCAGTAGAAAACAACGGATGCCCATGGGTAGATACTGATGGTGATACAATAATGGACAATGAAGATCAATGTCCAGATGAGGCAGGTCCAGTAGAGAATAATGGTTGTCCTTGGGCAGATTCTGATGGAGATTCTGTACTTGATAAAGATGATGAATGCCCTAATGAAATGGGTACGGTTGCAAATAAAGGTTGTCCAGAGCCGGTAGTTACCGCTGAGGTTCAAAAGTCATTGAACGAGTATGCAAAAACAATTTTGTTTACGACAGGTAAATCTACGCTTAAAGATGAATCTACACCTGTTTTAGTTGATATTATTAGTATTTTGAATGAATACCCAAATGCTAATTTCACCATTGAAGGTCATACAGATAGTGTGGGTTCTGAAGCAACTAATCAACAATTATCAGAGAAAAGAGCTAAGGCAGTATTACAATTCTTAATAGATGGTGGTGTCTCTCCTTCTAGATTAACATCTGTAGGTTATGGAGAAAGTAAACCAATTGCTACCAATATGTATAAAGATGGTAGACAAAAAAATAGACGTGTTGAAATTAACTTAGCGCAATAGTCTTAAATAGATAAATAAAAAAAGCCCGGTACAAACCGGGCTTTTTTTATAAAGTATGTTATGTTCTATTGAACAGAGAAATCAAAAACCGATTGGTTTTCTCTACCTTGAGGTACTTGACCTTGATAGATAAAGCAATACTCACCTGGCTCTAAAGCATCTGGAGTTACTTTGAATTTGTGACCTTCAATTTCTTCAATGGCAAAATTAAGTGCGTATTTAGGGTCAATACCAGTACTACTAGTAATCCAACTACTTTTTCCTGTAATTACCTCTCTAAGATTCTTTTTCTCTTTTACGGTAAGTTTTACCAAAACAAACTCATTTGGGTTACTTGCCATTCTAAACCACCAGTTAAAGATACCTGTATCGCCACCTTGGTTGTTTTGCATGTTATCAACTTGAGTTACACTTGGGTCAAAGATGAAAGTAAACTCAGGTTGACTTTGACGAATAACGTTGTTAGATTGTGTTTTTGGTAATTGTGCTTTTTTCTTAGCGTTGATTAAACCAGAAACCAATTTCTGTGCAACTTGGTTAGAATTAGAACCAGAGAATACACTTGGTTGTACTAATTTATCTTCACCACTAGCATCAGTATAATAAATACCCGTTTTAGACATGGTGTTTTGCTTAGACTTGTCCATAATTAAAGACAATACTTCAGAAGAAACACCTGCATTTTTCATTTGTCCAAGAGCTGTGATAGAGGCGTCGAACTTAACGTCAGAAGTATTTATCTTATCGATGATCATGTAGTCGTCAAAACCAAGTTCAACCATTTGTACTACAGATTCGTTAGTGATAGTTTCTTGGGCAGCCCCAAAAGTGAATACTGATAATGTCAGCATCAGCAATGATTTTTGAATGAATTTCATTTTCGTGTATTTGGTTATTATTTAATGTTATAGTTCTAATTTCAAATTTATGTTAATTTTTATATTTAAAGCAGTTACTTTGTATAAAAGGAAGGTATTTTGGATAAATGGTAGGAATTGTTTATAAATCTACGGGAAGTTGGTACACTGTTAAGGCAGGTAATGGTGATTTCTATGAATGTAGAATAAAAGGAAAATTTAGAATAAAGGGTATAAAAAGTACAAATCCTGTTGCGGTTGGTGACTATGTACGTTTTGAAACTGAGACTACTGGCGATGATACCTTTGGTATTATTAACGAAATCGAGAAACGTAAAAATTACATCATTCGTAAGTCTGTTAATCTATCTAAGCAGACCCATATAATAGCAGCCAATTTAGATCAAGTATTTTTATTGGTAACATTGAACAATCCACCAACCTATCCAGTTTTTATAGATCGATTTTTAATTACGGCCGAGGCATACGAAATTCCTGCAGTATTATTATTCAATAAAATAGATACTTATTCACCTGAAGAGTTAGATGAAATCAAATTTTTGGCAGCATTATATCGTAATATCGGTTATACATGTTTAGGCATCTCGGCTGCAACAGGTAAAAATGTTGATAAAGTCAAAGAAATGATGTTAGGTAAGACCTCTATGTTTTCTGGTCATTCTGGGGTAGGTAAATCGACATTGGTAAATGCTATAGAGCCTAATTTAGATATAAAGACAAAACAGATTTCTCAGCAGCATGCACAAGGTCAGCACACAACCACATTTGCAGAAATGTACGATTTAAGCTTTGATGCCCGTATTATAGATACACCCGGTATAAAAGGATTTGGTATCGTTGATATGGAAAAAGAAGAAATAGGGAACTATTTTCCAGAGTTCTTTAAGCTGAAACAAGAATGCAAGTTTAATAATTGTATTCATGTAGACGAGCCTAAATGTGCTGTAAAAGACGCTTTAGAAACTGGCGATATTGCATGGAGTAGATATAACAGTTATTTACAGATGATAAAAGGCGAAGACGAGAATTATAGGGTAGATATACATGACGAGAAAAAATGAGAGCAGTAATACAGCGCGTTTCCAAAGCTAGTGTAACGGTTGATGGCAAACAGTTATGCGCCATTGAACAAGGTGTTTTAATACTTGTCGGCATAGAAAATGAAGATACACAAGACGATATAGATTGGCTAACAAATAAAATAGTCAACCTTCGTATTTTTAATGACGACGAAGGAGTAATGAATATGTCACTTTTAGCTACAAAAGGCGATGCAATTGTGGTTAGTCAATTTACGCTACACGCAAGTACTAAAAAAGGAAATCGCCCATCTTATATAAAAGCTGCACGACCAGAAGTAGCTATTCCACTATACGAAGCTTTTATTGCTACCATGGAATCTAAAATGGATAAGAAAGTTGGTACAGGTATATTTGGGGCAGATATGAAGGTAGAATTGTTGAATGATGGGCCGGTGACTATACTTATTGACACAAAAAATAAAGATTAATGAACATCGAAAACGCACAATTAGAAGTAGATAACTGGATCAAGGAACATGGCGTTCGTTATTTTAACGAGCTTACCAATATGGCACAGTTGACAGAAGAAGTAGGGGAGGTCGCTAGAATTATTGCTAGACGCTACGGTGAACAGAGTGAAAAGGAGTCTGATAAGAATAAAGATTTAGGCGAAGAGCTGGCAGATGTAATGTTTGTAGTATTATGTTTGGCGAACCAGACAGGTATTGATTTACAACAAGCTTTTGATAAAAAGTTAGATTTGAAAACAAAGCGTGATCATGACCGTCATCACAACAATAAAAAGTTGAAATAGGCGTATATTTGGCGTTCTATTTTTAAAACCATACGCTTTGAAACTTCACCTAACTGGTCCGTCAAATCATCAATTAAAAGATACCATAACTATAACAGGTTCTAAAAGTGAATCTAACCGTAGTTTATTATTGGCTGCATTATTTCCAGATATTAAAATTGAGAATATTTCAAATTCTGATGATGCCCAGGTTATGGCAAAAGGCTTAAAAATTTCAGAGGGTACGGTAGATATTCATCATGCTGGTACGGCAATGCGCTTTTTAACGGGATATTTTTCTTCTCAAGAAGGTAAGGATGTAATTCTTACCGGATCTAAAAGAATGACAGAAAGACCTATTAAAATTCTTGTAGAAGCTTTAAGGACATTAGGGGCAGAAATCTCTTATGTGCAAGATGAAGGGTATCCACCTATAAAAATTAAAGGGCAACGTATCGTAAAAGATAAAGTAAGTTTGCCCGCAAATGTCAGTAGTCAGTACATTTCTTCATTATTGTTAATAGCACCAAGTTTAGATAACGGACTAGAATTAGAGCTGGTAGGTAAAATTACTTCGGTACCTTATATTAAAATGACTTTGGCTTTGCTTGAAGAAATTGGTGTAGAAACCTCTTTTGAAGGTAATATGATTAAAGTTTCGCCGAAAGCAAAAGTAGTACCTACGACATTAGTTGTGGAGTCTGACTGGAGTTCAGCATCTTATTTTTATGGTATTTGTGCACTTGCGGCACCAGGTACTGAAATTACTTTATCTGCATATAAAAAGAAAAGCCTTCAAGGTGATAGTGTGCTTGCCGATATTTATACGGCATTCGGAGTTGAAACTACCTTTGGTGAAAATAAAGTCACATTAAGAAAGACCGATAAAAAAGTATTGGCCGCCAATGAATTTGATTTAGCCAATGCACCAGATATTGCACAAACAATTGCAGTTACTTGTTTCGGATTAGGGGTTGGTTGTCATTTAATTGGTTTACACACCCTAAAAATTAAAGAAACGGATCGTTTAGAAGCTTTACATACAGAGCTTTCTAAATTGGGGGCAAATATTTCTGTAACAGATAAAACACTTACTATAGTGCCAACGTCAGAAATTAACGCAGATGTAGCTATAGATACTTATAACGATCATAGAATGGCAATGGCTTTTGCACCGTTGGCAATGAAAACTACTCTTTTTGTGAATGATGCAGAGGTGGTTTCTAAATCATATCCTGATTTTTGGAATGACCTAAAACAACTAGATTTCAGCATAAAAGAATTATAATTAACGTTTTACTTGACAAGGCCTATCTGCAGATTGTATATTTGCAGCCGCAATTTGCTACAATAAATATAACAGCTACATGAAATTATCAAATTTTAGTTTTGAGCTTCCAGACGAATTATTGGCGGAGCATCCATCTGAAAATAGAGATGAGTCTAAATTAATGGTTATCCATAGAGAGACCGGAAAAATTGAACACAAGATGTTCAAAGACATGATCGACTATTTTGATGAAGGTGATGTTATGGTTCTTAATAACACTAAAGTTTTTCCTGCTCGTTTATACGGTAACAAGGAGAAAACTGGTGCGCGTATTGAGGTTTTTCTTTTACGTGAGTTGAATGAAGAGCAACGTCTATGGGATGTTCTTGTGGATCCAGCACGTAAAATTCGTATTGGTAACAAGTTATATTTTGGTGACGATGAAACGTTGGTAGCTGAGGTTATTGATAACACTACTTCTAGAGGTAGAACATTACGTTTTTTATATGATGGTGCTTACGTAGATTTCAGAAGAAAACTAAGAGAGCTAGGTGAAACGCCGTTACCTAAGTATATTAAAAGAGATGTTGAGCCAGAAGATGAAGGTCGTTACCAGACTATTTATGCAAAGCATGAAGGCGCAGTTGCTGCCCCTACTGCTGGTCTTCACTTCTCTAAACACTTATTAAAGCGTTTAGAAATTAAAGGTGTTGATTTTGCTGAATTAACTTTACATGTTGGGTTAGGTACTTTTAACCCAGTAGAAGTTGAAGATCTTTCTAAGCATAAAATGGATAGCGAAGAGCTATTTATTGATGAGAAAGCTACAGATATTGTAAATAATGCTAAGAGAGAAAAGCGTCGTATTTGTGCAGTAGGTACTACAGCAATGAGAGGTTTAGAAAGTGCTGTTTCATCTAAGCATATGTTAAATACGTATGAAGGTTGGACGAATAAGTTCATTTTCCCTCCATATGATTTTAGTATTGCGAATGCAATGATTACTAATTTCCATTTACCAAAATCTACATTATTGATGATGGTATCTGCATTTATGGGTCATGATTTAATGAACAAAGCATATAAAGAAGCAATATTGGAAAACTATAAGTTCTATTCTTATGGTGATGCCATGTTGATTATATAAGTTCAAAAAATATCCTTTCTAAAAAGGAAAAAATAATAAAATCCCGCTTTATCACATATTGAGAAAGCGGGATTTTTATCACTAGTAATACCTACCTTTAAAAAGATGGAAGAAATAAAGAAAAAAGATATTCGGGCACTAACGCGAGAGCAGCTTAGAGAATTCTTTGTTTCTAACGGTGACAAAGCTTTTCGTGGTAACCAGGTGTATGAATGGTTATGGCAAAAAGCAGCTTATTCTTTTGATGTGATGACGAATCTATCAAAAGAAACTAGAGAAATGCTAGAAGCTAATTTTGTAATCAACCATATTAAGGTGGATCTTATGCAGCGTAGTAGTGATGGTACTATTAAAAATGCCGTTCGCTTGCATGACGATTTAATTGTAGAATCGGTATTGATTCCAACTAAATCAAGAACTACTGCCTGTGTATCTAGTCAGGTAGGTTGTAGTTTAGACTGTAGGTTCTGTGCAACGTCTCGTTTAAAACGTATGCGAAATCTGAATCCTGATGAAATTTACGATCAAGTAGTTGCTATAGACAATGAAAGTCGCTTGTATTTTGAAAGACCATTGAGCAATATTGTTTTTATGGGGATGGGAGAACCTTTAATGAATTATAACAATGTCTTGAAGGCAATTGATAAGATTACTTCTCCTGACGGATTGGGGATGTCTCCAAAGCGAATTACAGTTTCAACTTCTGGTGTGCCTAAGTTAATTAAGAAAATGGCAGATGATGAAGTGAAATTTAAATTGGCTGTTTCGTTACATTCCGCAATAGATGAAATCAGAACTTCAATTATGCCGTTTAATGCCAAGTTTACTTTAAGCGATTTGCGAGAGTCCTTAGTGTATTGGTATGAGAAAACAAGAAGTAGAATTACTTACGAATATGTAGTTTGGGACGGAATAAACGACGCTCAAAAAGATGTTGATGCCTTGGTAGAATTCTGCCGTTTCGCGCCCTCTAAAGTAAATTTAATAGAATATAACCCAATTGATGATGGCGAGTTCAAACAAGCCTCTAACGCAGCCATAGATCGCTACGTTAATACATTAGAAAAGAATAATATTGTAGTAACCGTTCGTCGTTCTAGAGGAAAGGATATTGATGCCGCATGTGGTCAGTTGGCGAATAAGTCTTAAGGGAAGTACAAAGTATTAAGTACGAAGTCCAAAATCAGTAATACTAGGTTGCAAAAGAGAGAATATAGTATTCAGTAAAACGAATTACTAGAGCAAATACTAACGTAATATCTTAGTACTTTATACTTAATACTAAAAAACGCGAAGCGTTAAAGCCAAAAGCCAAAAGCCAAAAGCCAAAAGCCAAAAGCCAAAAGCCAAAAGCCAAAAGCCAAAAGCCAAAAGCCA
The DNA here is from genome assembly GCF_900142175.1 of Maribacter aquivivus. Lineage (NCBI taxonomy): Bacteria > Pseudomonadati > Bacteroidota > Flavobacteriia > Flavobacteriales > Flavobacteriaceae > Maribacter > Maribacter aquivivus. The sequence goes on along the minus strand of NZ_FQZX01000004.1, from coordinate 59,881 downwards.
AAAGCCAAAATTCATTTTTGAGCTTGTTTTTTGTATTTGTATTTGAACTTGAGTTTTGAACTTGAACTTATTTTTTCCAACAACCAACAACCAACAACCAACAACCAACAACCAATCCCTTTAATCCATTATCTCCTTGCTGAGTACTGTTAACTGCTTGCTTTTGACTAATTTTGCCGTTCTAATAAAGAGCAACTGAAAATAGTAGCACAAATAAAGGAACCTGTCTATCAGGAAATGGAGCTGTTTGAATCTAAGTTTAGAGATTCAATGACCTCTAAGGTTGCGCTACTCAATAGAATTACCCATTACATCGTAAATCGCAAGGGAAAACAAATGCGCCCTATGTTCGTTTTTCTAACAGCCAAATTGTTGAATGACGGTGAGGTGAACGAGCGTACTTATCGTGGTGCTTCGGTTATAGAATTGATACATACGGCAACATTGGTTCATGATGATGTTGTTGATGAAAGCAATAAACGCAGGGGGTTCTTCTCTATAAATGCCCTTTGGAAAAATAAGATTGCCGTTTTGGTTGGCGATTATTTGCTGTCTAAAGGTCTTTTATTATCCATAGATAACGAAGATTTCGATTTACTTAAAATTATCTCTGTTGCCGTTCGCGAAATGAGCGAAGGCGAATTATTACAGATAGAAAAAGCAAGGCGTTTAGATATTACCGAAGATGTCTATTACGATATTATCAGGCAAAAAACGGCAACGTTGATTGCGGCATGCTGTTCGCTTGGTGCTTGTTCTGTAAAGCCAGAAAGCGCAGATGTAGAAACCTTCAGGAAATTTGGAGAACTATGCGGAATGGCATTTCAGATCAAAGATGACCTTTTTGATTATGGCGGACAGAAAATAGGAAAGCCAACCGGTATAGATATTAAAGAGCAAAAAATGACGTTGCCATTAATATATGCACTAAATCACTGTACCAAAAAAGAGAAAAGTTGGACTATTAATTCTATCAAAAACCACAATAAGGATAAAAAACGCGTCAAAGAAGTCATTGCCTTTGTAAAAGATAAGGGCGGATTGGATTATGCGGTAACTAAAATGTTACAGTATAGAGATGAGGCATTAGAACTGTTAAGTACGTATCCTGATTCTGAGTATAAAAGTGCTCTAGAATTGATGGTAAATTACGTGGTAGATCGTAAAAAGTAAATTCGTAAAAAAATATTCTTCATTTTATTAATTTTAAATAACTGTATTTCAGCGGTTTAAAAATTAATTTTAATTTTTGTTTATCTTCAGGCAACTATAGCTACTTCTTCTGCGTCTATGCTAATAGAAGACCAAACCAATATTTTGAAAATTATACCTTTTTATAAAAACGAGAAGCAGCTCATTAAAAAAGCAACATCGGGTAACCGCGATGCGCAAGAGCGTTTGTATAAAAAACATGCTCCAAAAATGTTGAGTGTCTGCCGTCAGTATATAAAGGATATTCATTTTGCGGAGGATGTAATGGTACAGGGTTTTCTGAAAATGTTCAATAAGCTAGATACATTTAAGTTCGAAGGTAGTTTTGAAGGATGGTTAAGGCGAATCATGATACGGGAAAGTATCTCTTATTTAAGAAAGCAGCAGTTTGTGGTGTACGATGATGAGGTGTACGAAAAGAATCAAACTGAAGAAATATCGCAAAGTACCGATTTGGATACCGAGCATATTCAACAATTGATAGATGCTTTACCTCAAGGCTATAAAATGGTGTTTGTACTGTATACCGTAGAAGGGTATAAGCATAAAGAAATCGCAGAAATGCTTTCGATAACCGAAAGCACTTCAAAAACACAGTTATTAAAAGCCCGAAAATTGCTTCAAGACCAATTAAGGCAACAAAATATTATAGGGTATGGAAACCGATAAATTTGAAAAACATATAAAAGCCAAGTTGCAAGAGCGGGAGATTAATCCGTCAGAAAATGCTTGGTCAAAAATTTCATCAGAGTTAAAAAATGATAAAATAAAAAAGAAACCAGTGTATTTATGGTTGGGCGTTGCCGCTAGCATTGTAGTGTTGTTAGGTGTAGCTTTATTTTATTTTAATGGTACAAATGAGTTGAATGAATCATCAATAGAGTTGGTAGATACCGAAAACGAAAATAAGGTTGAAGAAGTAATCACTAAAAATCCAAATAAGGTTATAGAAGAACAAGTGGTTGTTGTGCAAACAGAAACAAAAAGGAAGAATATAGCTGTAGAAGAGGTAGAAATTGATATGCCAAATGAAAAAGAGAGTATCATTTTAGATGATGCTATTAAAGTAGCGGTTGTAGAGCATGTATCTGCAGACCAATCTACTTCTAAATTAGAGGTGTCAGATGAAATTATAAATTCTAAAGTGGCAGATATAGTGGCTCAAATAGATGTTTTAGAGCAGTATAGTACGGTTACAGATGCAGAAGTAGATTCGTTGTTAAAACGAGCACAAGACGAAATTTTAAGAGAACGAATATTTAATAAAGATAATACTGTCGATGCAATGGCTTTGTTGACAGAGGTTGAAGAAGAACTTGATCAATCTTTCAGAGACCAAATTTTTAATTCTTTAAAAGCCGGTTTTATAAAAGTGCGAACTGCAGTGGCAGACCGCAATAATTAATCAAACACAAATCGTTTTATCCTAAATCTCTATAAAATGCTATGGGGACAGGGAACGGAGTTTTATTCATCAAAAAATCAAAATCGAAATGAGAACAATTACAATGTATTTAGTAGTGTTACTGACCCTGTTTATGGTGCAAAATTCAGTAGCGCAAGAAGATTACCAAAAAAAAGTGGATATTTTAAAAGAGCAAAAGCTAAGCGTAACTAGACAGGAAAAAGAAGCTTTGAAATTTGAGATAGCAGCTATTGCTAAAAAGTTAGCTAATGCTGAAATCACACAAGAAGAGGCTGATAATTTAAAAATGGAAGCGGCTGAAAAGCGAGCTCTGAATATAGAGGATAGAATAGCCATAATTAATAACAGAATAGCTTTGTTAGAACGTAATAATGGAGTGGTGAAAGAATTGGATACCTTGAATTATAAATTTGCTTTTCAAATCGGTTTTGGCGATGATGACGGTGACGATGCAAAACTTTTTGGAATTCGACTAAATGAAAATCCGAATAGAAGAGAGCCAATTTATGACAGAAGAACATATTCAGATTTGGTTCTTGCAGTAGGTCTCAATAATGCTATTGTAGACGGGCAATCTTTAAATGATTCACCGTATAAAATAGGAGGTAGTAGATTTTTTGAAATGGGATGGCAATGGCGTACCCGAGTATTTAAAAATACGAATTTCTTAAGATTCAATTACGGATTCTCATTTCAGTTTAACGGATTAAAACCTAAGGATAATCAGTATTTAGTGTCGCTGGATAATGGGCAATCAGAACTTCAGGAGTTCGATTATGAGCTAGATAAGTCGAAATTTAGAATGGATAACCTAGTTTTTCCTATGCATTTTGAGTTTGGACCATCAAAACTGAGTACAAGCGAAAAAAAGATGAGGTATTCTTTAAAGAATCAATTTAGAGTAGGGGTAGGAGGTTATGGCGGATTTAATATAGGCACACGCCAAAAATTGAAATACAACCTTGACGGTGATAATGTAAAAGACAAACTAAAACGTAGTTATAATACCAATGATTTAATTTACGGTTTAAGTGCTTATGCAGGTGTTGACGGTTTTTTATTATATGTGAAATATGATTTGAACCCTATATTTAAAGATGCCCTTGTAGAGCAGCACAACATTTCACTAGGTCTCCGTTTCGACCTTTAAAAAAATATTCATCAATCAAATTAGCTGTGGTGCCGTGCGTAAAAACCGGTTACTACAGCTAATTCATTGTTTTAGATAATTCTTGATTCATCTCTTCGGTAAACTCAGTCTCATAATAACCACGTTTACAGTGGCTACATTCTATCGTAGTCGTACTAGATATTTTAAAAAGCTTGATCCAAAAGATATGAAAATAGTTCTTTTGGGTAATAGCTGTTAAAGTTCCGCGTTGCTGGCAATACGGACATGTACTGTTAAAAAGCTTTTTAGTTTCTGGCTTTCCTGATCTAGTGCCAAAGAATAGAATCATTATTACTATTTTTGATAGTTCTAATTTACACAAAATTATTTTCCTCCTTCAGAGGGATTAAGGTCGAAATATGATTTCAAAAATTACCATAGATAAAGTATATGAAACCGCTCGACTAGAAGAGGTTATTGGTGATTTTGTACAGCTAAAAAAATCAGGGTCCAACTTTAAAGGACTTAGCCCTTTTTCTGATGAGCGATCACCAAGTTTTATGGTATCGCCGGTAAAGCAGATTTGGAAAGATTTTAGTAGTGGTAAAGGTGGTAATGTGGTTGCTTTTTTAATGGAGCATGAGCATTTTACGTATCCTGAGGCTATAAAATACTTAGCAAAGAAATATAATGTTGAAGTAGAGGAAACCGAACAATCTAACGAACAAAAAGAACAAGCTAGCGAACGTGAGAGCATGTACTTGGTGTCAGAATTTGCCCAAACGCATTTTAAAGAAATGTTGTGGGAATCAGAGTTGGGTAAAGCAATAGGGCTTAGTTATTTTAAGGAGCGTGGCTTTACTGATGAAATCATCAAGAAATTTGAGTTAGGATATTGCCTAGATCAATGGGACGGATTTACAACTGCAGCTTTAGATAAAGGATATAAACTAGAATACCTTTCAAAAACAGGATTAACCATAGTTAAAGAAGATTCTAATAACCCAAATGGGTCTAGAAAATTTGACAGGTTCAAAGGTAGGGTGATGTTTCCTATCCACTCTTTAAGTGGTCGTGTATTGGGTTTTGGTGGTCGTATTTTAACGAACGATAAAAAGGCGGCCAAGTATCTGAATTCTCCTGAAAGTGACATCTACCATAAGAGTAAGGTGTTGTACGGTATTTACCATGCAAAGCAATCTATTGCTAAAGAAGATAATTGTTATTTGGTAGAAGGGTATACGGATGTTATTCAATTTGTACAACGCGGTATTGATAACGTGGTATCTTCTAGTGGTACGGCTTTGACGCCAGAACAGATTAGGTTAATAAATAGATTGACCAAAAATATCACGGTATTATTTGATGGTGATGCGGCAGGTTTACGAGCATCGCTTCGTGGTATAGATCTTATTTTGGAACAAGGTATGAATGTGCGCGTTTGTACATTTCCAGAGGGTGAAGATCCAGACAGTTTTGCCAAGAATAATGAGTTAGAAGATGTCATGACCTATCTTAATGACAACTCTAAAGATTTTATTCAGTTTAAGGCGTCGCTTCTGGTAAAAGAGGCAGATAACGATCCCATAAAGAGAGCAGATACAGTTAGGGATATCGTGAACAGTATTGCTAAGATTCCCGATCGCATACAGCAAGAGATATATATTCAAGAGTGTGCGCAGATCATGAACATATCTGAAGCAGTTTTGTATAATACCCTTGCTCAGATAGGTAAGAAAGAAGAAAAGAATATACAAGCAACACAAAAGGAGGAGCAGAAAGCTTTTGATGTTGTTCGTAATACAGATCAGGAAAAAGAAGAAAAAGTTGATGTACAGTATTTGCTAGAGCGAAAAATTATTGAATCGCTTATGCTGTATGGTAATCTCAAAGAGCAGTTTGAAGATTTGGTATTAAAGGAAAATGATGCCGGAGATTTGGTGTTGGAGCCAGAGTTATCTGAAATTAAGGTATACGAGAAAATCTATTTGGATCTGCAAGAAGATGAAATAGAATTGGCCAATGAAGATTTCCGTAAAATGTACGCTAGATTGATTGAAGCCTTAAATGAAAAAGAGGAGTTTTCGATCACCAATTTTGTTAATGGTTTAGAGCAAGAAATGGCAAACCAGATATCTTCTATTTTAATGGAAGAGGAACGGTATAAGTTAGATGACTGGGAGCGTAAAGAAATTTTTCCAAAGAGTAAAGAAATAGGTGTTGCGCAGTTGGTAAGTGAGACGATACTGACATTACGTTGTTTTTTAATTAAAAAAAGAATGACAACATTGCAAAACACTACTCAAGATTCTGCTACAGATCATAGAGAAGTTCTTGAAGAGATTATGAATTACATTCAGTTGAATAAATTGCTAAATAAAAAATTAAATAGGGTATTGTCTTGATTTTTAGAAAGTATCATAAATAAAAAAGACCCGCAAAGCAGGTCTTTTTATATTTTATTCAGTTGTAAGAATTTAGTACAATTCTAAGGCTTTTGCCTGTTGTAATAAATCTACCATATTATCTACATTTAATTTTTTCATTAAACGAGCTTTATAGGTACTAACTGTTTTTTCATTTAGGTTCAAACCTAATGCAACTTCTTTGTTACGTTTACCACTAGCTAAAAGTTTTAATACTTCTATTTCTCTAGTAGATAGTTTTCTAAAGAACCTTCTTGGTTTTTTAGTTCCTTCATCGAAAGCAAGACGCTGTGCAAGTTCGTTTGTAATAAACATGCTACCTTCACTTACTTTAGTTACTGCTGCAGTAATGTATTCTACACCAGAAGATTTCGATAAATACCCGAATGCACCAGCTCTAATGGCACTTAAGGCGTAAACATCTTCAGATTGACCGCTGTACATAAGGACTTTTACGTCCGCGTAATCTTTTTTAATTCTTCGTAATGCCGCTATTCCATTTACATCAGGAATATCCATTTCTAGCATGACTACATCGGGGGTTGTGTCTTTAAGTTTTTCAAAAAGTTCTTCGGTAGTAGCTACCTCATCGATCAGTTCAAATCCCTCAGCGGATTCTAGAACCTTCCTAACTCCCATTCTTATGATAGGGTGGTTATCCGCTATTAAAACTTTGATCATTAATTGTTTTTTTTATATAGATTTTGGAACCTTTTTGTCTGAAAAGACTACATGCAATGTAAGGCTTAAAATTCTAAATTAGAAGTCAAAGTTGCATTATTTTATTAGTAACGTATAATTTCAGACTTTATTTTCGATTTAATACCTTGATTCTTAGATGAGTTGTTATTTTAACTGTTTTGGAATCTCACAAACAGGTATTGGTAACATTTTATGTTGGTTCATTGTATTCAGTCTCATGAATATAGTAAAGACCTCTTTCTTTCTACCTTCAAAGTCATTAATTGTTTTACCCTCGTCCTTCATGTCCATTGCCCATTCTAGCTCAGGGTAAGAAGCACCTATTTGATCTTCATCTGTTCTGTCATCGCCCCACAATCCATCAGTTGGTGCAGCACCTATTATCTCTTCGTTAATGCCTAAAACCTTTGCAATGGCATAAACTTCGGTTTTCATTAAATCAGCTATCGGACTCAAATCTACGCCGCCATCTCCGTATTTGGTGTAAAAGCCAACTCCAAAATCCTCCACCTTATTACCGGTTCCGGCTACAAGGTAGCGTTCTAGAGCAGCAAAATAATAAAGACTGGTCATGCGTAAACGTGCACGTGTATTTGCTAAAGACATAAATCTGTCCTCTTCATTGTCAACAGTAGGTAAGGCAGCTACCAAACTATCGAACACGGGTGTAAGGTTTACCGGTTGTCTTTTTACATTCTTAAAATTCTCTTGTAACCATTCAATATGTCGAGATGCTCGGTCACTTTGATTCTCGGCTTGGTGAATTGGCATTTCTAAACAAAGAAGGTCTAAACCTGTCTTTGCACATAGGGTTGAAGTGACTGCAGAATCTATTCCGCCAGATATACCAATGACAAAACCTTTCTGTTTTGCATTTGTAGCATAATCCTTTAACCAATTAACAATGTGCTCAATTACCTTTTCCGTTTGCATACCGCTCTAATTATTTAGTAAAATCAATTAACTTTGCCATAAAAATAAGTTGAACACTGTGAATAATAAAATGTATTGTAAAATACTTACCAAGGTCAAACCTATTTTTATACTATTATCAGTTTTTTTCATTCTTTCTAGCTGTAATGATAGTGATAAGGTCGCCGAAGAGATTGCTGCTATACCGATAGACCTTAAAATTTCGCGATTTGATCGTGAGTTTGCCGCTTCTGGCGAGAAGGGGTTACCGGCATTGCGTAAAACGTATCCGTACTTGTTTCCGGCACCAGATAGTGTTTGGATTGCCAAGATGGAGGATTCTCTACAAATAGAATTGTTTCAAGAGGTGGGTAATGCCTTTCGTAGTTTTGAAGTTGAAGAAGAAGGACTGGTACAATTATTCAAACACATCAAATATTATTTCCCAGAATACAAGGTCCCAAAAGTACTTACGGTAACTAATGATGTTGATTACAATAATAGGATTATCCTAACCGATAGTTTGTTATTTATCAGTCTTGATAATTACTTAGGATCTGAGCATAAATATTATGGCGGCTTTCAACGTTACATAGCACACTCTTTAGATCGTAATTTTTTAGTGAGTGATGTCGCTAGTTCATTTGCTAAGCAAGTTGTGCCAAAACCTAGAGACCGTACATATCTTGCGCGAATGGTTTATTTTGGAAAAGAATTATACCTTAAGGATAAATTGATGCCAGAAGCGGGCGATGATAAAAAAATAGGATATTCACAAGAGGAAATGGATTGGGCAGTTGCCAATGAAGAGCCTATGTGGAGAAATTTTATTGAAAACGAATATTTATATAGTACCGATAATAAATTGAATCAGCGATTTTTAGAACCAGCTCCGTTTTCTAAATTCGGATTAGAATTGGACAACGAATCGCCGGGGAGACTAGGTCGTTACGTGGGTTGGCAAATTGTGCGTGCCTTTATGAATAATAATGACGTAAGCATTAAGCAACTAATGACAATGCCTGCGGAAGAAATATTTAAGAAATCAAATTACAAACCGAGAAATTAGATGGCAGATTTACATACTTCAGAAATTACACTGCGCGTAGGATTAGATGAAAATAGAATTCCGGAAACATTAAACTGGTCTGCACAAGACGGTGGTATTGAAAACGAGGAAGCAAAAGCAATGCTTTTATCTGTTTGGGATAGTAAAAATCAAGAGTCGTTAAAAATTGACCTGTGGACAAAAGATATGCCTGTAGATGAGATGAAAACATTTTTTCATCAGACATTGGTTTCTTTGACCGATACCTTTTTGAAGGCAACACAAGATGATAAAATGACGGCTACCATGAAAGATTTCTGTGATTACTTTGCAGAAAACCTAAATCTTAAAGAAAAAGATTAAGCTGTTTTAAGTTTCTTTTTTCCTTTCGTTTTTTTAATCCAGTAGATAATATAGGCAGTTCCTATAACGGATGGTGTAATCCATGCCCAAAGTGTATCTTGGTGCATACCTGCAACTATAAATGCGGTAACCGAGGCTATGAGGGCACCTAACATTCTACTAAGATGATTTATGAGCCAAAGCTTCCTGTTTTCTAATGTGCTTTTAAATAGTTTGTAATCTCCGTAAGGTAGAAATAGACCTATTATTCCAAAGAACAGATAAAGAATGCTGTGAGAATAACCGTTAATAAGTCCGTTGATGCCAAACCCAATCATTAATAAAGCCGAAAAAGCCATGCTACCCGAAACCAATTTATCGGTCAAATTTGCTTTTGTTTTTTTTATTGATTTAAATGTGAGCGCTCTATTACCCGCCAGCACCATATAAATAGTAAAAATGCCTATTAAGAATAAAAAGGTATTTATGTGGTTGGGCATTCGCGCAATTACCAAAGAAATCGCAGAACTAATAATCATAGACCACGAAAACCATTTACCAAGACGCTTGTGGTTTAACCTTCCTTTTTTTACAACAATACTAGCAATACCAGTAATTAGCCCCACACCACCAAAAAAGGCATGAATATAAATGAAGATTTCAATGATGTTTTCCATGGTTGGTTGGTTTTATGTTATTCAAAGATGGAGTAATCATAATTATGAAACTAAACAATATAACCGAATTGTAGGTTTTGGATGCTGAGTTGTTAGGGGAAGTTTTAAGTACGAGGTACGAGGTACGAAATACAAAGTCTTAAGTAAAAAGTATACGTCATTGCGAGGAGCATTTAGAGACGTAGCAATCTGTGGCATTAATATAATCAATGTCAGTTCGAGTAGTTTTATGATGTAGTAGAGCTGAGTCATAAAATTGTATCGAGAACGGGTATGGAACACGCAGAGGTTCTCGATACAAATTTTCTCATCCTTCAAAAATTCACTCGAACTGACATTTCGTTTTACTTATAGTAAAGAGTACTAAGTATTAAATAAAAAGTATACGTCATTGCGAGGAGCATTCCGCGACGTGGCAATCTGTGGCATTAATATAATCAATGTCACTTCGAGTGGTTTTATGATGAAGCATAGCGGAGACATAAAATTGTGTCGAGAACAGGTATGGAACATGCAAAGGTTCTCGATACAAATTTTCTCATGCTTCAAAAATTCACTCGAACTGACATTTCGTTTTGCTATAGTAAAGAGTACTAAGTAAAAAGTACGTAATACCAATTTTAAATGACCAATTAAAGAAATCAAGAGTTAGCTCGAACGGCTTAATACTTTGTACTTAATACTTAATACAAAAAACGCGAAGCGTGCAATCAACCAACAACTACTTCCTATTCTTCTTCGGCTTACACGTCATACAAAAATCAGAAAGTGCATTGATTTCATTTATCACTTTGTTGTGTTCTTTTTGAAGTAACTCGGCATCTTTACCAAAATCTGTAGCTTTAAAAACTTGGGCACTTACAGTGTTCATCTCTTCTTGTAGCTCATTGAAAATAGGCTGAAATAAACTAGAATCGCTAAAAGCTCCTTTTTCCTCGTATATTTTCTTGCGTATTTTTCTGGAGTATAGTTCTACCAAATCAAAATCATACCTTCCGAATTGTAGCAGCTGATTTGCAGTCAATGAATCTGGAGCAACCAAAACAGCCAGGTTCTTTTGAAAAATGGCTTTTACCTTACTATTAAAGTTTTTGGTGAACATGAAGGAGACTGAATTCATATTGAAGCCGAAATCAATTTTAGCGCCAGAATAAATAGAATAAGAGGTAAGGGCAGCATTAATTTCCGATTCTGACGATTGGTAGTCGCTCAGTTGTAACTCGTAATCGGGAGTCCATACCATCGGTTCTTGTGCAAAAATATTGGCTGATGTAAATGCTATGACTAGTATTAAAAAGATGTTCTTCAAATGAGTCAATGTTAAATTAGTTTAGATGTGAGTTATAATGTAGAAGTTAAGGTACACATTTCAATTATTTAGATTCAAGCTTTATCAAATCATTAACTAAAAAATAAATAAGGAAATGATATTAGGGCGTTATGGGCCATATGTAAACCTATAGCCAAAAGGATATTATATTTTAATCTGGCATAACTAAAAACAACACCGCCTAAAACATGGGAAAATGCTATTAGCGGAATATAAACTACTATAGTAGAATTTAAATCATAGTTAGCAATATGTAAAATTGAAAAGCTAATGATTAAAAGATAGAAGATAATTAAACGATGATTTTTCCAATAGTTCGTTAGAGAAATTATAATTTTTGGGCTAAGAGTAAAGGTCAAAAATGTCGCTATCGCTAGTGCTGATACTAATGCTATATATACACTAAAGTCAAGAACAATTTTTAAAAGGGCGTAGATTATACCAGAAATCATAACGATAAAATTTCTTTTAGAAAATTTAAGTCCTAATCTAAAAGTAAGTTCTTCTAAAATTGGTGCGACGATAGCAAGAATGCTAAACTTTAAGAAACCGGAATACGAATCAAAATCTTGAGTTTCACTTGGTAAAGGAATATCAATGCCATCTATAGAATTTAGCCCCAATGAAATGCCCAAATAAAAAAGTTTTAAAAGAAATATTAGACCTAACAGTTTAAAGAAAATTCTGATCTGATCTTTTAATAATAGTTTATCACCCTCAATATATCCAGTTTTTAGAAGCGTTCCAATATCCTTTAATATTTTCATAAACACAATATGATGACAGTTTTTGACCTACAACTGAAATTCCGTTTGGTTAGTGCCGGTATCAAAAATATTTGGATAATGCTCACGTGCATTCCGTTCCATAAATTCCATAGGTACATCTTCAAAATGACCGTAGTCTTCCAGGTACTCCATAAACTGTGTTCCGTCTGTACTGAATTCTTGTAATACGGCATCATTTTCTCCATCAAAATCTAAAGGAGCAACATTAAGCATTTCGCATAACGATGCATTGAATGTAGGAGAGAGCTTCAGCCACTTGTCATTTATAAAAGCATCTACCATACCATGGGGAGTAAGCTCGTTAGAGCCGAATTTCTCTATTAATCGTTCTACGCCAATATGGTTTTTAACTTTCGCTAAGTGAATTCTAGCAGGTATACCTAGGGCACGAAGTCCTGCAATTAAGATGATGGACTTATCTATACAATGACCTTTTGGTCGTTTTGCAATTTCACTAGCTCGGTATTTCTCTTTATTGAAACTTAGGCTATATGGATCGTATCGCCATGCATCACGCACTTTGTTATATAGCGCAATAGAAATTTCTTTCTCAGAAAGTGTCGTGTTTTTGAATTCAGAAACCAGGTCTTGAATCTCGTCACTTTCATAATCAAAAAAATAAGTAGGTGATAGGAAATCCATAGTATTGAAAATTAGCGAATTATTTCATGTTCAATTTACGAAATAGATTTGGCATACTCACTTAGGTAATGGCAGACATGTCAATATAAATTCTGTATTAAGAAAAGAGTATAAAGTAGTAAGTATGAATTCTGAAGTATGAGGTACAAGGTTGGAATAAAGAAAATAGACTTCTTTTGATTTCAAGTATTTAGCTATGCTAAATTTTTATTAGTAAAAGCCAAAAGCCAAAAGCCAAAAGCCAAAAGCCAAAA
>NZ_FQZX01000004.1:0-45061 GCF_900142175.1 Maribacter aquivivus | reverse complement strand
AAAAGCCAAAAGCCAAAAGCCAAAAGCCAAAAGCCAAAATTTAGTATTAAGTAATAAGTACAAAGTATTAAGTATCTCTTGTAAAGTTGGAAGAGAGAAAATAGAGTAAAGAGAATAGACTTGCTTTTACTGTAGATTTTAGTAAAGCTAAATTGTTGTGATTACAAAAGCCAAAAGCAGAAGTAACTGAAAACTGAAGCTACCAACTGATACTGAATACTAACAAACTAGCCCACTATCTCACTAATAAACTAGAATCACTGATTTTCCGGTCTATTCTGCCAAATATGAATATACTGACCAGTAGACATTCTACGAGCCATATCTTTTGCATTATTTGCCAGTTCACCCTCGTATAGTTCGTCAATAGTTTCGAACCAAATTTGTAGCCATTGGGCAAAATGTTCTTGTGAGATGGTGTGCTTAAGATTTTTATCAACGTTCAAGTGTGCCTTAGACGGACTCCCCCTAAACGTGCGGACACCAAAAAGATTAGATTCCCAGAAATCGGTAAGTTTGCTTAGGTGTGCAGGCCATTGTTCATCTGTAATATGTCCGTTGAAAATAGGGCCTAGCATTTCGTTTTGCCTTATTTTATCATAAAAGGTATGCACCAAAACATGTACATCTTCTCTATTGGTAATTTGGGTCATAGTCTCTGTTTAAGAATCGGCAACAACTTTTTCTACCCGTTCTGCAGCATCTTGTTTAGAAAGGGTAAGACGCACAATACTGTCAGATTTTGCTAAAAGGTCATGTGGTACATTGGCAGCTAAGGTAATGATATCTCCCTGCTTTAGGGTGTGATGAATACCTTCTACTCCAAAATCAATCTCTCCTTGTACGATGTGTACTATAATGGGAAAAGGAGCTTTGTGCTCTTTCATAAGTTGTCCGCTCTTCAATAGAATTCGAATCTCTTTTGAGAACGAAGTTTCTAAAAGAACTTTAATAACAACTTTGTTATCGTTGAAATCTAGATTTTCGGTAAAAGATGTCTTTTGCATACAACTGTTTTTACAAAAGTAGCAACCAATATTTTATAGAACTATGATACTTCTCATACTAAACCGATAACTAAGATGTCCAATTAAGAAATAGGTTATTTGAATGTCAACAGAATGTAGATCTTATTACAATAAAAAACAGCTGTTTGCGCTATGCTGAATGGTGAAAAAGAAGCAATAATTATTTGAATATAAGTCCGTTCTCTGCATCGAATTGCGCTTGCTCTTCAGGCGAAAGTGCATCACGAATAGCACGAATGGTAAAACCGCCAACCACTTTGCCTTCGTCGTAGTACATCCAATCGCTAATGTCGGCGTTGTTTACCGTAATGGTATCGCCCAATTGAACTTCGCCGGTGTAAACCGGTTCGTTGGCAATAATTCCCATTAATACATTATCAATTAATTGAATGTCGCCCACCCAAATATGTTCTGCACCACCATCGGCTTCGAATTTCTGTTTAATAGTAAAATACTCAAAATTAGGATTATCGCTAGCTATTGCCTTTTTAAAATCACCGATAGAGTTTTTAGCATCTATCATAGCTTGGTTCATTTTGGCATCGTCATCTTCCACATTGTACACATCTGGTTCACCAGAGCGTTCTGTTTTGTCAGCTGAGCTTTCTTTGCAAGAAGTTAGAATAAATAGTAATGATGCGATGAAAAGTAGCGATTTCTTCATAAGATAAGTGTCTATTTTATTTGATGTGTATTGTAGTACTATGAAACACAACGTAATAGTACTTCTATTGTTTTACTCGATAAGCGAGATTTTAATATCTAGGTAGTTTACTTTGGGTTTTTACCGTTTCTAGGGTCTTGTTTTAACACTTTGGCGGTGGTACGGTAAAAAGTAGGCGAGTAGGAGTAGAACTCATGAGGTTGCTCAAAAAAGGTCTCTAATGAAATGGCAAAAAGCTCCATTAAATTAGTGCCGCCATAGTCTCTGAAAATGGTGTATTTACCTTCACGTATAAGCGGTATTTTTTTAGTAGCCAGTTCTTTCCAAGCGTTGAGGTCCGCATCTTTAAAAGCTTTCGAAAAATACGAGCCTTTGGCATTTTCAATAATTAAGCAATGACTGAACTCGTGTATGGCAATATTTAATCCGTCATCGGTAATAACGAATCCTTTTTCTACCGCAGGCCAAGATAAGTTTACACGCTTGGTAACGGTATTTACATCACCATCATACAAAACATCTCTACCAGTGTATGAATATGAAGTAGGAGTCACAAATATAGTTTTGAAGACACTTAGAACATCTTGTTTCAAGCCAAAAGTAATCTGAACGAATGCACTAGAAATAACCAGTTTCATCTCAGTAGTAAGTTCAAAACCTTCTGTAGCATCAAAATCTGTAGTATTTAAAAACAGCAGTGTTCTCACTACAAAAGACTCTTGATGCTTTTCTGATAATGCAGCGTAATAAGAGTTCCATTTGCTAAGTACCTCATGGCATTCTTGTTTGCTACTGGTCTTAAGAAATAAATTGACGAAAGTATGTTTGGCGTTCAAGTAATTGGTTTGGTTGAAAGTGTGGTTCAGTAAATAATTAGCACAAAAAAATGCGGAGGGTAAAATTAGTGTTATTCGGTGATAACAACACTACCAATAAGTTCATTTTCGGTAGGTTTTTCAAACCAAGTTTCCATAAAATCAAAATTCTCTTTACTGACCTCAAATTCAAAAGTTGCTCCTTTTTCAGTGTTGCGCTGCTGTACACGTTGCCATCTAGTATCTTTAGAAAGATCTAAAAAGTGAAGTTGAATTGTATAACCATGAGTGGCTGCAAAAGCTCTAAATTTTTCTCGATGCTCATATTTTGATAATCCTAGGTCTAGAATAGCATCTGTATGAGATTCTTCTAATTGTGTAACAATATTCAAGATTAAACTTTCAGCTCTTTCTATACGTTCTAAAAACCATTCTAAACCATCAGTCTCTTTCTTGTCGGGTAGAAACAACGTATTGTTCCAAGTGTCAATAGAAAAGAGTACTCCTTTGGTTTTCTTTTTAAGCTCGTTCGAGTAGGTGGTTTTACCTGACCCTGTATTACCGACGATGAGGTGTAGCATAGAGTTTTTGAAATTTTAAGTTTTAGAATAATCTCTTTTACGGATAGATGTCTGGCAGCTCCTACTTCAAATACTCAAACGTATCTACCATGTCATACTTAGCATCTCTGCGCATAAATTCTCTAAGAAAAGCGGTATGACTTCCGCCGGATATAATAAAAACTCTCTCTGTAGGGTCTAGTTTAAGTCTATTTAGGTTAGAGTAGATTCTCAGATTTCTTTGATAATACTTTGCAGCTTCATCAGCACCTTCAAAACCATTTTCAGTACCTACATAGGTGAGCATATCAGCATTTGCAGTGATAAGTAAATCCAGTATTTTAGGATGATTCATTCGAGCTAATTTCTCGTATAATGATATACCTTCCTCAAAAATGTTTTTACCAGGAACGGACTCAAACGGATTGTTCATAAATGTGTTGTAGGTTACAGAATCAATTGCATTTGTGATTTCTGAACCAATGGCATAGTTATATTCCATTTTATGATCAACACCATAAATACGTTTTACACCCGCTAATCTTCCCAATTCAAAAGCAAGAAGTTCAACTTCATTTGGCTCTTCAAAATTAGTCTCTGGCGCCTCTAAATAAGTAGCGTAGTTCTTTTGTAAAGTCTCGTTATATTCAGGTACGGTTTCTACGATAATAACAGTAGGCTTAAACGCAGATAGCATTTTAGCTATTTGGTGAATAGAGTCTTTATTTTTCTCATTGTTTTCATCAAAATCCATGGTGTGGGCATCGCTGGTGTACCCCATGTGGAACGTAGCAAAGTTTAATACTTTTATGCTAGAACTTTCTGGTGTTGTAGGCGTGGCTTCGGTGCTTGTTTCTTCTGCTTCTTTAGGAGTCTCTGCGCAAGAAATAAAGAATGATACGATCAGAAAACCTGCTACAATTTTTAAGTTTTTCATTTTTAGTTTTAAAGTTGGTGGTCGGTGGTTTTTTTGATAGAAGGCTTTTCTTCTAAAGATTGTTTGAAATCTAAAATTTCATTTAAATAAATTTCATTTAGAAACTCGTCATAACTATCTTCTCTTTTTGAGCCTATATTTTCTTCAGCTTTTAAAATATGCTCTTTGGCTTTTTCTGTCTCTCCTATATTTTGGTACGCTTTTGCTATGCCAAAATGAGCTTCCGGAACGTGATCCGATTGGTTTAATGCACGTTGAAATTCAGAAATTGATTTCTCGTAATTACCAAGTTCGTATTCGCAAAGTCCTAAATAAACAAATGCGTGTACATCTGCCCAATCTTCTTTTTGGTTTATGATACTTTGGTTTAAGAAACCGATAGCTTCATGGTAATTCTTTTTTCCGAAATAACACTCCCCTCGTAAAAAGTCAATGTCTTCTCCCCAGGGTGCATCAATCGAGTTAGGTGTTAAGCTATCTAATCTATCGAAATCACTTAAAGCACCGTCATAATCTCGTAATTTTCTCAATTTCATCCAGCCGCTGTATCCCAAATGTATTTTTGGATTATGGTCAACAGCTTTGTCTAATAGCTCAAAACCTTTCGCGTAATCGCCTCTTTTGTTGAAAGCTACAGATTGCTCAAAATAAGCATCGGAATAATCTGGGTGTTGCATTTTTAAAATGTCGAACATCGTTTGAGATAAATAAGAACCTTGAAATTCCTCTGCCAATTTAAATCGGTCAATTTTAGGAGCCAATGCCGTGTAATAGAGCATGATTATTGAAAAAGAGAAAAATAGTAGTGTAAAAAACACCTTAATTATTTTTATAAAAGTCTTCATAGTCTTTAAAATATATCTGTGATTTTACCATCCTGAATTTTAAAGCTCAAATTGTAATACGTATCAAGGGGTTGATTGTTCCATTTACCGGCATGCCAATCCTTCAAGTTTTTAATTGATTCTTGAATCTGTTTTATATTACTAGAATTAAAGCTGGTTTCCTTTAAATCTGTGTTTACCATTTTAATACGAAATCGACCTGTTTGATTCTTACAATTAACGATAAATCTAAAAGTAATGATACCCGATTTTTCGAAATCAAGATGAGTTATAAGTTCTCTTAGTTCTTTTTTTATAGCCTTTTTTCCGCCTTCATAATAAGTGCCGGCCGAATAGTATTGAACAATATATTCTTCATTGCACACCACAAATTCAGAATTGTCAATAGAAGAGTCAAAATCTATATCCCCAACATTATTAGTAGTTTGGTAATACAGCCAAATAATTACGGCTGCAGCTATAAGCAAACTAGTAAGTAAGAGGATATTCAGTTTGTTTTTCAATTTAAATTTCAGTTTTAAAGGGAGAATACTTTACTCAGATAATTCAGTATTAATTTTTTCTAATACCTTGTTGATATTCGTTTCAACTTGAGCATAAGATTGAAGAATGAACTTTCTGTTTTTTTCAATCTTCCAGAGATATGTTAATATTATTTTCTTCTTTTCGGTAGTTATGTTTATAGGTAAATCAATACCAACAATGTTTTGGTCAGCATTGAATTGAAAGTTTGGTGCTAGACTTTGGTTTATTTCCTTAAAATAGTTTTCGTTGAACTGAATTTCTGAATATTCTTCTTCTAATTTTCTTAGTGTCTGATAATCATATTCATATAAAGAGATTATGTCAAGTCTTAAACTGTCATTTTTGATTAACTCTAGACCTTGCGATTTTAAAGTTTCGTATCCGGCTACATT
This sequence comes from Maribacter aquivivus, assembly GCF_900142175.1. Taxonomy (NCBI): domain Bacteria; kingdom Pseudomonadati; phylum Bacteroidota; class Flavobacteriia; order Flavobacteriales; family Flavobacteriaceae; genus Maribacter; species Maribacter aquivivus. Next base: position 39,295 of record NZ_FQZX01000004.1, on the reverse strand, counting down.
TTGAATGGAAACAAAATCTCTGGTAACAATAAAGTAGTAAATGCCTAAAGAGTCTAAATCAACAGGTTTATCTGTCAAGATATTTTTGAAATACTGGGATGCAGAAATCCCCAATTTATGACCTCCTTCATTGCCTCGAACATCTTCAAGATCTTTTACTAGTCCGTTCGCAATTTCTCTTAGAATTTTTTGTTCAGAGGTACTGTCTCTTCGGTTGTCGTTCCAATTGTTTAAAGCAAAAGCAGATATGACGGCAATAAAAATGGATAGAAATTCAAATCCGTTTTTTTTCCAATTTCCAATTTTCATTAATTTAAATATTTAGCTGCTTAGTAAATATAAACTTACAAAAATTAGAATTATATGTTATGTGCTTTATCAGAAGGATTGATGCGAACGATGAGGTGTAGCATGAGTTTTAATTAAAGGTCATTAATGAACTACGGAATTGTTCTATTCAACGCTAAAACTTTTCTCGATCAAATCAAACCCTGGCTTGTTTGCGGCGTTATCTTCCGTAGCTTGTTGTATTAGAATGGCAAAAGTTTTATCTCCTTCATAAAAAAAGTGAATATCGCCTTCATGATCTAAGCCTAAAATACTTGCCGTAAACTTTAATGAAGTAGAATTTATATCGTTAAATGAACCTTCAACAATACTTTTAAAATTGAGTTTAGAATTTTTATAGATGATATTATTTACTAATTCTTCTTTATAGATATCTACCCATTCATTTATATCCATCTCACCATTTACCCAAGTTATGGTTATAATGCCGCTAGAATCAAAACCATCTTTTTCGACAGATAAATAATACCCAAGGTCATCTATATTTTCTTCATCAGTAATTCCCCAACCCGTGGGGCTGGTTATTGAAACTCCGTCTCTTTCAAATTTTACAGGTTTACTTTCGCTACAAGAAGTTAAGAATAGAAATATGGATGCAATTAATATTAGTGGTGTTTTCATGTGGTTGGTTTTAAAGAGAATTTGATGGTCCTATTTAATCGTCGTTAGAACTGTTTTTTTTTATGATTCAACTATTAACTCTAATTTAAGTTCACCATTTGCCATCTTACTTAATATGATGGCAGATAAGTCTAAGTCGTCAATGTCGTGCCCCCAAATTCCATATTTTCCGTCTGTCTTATTTCTGTTGATTAGTCCCTGGCGTTGCTCTAATGGTGTTGTTTTGGTTTTAGCGGATTCTTCTTCCTCTTTATAAATTCTATTGTACTCAGCGCTTATTTTTTGAGCTAGCTCTTTACGAGTAAATCCATCTGGGTTATTGGATACTATCTTAACTTCAACGGAATTTTCTAAAGGGTAATCAATGATTAAAATAGCATTTGTTTTGCTGATTACAATTTCATCTTTGTCAATTAGATAATCAATTTCAGGTTGAGGGTCTTTTATAGATATCCAGGGGATAATTCCATCTTCAAAAATCTCAAGGTAATCTTCGTCAGTAGTTTTAACTTGAAATAATATTTCAGATGAAGTTTGAGATAATTCGGCTGTGTTTTTATCGTTTTTTGATTTACAACCTACTATAAATTGGCATGCCAGTAAAATGGTAATAATTAGATTTTTCATTATAATAATGTCATTTTAAAATAAGGTTCACCGTTTCGGCTATTAATTACCCATTTGCAACTCTCGCCTGTTCTTCTAAATCTGCTATGCCGTCAAATTTTTGTAGCGGTAGTTCTTTATTGGTAGCTTTAATTTCAGCAACTAAGTCAAGAATTAAATCTAGGGGTTTGGCTTCATAGCCAAACATATTTTGGTCGAATTCGATACCAGCTAGTATTCCGTCGTTTTCCATGCCTACGCCCCAATTTTCTATAAAGTCTGCTAATGCTATTTCGGTAAGCTGATAGTTAGCCCAATGGTTTATGGTGCAAGATTTTGCCCTGCCACTTTCTGCCCAAAAACAAAGTACACCAACAGGTCTGTCATTTTCATCATCATACTGCACAGAGGCTGAGGTTGCAAAACCTTCATGATTTTGAAGTGCATAAACAATATCTGTTTCGCAAACTGTTTTTATAAATTTCTTATATCTATTTGTAATTATATCTGATCCTTGTTGTTCCATGTTTGTAAAAAGTGCTTTTATTGATGACTTGAACGAAGTTAGAATTATTTTATTCTTAGACCTATAAAATTGACTTTGTTAGTTGTGCTCTAAATATTCAATCGGGTTTAAATAGAACATCTTTTTCCAACCTTGTCTGTCAGAATCTAGTTGCCAAATGTATGGTACTAAGGTCAAAATAGAATAATGTAAATGTGGCGATTTACCCGCTGCGTTTCTACTTGTGCCAACAGTACCTATTTTTGAATTTGTATTTACAAAGGACAACGAAGCCGTGTTTAATTCATTCAAATGTGCATAGTAATGTAAGCGCCATTTTGGACCTAGTACTAGAACAAATTTACCACCGATACTTATCTCTCCGGCATATAGTACCAAACCATTAGTTGAAGAATTAATATCTGTTCCTTTTTTTGCAAAGATATCTACACCTTTATGCGTAACAGATTTTCCCCAGGGGTAAAACCAAAATGATTTAGAATTGTAGTCAGATTTTGTTGCTCCTTGAACAGGCATTTTTAAATGCTGTGGAATTAAAAAACCGATAATGAGAATTACAAGTATACTGATTAGGACTTCATTTCTTTTCTTCAATATCGTTTTATGTTGTAGTTGATGTCAACGTTTTTTGAACATTATAAAGGTACAAGCCTGATTATATAAACAATAAGTTCTCGTTTATAATTTTATAATGACGGACCTGGGGGTGGTGGCAAACCTTCGTTCTTGTTGGTGGTTAATATGTCACCATTTTCTAGAAAAGAAATAAGTTCGGTTGCTTTGCTTACAACCTTTTCAATACTGCCATTTTCATTAACTACAATGTGAGTAGGATAGGCTTTTACGAAAAGTTTATTTTCAATAAAATCTTCTTGATTGGGTATGGTTTTATAGTTAAACACTTTTTTAGACAAGAATCTATCTAATGCAGCTTTATCGTCTATCGCCAAACTTATAAATTCAACATTCTCTCGTTGCTTATATTCGTCAACGAATGTATTCAATTCAGGAAACTCAGCTACACAAGGTTTACAATTAATAAACCAACATTTAAAAACTAGTACTTTACCTTTTGTGTTTTCATTGGTATATTCTTTTCCATCTAGATCAGTAAAGCTAAAATCAGGAAAAGGGGTCCCTTCCATTTTAAATTTTGTGTATATATTTTCTGAAGTTGATTTAATAATTTCTCGAATTTTTTTGTCTGCAGAAGCGCTTAATTTGTAAAGTTTATATTTTCTTGCATTATCAGGTGCTATAAGTTTTAAGGGGATATAATCACCAGTGGTCAATAAGTTTAGAAAATCGTCTTTGGTTATTGTTTCAGATTTATCGTTTATGGCAATAAATTCTGACGATAAAATGATGTTATTTTCATGATAGGGCCACCACTTTAAATTATCCAATTCTAAGGTATTGAAATCTATATCTGATTTTTGTGCTGTAGTTTCTGCATTCTTGGTTTTTGTTTCTTTATTTTCTTTACAAGAAGTAATACAAATTAGAAGTAGTAGAATTAGTGTTTTTCTCATTTTATAGCGTTGTTTTAAAAGAAACTTAAATGGTGTATGTATTGATATGAAAAATTAACTCGTTTAAGTTAAGTTAATTATATCAATTTTGTAAATAAAATCTTACCAGTTGGCTTTGTTTACATTATACATATGGGTTTGCCCAACACTGTCTACAAACACGTATGTATAAAACTTTGTATTCATTAATAATTTAGAGAATTTATACCATTTGCTGTTTTCAAGTTTTCCTAATATTGGTTGCTCAGTTCCGTTTACAGTCCAATTCCAGCCATTATTTTTATTGAAGAATACTTTACCTTCTTTAGTAGATTTAATACCCCAATAACTACAGGTAAAAGAGTCGTCTTTTGTTAGTGATTTATCAAAATCCCAGTAGTGGGCGTTTTTTATAAATAAATTAGAGAAAACATCCAAATCTTTATCTAAGAGAATCATTTTATCTATTTGGATTGCGTTATTATATTTATCGTTCCAATGATCATTTATAATATATTCATTCGTTATTTCAATACGTTTTTCATCAGGACCAAAACCTGACCAAAATACAGCGAGATATACTAACCCAATTATTAGTATCGTTAAGAGTGCTTGGGTAATTTTTTTCAAATGAAGGTAGTTTTATAGATTGAAAGAGATGTATTTAAATATCTATGTTGTGTATTTCATTCATCTATATTAGTAAATAGCAAGCAAATAAAAAAAGCTCAAAAGAATCTGATTTTGGAATCTATGAGCTTAGATTTTCATGGTCTTAGATTTTCTTGGTCTTAGATTAAGGATGAATTTATTTATTTGCTAAGTACTCTGTTAGCGCTTAGCTTTTTGCTTTATTTGCTCAACGCTTTTATTATTCGTTCTTCATTAATAACTATATCTCTGAACAAAACGTGGGGGAATTCCGTGTATTTTGATGCTTTAAAAGCATCTGAAATATTTGATAGAGTTGAAGCAGTAATAAGGGACAAATTCATTTCCGTGTCCATTTCACAATCCGTCACAAAGTCATCACTAAACTCAGGTGCAATAAGTAAAATTTTTACAATGCGTAAATCATTTTTGAGAGCTAAATTTTGATATGATTTTAATTGTCTTGAAACTGTACTAAATTTATTATAACCTCGTTCTTTACTCGTTTTGCATTCCACAATTATTACTTCATTATTATCCAGGTTTAAAAGAATGTCAATCATATCCTTATTTGTATTCAGTTTATTTTTGAATTCATCATCAACATTAAATCCTAAACCTGTAAATATGATTTTAGTTAATTCCTCAAATTTGATTCCAAGCTCACTTTCTTTAACAGTAATTCCATTTTCTTTTAATAAGTTTAAGTTTCTGTAAGCAACATTTTCAAAGTTTTCTAAATATAAATTTTCTACATCTTTATAATGTTCTAGAATATTTAAAATGTCGTCTCCACGTTGTTTAATACCATTATCTTTTATGAATTTGGTTAAATCTGACTTGGAAATCAAATCCAATATATCTCTAGGCTTAATATTGTAGTCAAGTAGAAAATCAGCTTTTAAAACAAATTCATCTTGTAACTCAAATTGAGCTTTTATTTCTTTATTTAGTTTTGGTAGGGATTGATTTAGTTCAACGAGTAATTTGTCGAAACCATCTAGTGAAATCCCAACTTTTTCGTCACGCTCAATATTTTCAAAGTGTTCAATAAGACTATTTATCTTATCTTCTAAAACACTTCCTTTTAAATTAGAAATATTTAAACCTTTTTCACAAAGTTCATTTAAGGCCTTTTTCTTTTCTGTTAATGTACTTCCTTGTTTGTAAATATCTTCTAAAAGTAAGTTTGTAAACGAAATACCTTCTTTTATTATTTCTTCAATTTTTTGAGAATGTGATAGTTTTCTGTCGATGTTATGTTCTCTGCCAATTTGGTTTATAATTGGTTCGCGTAAAAGTTTTAAAGTTCTTCGATAGAATTTTTCGGCAACTTCTTTCTGTCTTACTTTACGTAGCATTCTGACCATTTCGTCAGCCACATAAATTGTATTTTCTTTGTTCGAGTAGAAAATGATACCAATATTTTTTAGTCCTTTAATGACTTCATGAATGTCAAGTATTTTAATTGGTAAAATAGAGTAATTAATTAGTTTTACCTCTTCTTGTGAAAGTCCTAATTGTTTAGAAAGAGTAAGAATTATTGATAATTCGTCAGAAGTTATTTTTGCATCTCTATTATTTTCCACGTCATTATGGTAAGCTGTGTTTAAACAGGCTTTATAGATTTTGTAATCTCTTTTTCGAGTTGCGCTTAAATCCGATTTGTCATTTTCAAAATCAGCGTTCAGATTTTTAGTTTTGTTTTTTAAGTTTTTTATTTCTGTTTCGTATAATCTCGAAAACCAATCTTGTTTCATTATGCAATTTCCATCACGAATTATGATGTCAATTAAAATGTCCAATTGCGAAGTGATTTCTTGAAATTCACACTTAATATGTTCTTGAAATTCGCTTGCGGTTAAGTCAAAAATTGTAGAGATATTTTGATTATCAACGGATTTTAAACCTTTATCAGACGAGCTTAAAATCTTATTAATTTCTTTTGGATTTTTTGGATTTTTCGATATTATGTTATCAATGATTTTAATAAATGAGTTCTTTTCTATCGAACCGAGTCTATCTAAAATTTTCTCTAATTTCATTTAGTTTAATCTTTAGAATTGTTGTTTCTTTAATTTGTTAAAACGTTGATTATGTGTCAAGTATGGTATTAGAAAATATTACACTTTTGGATTTGCTCTGAGCCAAATTTTTATATTTTTTTAATTTATTTATTTTAAAGGCCAAATTGAAAATTTGGCAGTCTCGCAAATACACATCAAACTTTTGGAAATCCAGTAATAACTATGGTTTATATACATTGTTGCCAGTAGTTATTTTTTCAATTCGGCTTTTGCTTTCTTAAGAGCTTCGTTTCCAGCTAACGTTCCATTCAGTTTTTCGGGAAATCTTATTGCCTTAACTGGATATAAATTATTGGTGCCTTGATAATCCCATAACTCAATTATTCCATCAGACTCCAGTTGATTTATTAAATCATAACTTGATTGATAGTCATAGCCTATAGAACCCAGATAATTTGTTACAAAATGTTTAAGACCAACAAAATTATCTCTCGTTTTTTGAGCCCATTTAACACTTTCCGTTAACTTTCTTAAAAGTTCATCTTTAGTTATTACGTCATATGTTTCTAAACTATACGTAATATTTTCTTTAAGTGTATCCTTTTCTTCTAAATTGAATTGTATCGTTTCTATTGAATCATTAGCAGTAGAAATAATTTCGGTTAGTTCTTTTGAAAGTTCCGTAGCTCTGTGTAAATCATTCTTAGAAAATAAATTGTTGTGAGCAACTTTGTGTCTTATTTTTTCAAGTTCTTCCCATTTCTGTTGAAAATTATTAGATTTAAATGTGTCTTTGAAAAACTTGGTATAATTACTTTCTAATTCAGTTTTTAAATTCTTAATTGCATCCTCAGTTTCGTCTAAATCTAAAACTTTAGATACAATATCTTCCCTGCTTATAAATCCGGAAGATTGAGAATGAACGACCTTTCCTAATTCTCCAAAGTCTATTAAGTACGCTCTATTGTCGATATGTTTTGAGAATAGTGACTCGTTGTTTTTTCTAGCGTTGACTTTCTTTTTCATTTCGCTATCGGCAGTAACGTTCCACCAACTAGGACCTAATTTTGTTACGAAAAATTTCATCACATATTTTCGTAGCAGATTCTCAACTTTATTTATTTGAGGATATATTTTAAATGATATTTCAGAAGAGACTTCATCAAGAAGTACATAGGTTTGGTCTAAACCAACAGATTCTAAATGTTGTAAAATTAAAATTCTGAGATGTTCAACAACTTCAAAGTCGCCCTCCAGTTTAAGAATGAATGTGTTTTTAATATTAAAATCTTGTTCTTCTTCTTGGCTTATTTGACTAATTCCTAAATTTATTTTTAAGTCATCATCGTGAATTTTATTTCCTCGAATTTTTGGGTTACTCCAGATACCACCATTTGACATTAATGAAAAGGCTAAATTCTTATCTGATTTAATAGTTGTTTGTCCTTTCGAATCAAGAGTCAATATTTCAAATGTATAGTTAGTTTTCATATGTTGGTTTTAATTACTGACAACGCACGTTATAAACGTAATAGAGTGCATTTATTTCTCGTTTTGGTAGTTAATTTACCTAGCCAATATCCCACTAAAGAATAAACCTACAATAACCATTTCACACTACATTACGGGAAACCATAACTGGTTAAAAATTATGTATGGTTTGGGTATTTTTAAGACCAAATGGTCATGTCTAAGAAAATTTTATTTATCTATAATGCCAATGCCAATGCTGGTAGTAAAATGCTAGATTTTACCATAGACAGATAAGTAATGTTTCTTCTATCTGTGCTCTCTAGTAATTTTTACATGGTATGAAAATCAATGTCTATGTAAACCTAGTGGCTATATACTTTAAGGTATTGTAATTAGTGCTTAAATAGGAAATGTAATCTTGCGCTTTTTAATGTATGGTGTTGGCGGTAGTAATTATTTACCCAGTATTTCATTGATATATATGGAACGATATTTTTCTGGATATTCTATTTGTACACCGTGCGTTCCATTTTCAAATAAAAACCACTTTTTAGATGGCGCAATAATGGAATCGAAATAGGTCTTTGCTACACTTGTTTCGGTAAAATGGTCATTGTCGCCTTGTAATATATAAACGGGCACTTTCAATTCGGGAATATCACGCATTAAATTCATGTCAATAGCTGTAGATTCTAAAATCTTAGCTGCAGGATAGTAAGATTCGGGACTGTTTATCATATCGGTAAATTTCTCCTTAAACGTTAACCCATTATCTAAAAACATACTTTTAATAAAATTAAAATCGGTATCTAATTTTATGGGTGCATACTTCATTACAATCTGTCGTTCTATTTCAAAGGCTTCAGTTACCGTATTTTTTGAATTTGGAACATAAGGAGGTCTTCCAATTTGTTTTAATTGATTAATTGAAATGGTATCATTATGTTTTTGAGCTTCTGACATTGCAAATTCATAAGACAACTCTTCTGAAAGCGATAGGTTCGCCATTAGACCACTACCAATATAGGCGTGATATAATTCAGGTTTTTTTTGAACCATATAGGCAGCTACAGCTGTGCCCCACGATAAGCCTTCGATATAAATTTTATCTTTTTTGAACGTTTTTTTTAAGTGATTTGATAGTTCCAGTCCATCATCTACTATATTGGCTAAGGTAATGGATGAATTGGGTATGTTATCATTATAGGCTAGCCCAGAGCCTCTTTGATCCCAATAACAAACCGTAAATATATCTTCCAAATCTACACCTGTAAGTTTATAAATAACGGGTAAAATTGGTGCACCTGGTCCTCCGTGAACTATTAACAATACAGGATTACTCTTGTCTTTTCCTCTAATGGTAATTCTTTGCGGAACTCCATTTATAAGCATATCCTCGTGCATGGCAATACTATTTGGAAGCATAGTACCATTTTCGTCTAAAAAAGGTTCTTCATTTCCAGAGCTATTAATACGGATTATTAGCAATACAATTAAAATGAAAGCGGTAATTACACCCAATAAAACTAAAAACCATTTTCCTATTTTCTTTATTATTCTCATGTGTTATTAATTGATATGTTGGTTTTTGTTGTTACCGTCAACGAATCTATATAGGTGTAATTGTACCTAAGATAGCTGTGTACTAAACCTACAATTAACAATTGAATTTGCATCACAAAAAGCCATAAACGGTTCAGTTAAATGTATAGTTTGCTATATTTTTACGACCAAAAGATCATGTCAAAGAAAATTTTATTTATCTATAATGCCAATAGCGATGCTGGTAGTAAAATGCTAGATTTCGCCCATAAAATTATAAACCCCGCTACTTATAATTGCGCCCTATGCTCGTTAACCTTTGGTTCGTTTACAGAAAACAAGCAGTGGAAAACCTTTAGAGAAAGTTTGTTAGCTAAAGACTACGAGCTAGAATTCTTTCATAAAGATGAGTTTCAAGAAAAGTACAAAAGTAAGTTTGGACATAAGTTTACCTTTCCGATCATATTAATGGAAACGGATCATGATTTAGAAGTGTTGTTATCTAGCGAAAAGATGAATGCTATGGAGACGGTAGAGGAGCTTATTTCTTCAGTTGGATCTTTAGTGGGCGATGCCAGTTTTCAGTAGGCAGTTTCAGTGCTTCGCTTGGTTGTCGGTTGTTGGTCTCATTCGGTCGTTTAGCGTAGCCGAAGTGACAATGCGTTTATTAGGTGGTTTTCGTTTTCCAAACAAACAGATAGCCGCGCTTTGCTCGCTATGACGTTGAAGAGAGTGCAAAGTGTTCAGTAGGCAGTGCCAGTTTACAGTTGATTTCGTTAGTGATTACCACTGTCAGTTCGAGTGAATTTCGAGGTACAAGAAATTTGTATCGAGAACAGGTTTGGAACACGCGAGGGTTCTCGAAACAATTTTTTTACTTCCGCTCTGCTTCAGTAAAAAATTCACTCGAACTGACATTTCGTTTTTGGGAGAGTACTTAGTAGTTAATACAGAAAAAACGCGCAGCGTTAAAAAACGAACAACCATCAACGAACAACCATCAACGAACAACCATCAACGAACAACCATCAACGAACAACCATCAACGAACAACCATCAACGAACAACCAAAAACTACTTCTTCGTTGCCTCAAAAAACTTCTCGTTAATATCATCTATATATGCTAGTACTTCATCACGACCACTACGGTGGCTAGAGCTGGTAACAAAATGCGGTGGTGCTTCTTCCCACATATCTTCTAAAAGTTGGTCCAAGTATTTTTGAACTTGACGATCTACTGCTTTAGGTTTTAATTTATCTGCCTTAGTGAAGATAATGGCAAATGGTACTCCGTTTTCACCCATCCATTGCATGAACTCCATATCTATAGGTTGTGGGTCATGGCGAATATCTACAAGAACAAAGGAGCACACTAGTTGCTCTCTTTGTAAAAAGTAATTGGTGATATATTTTTGAAAGGTCTTTTTATCTCTTTTAGAGACACGGGCATAACCGTAACCAGGTAAATCTACAAGAAACCAATTTTCATTGATTTTAAAGTGATTAATAAGTTGGGTTTTACCAGGTCTACCAGAAATTTTAGCCAAGCTTTTACGCTCGGTCAACATATTTATTAAAGAAGACTTACCAACATTAGAACGACCAATAAAGGCGTATTCGGGTAAGGGATCTTTTGGGCATTTGGCAACATCAGAGTTGCTCATTACAAAGTCGGCCGACTTTATTTTCATTCGTAGGGTATTTAGAAATTGTTTTTCGTCAACCACTCATCAAGAATGGTATTGAATTCATCTGGGTGCTCCATCATAGGTGCATGTCCGCATTTATCCAACCAAAATAAATCTGAATTAGGTAAAAGCTCATCGAACAGTTCAGCAACGTCTGGCGGAGTAACCGTATCATTTTTTCCCCATATAATACAAGTAGGGGTTTTCATTTTTGGTAAATCTTGCGCCATATTATGACGAATGGCACTTTTTGCGATTGCCAAGGTCTTTACCAATTTAACACGATCGTTAACGGTAGCAAAAACTTCATCTACAATCTCTTTGGTAGCAACTTCTGGGTCATAGAAAACATCTTGCGCTTTCTTTTTAATAAACTCATAATCACCCCGTTTAGGGTAACCATCGCCCATGGCACTTTCATAAAGTCCAGAACTACCTGTAATTACCAAAGCCTTTACTTTAGCTGGGTATAATTTAGTGTGTAAAAGACCAATATGCCCGCCTAAAGAGTTACCTAAAAGAATAACATCTTCTAGCTCTTTGTAATCTATAAATTTCTTAAGGTATTTGGCAAAATTCTTTACCGTTGTCTTTAACATCGGCATAGAATATAAAGGCAATTCAGGAATTATCACTTTGTATCCTTTCGGTGGAAAATAAGTATTCACCCCCTCAAAATTACTTAGTCCGCCCATTAATCCGTGAAGAATAATAATGGGTTTGCCTTCGCCTTTTTCAATATACTTAAATCCTCCCTCGGTGATCAATTCGTTTTCCATGCGCACTACTCATCATAATTCTCCAAATATAGGTAATTACCGAGAATAGCTAACAACTCTTTTCGATTAGGTGAGTAGTGGAAACTTTAAGAATTCACTTTATCCATAATTATGGGCTGAGTGGGAAAATTATCCTATAAAATCCGATGAAGTGCAAAAAGGTGCTCAAAAGTGGGGTAATTTATTAACAAAGTGGTTTATAGTGGTAAAATGTGGTAATAATATTTATATATTTGAGTTATATAAACTAAACACATCCATTTTGGACATATTTTTCTTTGGAACTTTTAATTGCAAGGCTGATGCTAAGGGGCGTATTATGCTCCCTGTTGCGCTGCGCAATCAAGTGGCTCCAATACTAAAAGATGGGTTTTTTATCAAGAAGTCATATTTGAGCGAATGTTTGGAATTATACCCGGCATATGAGTGGCACAGAGTAATGGCAGAATTGAATGAAAAAAGTAGGTTCGATGAAGAGAACCTACAGTTTATAAGAATGTATACCGCAGGTCTGCGTCAAGTAGAAGTAGATGCTACCGGTAGATTATTGATACCGAAAGATATTATTTCATTAGGTGGTATTACCAAAGAGGTAGTCATTGCACCAATTGGTAAGCGATTAGAGATTTGGGACAAGAAAGCCTATGATGAATCTATAAGCGCAACGAAAGAAGAGAAGGTGAAGTTGGCAAAGCGTGTAATGTTAGGTGAAAAACCAAGTGGAGATGTATCATAACCCCGTATTGCTGAAAGAATCTGTTGATGGCTTAAACATCAAAGAAGATGGTATATATGTAGATGTAACCTTTGGTGGTGGCGGTCATTCTAAAGAGATATTGAAAAGATTGGGCAAAGAAGGCAGGTTATATGCTTTTGATCAAGATGAAGATGCGCAAGCAAATACATTAGGTGATCCAAGATTTACGTTGATAGCGGAAAATTTTAGATACATCACCCAGTTTTTAAAGTTCTATGGCATAAAGAAGGTAGATGGTATTCTTGCAGATTACGGAGTTTCATCGCATCAGTTTGATCAAGCGGAAAGAGGATTCTCTACCCGTTTCGATGCAGATTTGGATATGCGAATGAGTAAGCGCAATACGCTATCGGCTTTTGAGGTGGTAAATAAGTACTCATATGATGACTTGCGTAAAGTATTGTTCGAGTACGGCGATATAAGAAACGCGAATGCCATGGCAAAAGTAATCGTTGCCAGTAGAGAAGAAGAGCAGATACAAACAACCGATGCATTGAAAACAGTGTTGAAGCAGTTTTTGCCAGAACATAGACAGCATAAAATATTGGCACAGATATACCAAGCGATTCGTATAGAGGTGAACCAAGAGATAGAAGTGGTCAAAGAATTTTTGGAGCAGGCTCCAGAATTATTGAATGAAAAAGGAAGGTTAAGTGTAATTAGCTACCACTCTTTAGAAGATAGGCTTGTAAAAAGATTTATAAGAGCAGGTCAGTTTGACGGAGAGCCAGAAAAAGATTTTTACGGCAATATAGATGTTCCGTTAAAAAAGGTTGGCGGTTTAATAGTGCCTACTAGAGAAGAGATAAAATTGAATAACAGAGCACGTAGTGCAAAATTGAGAATAGCAGAGCGTAATGGCGAAAAATAAAATGAAAACGGGTGTATTAGACCTATTAAAGGGTAAATTTTTGGTGAGCGGTGACGCCCCTAAAAATTGGCTGTTTATTATTTTCATTTCATTTTTGGCAACGGTAATGATCAGTAGCTCTCATAGTGCCGATCAAAAAGTACACCGCATTGCTTTATTAAATGAAGAAGTAAAAGAATTGCGTAATGAGTTCGTAGATATGCGATCAGATGTACAGCAGCTAAAATTAGAATCGAGCATTACCGGTAAAATATCGGAAAAAGGACTGTTTCCTTCAGAGAATCCCCCGCAGAAAATTAAGGTGAAATCTTTAAAAGAGGAGGAATAATGGCGGCAACAGATAAAAGCATATTAAAAAGGCTCTATATAGTAGCGGGTTTCATGGTACTCTTTGCGGGTGCAGTGTTATTTAAACTGGTTTCTATACAAGTAGTAGACGGTGAAAAATACCAGGCATTGGCAGATACACGTACCGAGCGTATGTTTACCATTGAGCCAAATAGAGGTAACCTATATTCTGACGATGGTAGCCTTTTGGCAACTTCAGTATCTAAATACACCATCCGTTTTGATGCCGTAACCGTTAGTAGCGAAGATTTTAAAGAAAATGTAAAACCATTGGCAGATGCCTTAGCAAAGAATTTTGGTAAAACATCTTCTCACTATCAGCAGGTTTTAAGAAAAGCAAGAGAGAATAAAAATAGATATGCATTGCTTGTGCGTAACCTAGATTATTCTGAATACATGGCGGTAAAGAAATTTCCGCTTTTGAATAAGGGAGCATACAAGGGCGGACTCATTATTGAGCAGCATACGAAAAGAGAGCATCCGTTAGGTAAAATTGCAGAGCGTAGTGTAGGGTATGAGCGTGTAGATGAAAACGGATATTATACCCGTGTAGGTATGGAAGGTGCTTTTGGGGAATACCTAAGAGGAATTTCTGGAAAGCGTTTAAAGCAAAAAATAGCAAAAGGACAGTGGAAGCCTATTGGTAACGATAATATTATAGAGCCAAAAGATGGTTATGATGTGTATTCTACTATAGACATTAATATACAAGATATAGCACACCATGCATTATTAGGTCAGTTAGAGAAATATCAGGCAGATCACGGTACGGTAATAGTGATGGAGGTAGAGACCGGTGAGGTAAAAGCAATATCTAATTTAGGTCAGACTACCGAAGGAAAATATTACGAGCGTTTAAACTACGCTATTGGCGAATCTCACGAGCCAGGTTCAACATTTAAGTTGGTGAATTTGGTAGCTGCATTAGAAGATAAGGTGATTGATACCAGTACTGTAATCGATACTGAAAAAGGAGCGTGGAAATTATATAAGCATACCATTAGAGATACGAAGCGTGGAGGTCATGGAAAAATTACCATGTCTACAGCTTTTGAAGTATCGTCCAATGTGGCATTTGCAAAAATGATACATGAAGGGTATAAGAACGATCCAGAAAAATACGTGAACCGATTAATGAGCATGGGTATTCATAAAGAATTAGGACTACCAGTTGTTGGTGAAGGTAAACCAGTGCTGCGTTACCCAGGTGACAAAGGTTGGTCAGGTCTTTCATTGGCGCAAATGGCTTACGGCTATGAAGTGTCTATGACGCCGTTACAAACATTGGCATTTTATAATGCAATTGCGAACGATGGTGAAATGGTAAAGCCACGATTGTTGAAAGAGGTAAAGGAGTGGAACAAGACAATTGAGAAATTTGATAAAAAAGTATTGAACCCTGCAATTTGCTCACAATCTACAGTAAAGAAAGTGCAGCAGATAT
Source organism: Maribacter aquivivus (assembly GCF_900142175.1). Classification (NCBI taxonomy): domain Bacteria; kingdom Pseudomonadati; phylum Bacteroidota; class Flavobacteriia; order Flavobacteriales; family Flavobacteriaceae; genus Maribacter; species Maribacter aquivivus. Next base: position 24,102 of record NZ_FQZX01000004.1, on the reverse strand, counting down.
TAAAGAATGTAGTAGAGAGGGATCATGGTACAGGTCACCGTATGTATTCCAAGAATTTTTCTATGGCAGGAAAAACAGGAACAACGCAGACTAATTATGTGTCTAAAGATAAATCGAAATACGAGTACATTTCTTCGTTTGCAGGCTATTTTCCGGCAGATAATCCAAAGTACTCTTGTATCGTAGTAATCCATAAACCAGACAAAAGTGTTGGGTATTACGGTGCAGATGTATCCGGTCCGGTATTTAAATCTGTCGCACAAAAAGTATATGCAACGTCACCATTAACAAGTGAGGTAGATGTAAAAAATGTGTTAATCGCCAAAAATGAAGACTCGCACCAGGGATATTATAAAGCGGCACAACAAAAATATTCGGCAGTACCTAATGTAAAAGGTATGTGTGGTATGGATGCCGTAGCCATTCTTGAGAATTTGGGTATTGAAGTAGAAGTAAAAGGAAATGGAAAGGTGAAGAACCAATCTATCACCAAAGGCACAGATTTAAAGTCTGTCAAAAAAATAGTATTAGAATTAATATGATGCATTTAAAGGACATATTATATGGAGTGCGTATTACTGCTGTTAGCGGTACTACCTCTTGTGATATAGCATCAGTTTGTTTTGATTCTCGCGAGGTACAAAAAGGTGATGCCTTTGTAGCTATAAAAGGTACGCTTACCGATGGTCATAAATATATAGATGCAGTAGTAGCGGCTGGTGCAAGAGCAATTGTTTGTGAACAATTACCTGCAGACATGATTGATGATGTTACTTATGTACAGGTAGAAAATGGAAATCAGGCATTGGCTTTGATGGCTTCTAACTACTACGGTACACCATCTAAGAATTTAAAATTAGTAGGCGTTACGGGTACCAATGGTAAAACCACAGTATCTAGTTTATTATATCAGTTATTTAAAAAAGCAGGATATAAAGTGGGCTTGTTGTCAACCATTAAAATAATGGTCGATGAAACTGAATTCGCAACAAAACATACCACTCCAGATGCATTGGTAATCAACAAACATTTGAAGTTGATGAATGATGCCGGTGTAGAGTATTGCTTTATGGAAGTAAGTTCTCATGGTATCCATCAAAAGAGAACCGAAGGTTTGGTATTTGAAGGGGCAATTTTTACGAATCTGTCTCATGATCACTTAGACTATCATAAAACATTTGCAGAGTACCGCGATACCAAGAAAATATTGTTTGATCAGTTGCCAAAAACGGCATTTGCATTAACCAATGTAGATGATAAGAACGGCTTGGTAATGTTGCAGAATACAAAGGCTAGAAAAGCAAGCTACGCCTTAAAGAATTATGCAGATTATAGAGCGCAGATACTAGAAAATCAGTTCGATGGTCAGTTGTTAAAAATCAATGACCATGAGCTATGGACAAAATTAATAGGTCATTTCAATGCCTATAATATGTTGGCCATTTATGCGACAGCAGATTTATTAGGATTGGAGCAATTAGAAACCCTTCGCTTATTGAGCGAGTTGGAAAATGTAGATGGAAGGTTTCAGTATTATATATCAAAGAAAAGAATAACAGCAATAGTTGATTATGCCCATACGCCGGACGCCCTAAAGAATGTGCTTGAGACAATCAACACTTTGAGAACTGGAAATGAAAACGTCATCACCGTTGTGGGGTGTGGTGGCGATAGAGACAGATCAAAGCGTCCGGTAATGGGTAATATCGCATCAGAGATGAGCAACAAAATTATTTTCACCTCTGATAATCCTCGTACCGAATCCCCAACTGAGATTATTGCGGAAATAGAGGCGGGCGTAGAGCCACAGAACGTAAAAAAAATATTGTCCATTGAAAATAGGGAGCAGGCCATAAAAACGGCATGTCAACTAGCAAGCGATAACGACATCATATTAATTGCCGGTAAGGGTCATGAGACCTATCAAGAAACCAACGGCGTTCGTATAGATTTCGATGATTTTAAAATAGTAAAAGAGCTTTTAAATAGCTTAGAAAAATAACCAAAGCTTAGTAGCAAGAATACAGATTATATGTTAACCTATTTGTTCGAATATTTAGAAAAACAATACCAATTGCCTGGAGCTTCGCTGTTTCAGTTCAGCACATTCCGTGCGGCAATGGCTATCCTGTTTTCATTAATGATTGCGACGGTTTACGGTAAGCGTGTTATTCTTTTTCTTCAAAAGCAGCAAGTGGGGGAAACTATTCGCGATTTAGGTTTAGATGGTCAAAAGCAAAAGGCAGGTACTCCAACAATGGGTGGGGTTATTATAATCATGTCTACGTTGATACCGGTATTGCTTTTCGCAAGATTAGAAAACATTTATATCATACTGTTGATATTCACCATGTTATGGATGGGGGCAATTGGCTTTTTAGATGATTACATTAAAGTATTTAAAAAGAACAAAGAAGGACTAAAAGGACGTTTCAAAGTATTGGGTCAGGTAGTATTAGGCTTAATCGTAGGTGCGGTGCTTTATTTTCACCCAGAGGTGACAATGCGTGATCATGATAAAACAATCATTACCCAAGATTATACCGTTGAACAGGTAAAAGGAGCGGAAATTAAGTCGACCATGACAACGGTTCCTTTCTTTAAAAACAATGAGTTTGATTATGAAAGTCTAATATCATGGGCTGGAGATGGTGCAAAAGAATATGCATGGTTACTGTTTATACCTATTATCATTTTGATAGTAACGGCAGTTTCTAACGGAGCAAATTTAACTGATGGTATCGATGGTCTCGCGGCAGGTACATCAGCAATAATAGTATTTACCCTCGGTGTTTTTGCCTTGGTGTCCGGTAACATCATATTCTCTGATTATTTGGATATAATGTATATACCACGCGTAGGTGAGTTGCTGGTATTCATTACTGCTTTTGCAGGAGCCTTGATAGGATTCTTATGGTACAATGCCTTTCCTGCACAAGTATTTATGGGAGATACGGGTAGTTTAACCATTGGTGGAGTAATTGCTGTAATCGCAATTATAGTAAGAAAGGAATTATTAATACCTGTGTTATGCGGAATCTTCTTTGCAGAGTCGCTTTCAGTGATGATACAAGTAGGATACTTTAAGTACACAAAGAAAAAATTAGGTGAAGGCAAGCGAATATTTTTAATGTCGCCATTACATCATCACTACCAAAAAATGGGATACCACGAGAGTAAGATTGTTACTAGATTTTGGATTGTAGGTATACTATTGGCCATTGTAACGGTAGTGACCTTAAAAATTAGATAATGGCACTGTTAGTAGTACTTGGTGGAGGAGAAAGTGGAGTAGGTACAGCCATTTTAGGATTGAAGAAAGGATACGATGTATTTGTATCCGATAAAGGAAAAATAAAAGAGAAGTATAAAAACGTTCTTGAACATTTTGGAATTGATTGGGAAGAAGAACAGCATTCTGAAGACCGAATACTAAAAGCCGATTTGGTAATGAAGAGTCCGGGTATACCAGACAAAGTACCCTTGGTAAAGCAGTTGGTAGCGAAAGGTGTTCCGGTAATATCAGAGATAGAATTTGCATCAAAATACACCGATGCAAAAATTATTGGTATTACAGGAAGTAATGGAAAAACGACGACTACCATGCTAACCAACCACATTCTGGTAAATGCCGGATTGAAAGTGGGTATGGCAGGAAACATTGGTGATAGTTATGCGAAAATGGTTGCAGAGAATGATTTTGAGTATTACGTACTAGAGATCAGTAGTTTTCAACTAGACGGTATAGTAGATTTTAAACCACACATTGCCGTGATTACGAATATTACACCAGATCATTTAGATCGGTATGAATATGAGTTTGAAAACTACATCGCATCGAAATTTAGAATTGCAGAAAACCAAGACGAAAACGATTATTTGATTTATGATGCAGATGATACAGTTTTGGTAGAATGGCTGAACAAGCACCCGGTTAAATCAAAATTAATGCCCTTTTCATTGAATAAAGTATTTGAAAAAGGCGCATTTATAGAACAAAACGAGATAATAATAAAAACAACAACAGACACTATTAGCATGATTAAAGACACTTTGGCCTTAGAAGGTCAGCACAATGTAAAGAACACAATGGCAGCGGCAACAATTGCAAAATTAGTCGGTATCCGTAAGGAAACGATAAGAGCCTGTGTTTCTAATTTTCAAGGGGCTCCCCACCGTTTGGAGAAGGTGTTGAAAATACATCATGTAGAATATATCAATGACTCAAAAGCAACGAATGTAAACGCTGCTTATTACGCATTAGATAGCATGAAAACACCTACTGTATGGATCGTAGGTGGTGTAGATAAGGGCAATGAGTACATGGAGTTAATGCCATTGGTACGAGAAAAGGTAAAAGCGATTATTTGCTTAGGTGAGAATAATGAAAAGATAAAGCATGTATTTGGTAATGCTGTAGATCTATTAGTAGAAACATATGCTATGGAAGAAGCTGTGAAAGTAGCTTACAAAATAGCAGAGCGCGGCGATACGGTTTTGTTATCACCGGCATGTGCAAGTTTCGATTTGTTTAAGAATTATGAGGATCGCGGAGATCAATTTAAGAACTGTGTAAAGAACCTATAAGGTGTTGAATATATTTCAAAATATAAAAGGAGATAAAGCTATTTGGGCCATTGCGGCACTCTTGGCCTTATTTTCATTTCTACCAGTATATAGTGCCAGTAGTAACTTGGTGTATGTAGTAGGTAGCGGTACGCCAGTTGGTCATTTGGTAAAACATGCCATACTGTTGTTTTTAGGTTTTGGAATTATTTATGGGGTACATAAAATACCTACACACTTTTTTAAGGGGCTTTCAATGATTGCCCTGCCCATAGTGTTGGTATTGCTCATATTCGTATTGGCACAAGGCACCTCTAGTGGTGGTACAAATGATAGTCGTTGGATCCGTTTACCATTGGTAGGTTTCGGTTTTCAGCCCTCTAACCTGGCAGCAGTAGTATTAATGATATATGTGGCTCGTTACTTCTCTAAAGTAAGAGATATTAAAATAACATTTAAAGACAGCATATTGCCTTTATGGCTTCCTGTTTTCTTGGTAGTAGCGCTTATTTTACCTGCGAACTTTTCCACGGCAGCAATTGTTTTTTCAATGGTTATGGTATTGTGTTTTTTAGGAGGATATCCTATGAAATACTTATTTGGCATTGTTGGAGCGGGTATGTTGTTTTTGACCATGTTCGTATTAACGGCAAAAGCTTTCCCGGATTTATTCCCGAATAGGGTAGATACATGGATGAGCCGTATAGATAGTTTCTCCAACCCTGAGGATTCTGAAGGTTCCTATCAAATTGAAAGAGCAAAAATAGCAATAGCTACTGGCGGAGTAATGGGTAAAGGAGCAGGGAAAAGTGTGCAGAAGAACTTTTTGCCACAAAGTTCATCAGATTTTATCTATGCTATTATAGTGGAGGAATATGGTTTAATAGGAGGATTTATACTCATGTTGTTTTACCTATTTCTACTTTTTAGAATAGTGGTGGTTGCCAATGGTTGTGCATCGGTCTTTAGTAAGTTATTAGTGCTAGGCGTAGGCTTGCCCATTGTGTTTCAGGCGTTGATAAATATGGCGGTAGCGGTAGAGTTATTTCCTGTAACCGGGCAAAATTTACCATTGATCAGTAGTGGTGGAACCTCTAGCTGGATGACCTGTTTGGCAATAGGTATAATACTAAGTGCAAGCAATAAAAGTATAGCTCAGGAGAGTGCTTCTGGCAATGATATTGATATGGATGAAACGAACCCTTTAGAGATTTTAAGTGGGCAATTATAGGTTCATTTTATCAGGAGGAGGTACTGGCGGACATATTTATCCTGCCATAGCTATAGCGAACGAACTGAAAAGGAGGTATCCTGATGCTGAGTTTTTGTTCGTAGGCGCTAAGGATAGAATGGAGATGGAGAAAGTGCCACAAGCAGGGTACAAAATAGAAGGATTGTGGATTACAGGAATTCAGCGAAAACTGACCCTTAAAAATCTACTGTTTCCAATAAAATTGATAAGTAGTTTAATGAGAGCAAATAGCATCGTATCGAAGTTTAAGCCACACGCCGTAATTGGTACGGGTGGTTTTGCTAGTGGTCCGTTGTTAAAGATGGCAACCGTAAAAGGGATACCATGTGTGTTGCAAGAACAAAATTCATTTGCAGGCATTACTAATAAACTATTAAAAGATAAAGTGAAGAAAATCTGTGTGGCATATGATAGCATGGAGAAGTTTTTTCCGAAAGATAAAATTGTAAAAACAGGTAATCCTGTACGTTCAGATTTGGTGGAATTAAAAGCTACTAAAAATGAAGCTTTACAGTATTTTGAATTGAATGCCGATAAGAAAACACTTTTAGTGTTAGGTGGAAGTTTAGGGGCAAGACGTATCAATCAATTGGTAGCGGATCATTTAGAATATTTTGAAGCATTAGGATTGCAAGTAGTATGGCAATGTGGAAAAGGATATTACGAAACCTATAAATCACATCAGTCAGAGAATATTAAAGTATATGCTTTTTTAAACTCTATGGATAAAGCCTATGTAGCGGCAGATTTCATTATTTCTAGAGCAGGTGCAGGTGCGGTATCAGAATTGTGTTTGGTTGGGAAACCAACATTCTTTATTCCGTCGCCAGTTGTGGCAGAAGATCACCAGACAATGAATGCATTGTCATTGGTTGGGCATGAGGCTGCAATTATGATTAGAGAAAAAGAGCTTGATGCAATATTTAAAACGGAGTTTGAATCGGTATTTAAATCCGCAGAAAAGCAACAAGAACTATCAAAGAATATTAAGTCATTGGCATTACCAAATGCCACTGCTGATATCTGCGATGAAATAGAAAAATTGATAAAATAAAATGAACGTAACGCAAATACATAAGGTGTATTTTATTGGCATTGGGGGCATAGGTATGTCTGCTTTGGCGCGTTATTTTGCGTTTATAAATAAGGCGGTTGCCGGGTACGATAAAACCGAGAGCCCGCTAACGAAAGAATTGGCAAGTTCAGGTATTGATATTCATTACACAGATGATATCTATGTAGTGCCACAAGAATATAAGAATGATCAAGAGCATACTTTGGTAGTATATACGCCAGCGGTACCTTCTTCTCATTCAGAGTATCAGTATTTTTTAAATAATGGATTCACGATTAAGAAACGCTCAGAAGTACTTGGCTTAATAACCAAAGACTCTTTTTGCTTGGCAGTTGCCGGTACACATGGTAAAACAACAACCTCTAGTATTTTGGCACATTTGTTAAAGGAAACAGGAGTTAAAATTACTGCGTTCTTAGGCGGAATTTCAGAAGATTTCAATAGTAATTTCTTGTTAGATGGCACGGAGTATTCGGTAGTAGAGGCAGATGAATTTGATCGTTCATTTATGCAGTTGACACCAAACGTAGCCTGTGTTACATCAATGGATGCTGACCACCTTGATATTTATGGCGACGCGCAAGAATTGGAAAGAACATTTATTGACTTTACCAAACGCTTAAAACCTGGCGGTAAACTATTTGTTCGTAATGGTTTGCCTTTAGAAGGGCTAACCTATGGTATAGAAGACGATTCGGATTATTGTATCCGGAACATAAAAATAGAACATGGCACCTACATATTCGATTTGGAGACCCCTGACCTCAAACTAGAAGGGGTTGAATTTAACAAACCTGGGCGACATAATTTGTTGAACGGTTTAGTGGCTTTCGCAATGGCGATGCAAGCAGGTTCCCCGCCGCATCGCCTTGCAGAGGCATTAGCAACATTTAAAGGAGTGCAAAGGAGATTTTCGTATCAGATTAAAAGTGAAGAGTTCATTTTTATTGATGATTATGCGCATCACCCAACAGAGATCAATGCTGTTTTTGAAGCAGTTGCGGAAATGCATCCGAATAAAAAAGTATTGGCAATTTTTCAGCCACACTTGTTTTCAAGAACACGTGATTTTGCAGATGAGTTCGCAAAAAGCTTATCGCAATTCGAAAATGTTTTGTTGTTAGATATCTATCCGGCTAGAGAAGAACCACTTGAAGGGGTTACGGCAGAATGGTTGTTGGATAAGGTGACAAGCAGTAATAAAAAATTAATTTCAAAAGAACAAATCCTTTCTGAGATAAAAAAACAAGATCCTGAAGTTTTACTAACAATGGGAGCTGGAGATATAGGTTTAGAAGTTGTGAAAATAAAAAAAGAGATGTCGTATGCAGGTTAATTGGAATTTTATAAAGTTAGTTGCTTTGGTTCTGGTAATCATGGGGTTATATGCTTTTTCGAATGAGCGTAATAGCGCCAAGAATGTTACGGGGATGAAGGTAGAATTCATTGGGGAACAAAATTTGTACCTCACTGAAGGAACGGTTAATAAATTGTTAATACAAAATTACGGTAGTCTTGATAATGTGCCTAAAGAAAATATAGTTTTGAATACTGTAGAAAAGGCCCTTGAGGCCAATGAAATGGTAAAAAGTGCACAAGTCTATCTAACAATAGATGGTGAGCTAACGTCGAGAATAGTTCAACGTAAGCCGATAGGACGTATTGAGGGGGATTCAAAATTCTATTTGGACGATGAAGGAAAGAGAATGCCTCTTTCAAATAATCATTCAGCAAGAGTTCCTATCATAACGGGCAATATCAGTGGTAAGAGCCTTGAAGATGTCTATGTCATATTGGAACATATAAATATGGACGATTTTTTTCGTGAATCTGTTATTGGTATTCATATTAAAGGAGAAGAAGAATATCAGTTACGATTAAGGCTTAACAATTTTGTTGTGAACATAGGCGGTATTGAAGATTTAGAGGCCAAGTTTAGCAATTTTAAGGCATTTTATGCCAAAGCGAACAAGGATGAAACCTTGGAGGATTTTGCAGAAGTAAGTTTAGAATTCAATAACCAAGTGGTGTGCACTAAAATATAATTAAAATGGAACAAACTAAATATTCAGTCGGTTTAGACATTGGAACAACGAAAATCGTTGCCATAATCGGAAAGCAAAACGAGTATGGTAAAATTGAGATTTTGGGTATCGGTAAGTCCAAAAGTTTAGGTGTACACAGAGGTGTGGTAAATAATATTACTCAAACTATAAAATCTATTCAACAAGCGGTTGAAGAGGCAGAAGCAAATTCTGGTCTTAAAATTGGATCTGTTGTTGTGGGTATCGCCGGTCAACATATTAGAAGTTTACAGCACAGCGATTACATTACCAGAAAAGATTCTGAGGAAGTAATTGGAGACGAAGATGTAGACTTACTATGTAATCAAGTGCACAAATTGATTATGCTACCAGGTGAAGAGATTATTCATGTTTTACCACAAGAATACAAAGTTGATGGTCAGGCTGAAATACGCGAGCCTGTTGGTATGTATGGTGGTAGGTTAGAAGCTAACTTTCATGTAGTAGTTGGTCAAGTTGTTTCTATAAAGAATGTAGGTCGTTGCATTAAAAGTGCAGGATTAGATTTAGGAAATATAACACTAGAGCCATTAGCATCATCTGATGCAGTATTAAGTCAAGAAGAAAAAGAAGCAGGTGTAGCATTAATCGATATAGGTGGTGGTACAACTGATCTGGCTATTTTCAAAGACGGAATTATTAGGCATACGGCGGTAATACCTTTTGGTGGTGGAGTCATTACAGAAGATATTAAAGAAGGATGTTCAATTATAGAAAAACAGGCAGAGTTGTTGAAAACCAGATTTGGTTCAGCATGGCCAGGAGAGAACAGAGATAATGAAATTGTATCTATACCAGGTTTACGTGGTAGAGAGCCAAAAGAAATCTCTTTAAAAAATCTTTCGAAAATAATTCATGCACGTGTCGTTGAGATTATCGAGCAGGTATATGTAGAAATCAAAAACTACGGTCACGAAGAACAAAAGAAAAAGTTGATTGCAGGTATCGTGTTAACAGGTGGTGGAAGCCAACTAAAACATTTAAAGCAATTAGTGGAATATATAACAGGTATGGATACTCGTATCGGGTACCCTAACGAACATCTAGCAGGTGATTCTGATGAAGAAGTTGCAAGTCCGTTATACGCAACAGCTGTTGGTCTTTTAATGAATGCCATTAAAAACCAAGAGAAGTTGAAATTGACACAAGAAGAAATTTTACAAGAACAGGAACTAGAGCAGGAAGAAGAAGAGTTGGTGTATGCTGAACGTGAGACGGAAGCTGTAGCACGCCCGAACCTGCATAAAGAAAGAAAATCTGTTTTTGATAAGTGGTCTGAAAAATTGAAAGAATTTTTAGATAACGCAGAGTAATAAGCATAGCACAAGAGAATACATAACCAGTAATAATTAGAATATGAGTAAGAACAGCGAATTTGATAATATCTCCTTTGATCTACCAAAGAATCAAAGCAACGTTATAAAAGTCATTGGTGTAGGTGGCGGTGGTAGTAATGCTATTAATCACATGTTCCAAGCAGGAATTAACGGAGTTGATTTTGTAATCTGTAATACAGATTCTCAGGCTTTAGACAATAGTCCGGTGCCAAACAAAATACAATTAGGCATGTCATTAACTGAAGGTTTGGGTGCTGGTGCCAATCCTGAAGTAGGTGAACAAGCTGCCATGGAAAGTATGGAAGAGATTAAAAGTATGTTGGATACAACTACTAAAATGATCTTCATTACTGCTGGTATGGGCGGGGGAACAGGAACTGGTGCTGCTCCCGTAATTGCCAAGTTTGCAAAAGAAATGGATGTTCTTACTGTTGGTATCGTTACTATGCCATTTCAATTCGAAGGTAAAATGCGAGTTGAACAAGCACAACGAGGTATTGAAAAATTACGCAATAATGTCGATTCGCTGATCGTCATTAATAACAATAAATTAAGAGAAGTATACGGAAACCTTGGTTTCAAGGCTGGTTTCTCTAAAGCTGATGAAGTATTGGCAACTGCTGCTAGAGGTATTGCAGAGGTTATTACACATCACTACACACAAAACATAGATTTACGTGATGCTAAAACAGTACTATCTAATAGTGGTACTGCTATTATGGGTTCTGCTATTTCATCTGGTTCTGCAAGAGCTAATGAAGCAATCATGAAAGCATTAGATTCTCCGTTATTGAACGACAATAAAATTCAAGGAGCTAAAAATGTATTGTTATTGATTGTTTCTGGTGCGCAAGAAATTACTATTGATGAAATTGGTGAAATCAATGATCATATTCAAATTGAGGCAGGATACGGAGCAAACATCATTATGGGTGTTGGTGAAGATGAAAGCTTAGGTGAAGCTATTGCAGTTACGGTAATTGCTACAGGTTTTAATATTGAACAGCAAGATGATATTGTAAATACCGAGTCAAAGAAAATCATTCATACTTTAGAAGAAGGGCAACGTGCAGAAGCAATGTTGTTATCTAACACTAAAACTGTTCATACCTTAGAAATGGACGATGAGGAAGAGGAGGTAAAACAAGTCAAACCCGTAAAAAAGTATGAGTTCGTTGAGGAAGAAGATTTTGACTTGATACCTACAACGAACTATATTAAAAATTTCAATGTTTTTTACGAGGAAGTACTAGCAGAGAATGTTTCAGAAGAGGATTTTGTTATCGTAGATGCGCCTTCATCTTTTAGAGATATAGAGGTAGTTGATCCAGAAGAATTACAAGTTGAAGAAGAAGATGATCAATTTACAGTTGGTTTTAAAAGTTCTTCAAGAGGAGAGGAAGAAAAAGAAAACGTAATCATGTTTGATTTGCATGATGAAGTAAAAGATATTGATGTTAACGAAAGCATCGAAATTGTACCAGTATTAGAGTATAATAAGAATGGTGAGAAGCGCTATAGTTTAGATGACTATATGCAGTTAGAAAGTAAGCTTACGGGTGCAAAATCTAAAGCTGAAGAGTTCGAGCCTAAAATTATTGAAGACGAGTTGGTATTCGAGAGAAAGACCATAGCTCCAAAAAGAGAGGCACACCCAGAGGAACAATTAGATCCAATGGAAACGCCTATTGAAGAGTTGTTAAGAGATAGGGCTGATGAACGCAGAAGAAAATTGAAAGATTTTAATTATAAGTTCAAAAACAATGCACCTACTAGTTATGACGAAAAGAAACCGGCATACCAAAGACAAGGTGTTGATTTGAATGAAAGTTCACGAGAAAAGAAGATTTCTAGAACATCATTGAGTGGAGATAGTAATGATGATATACAGTTAAGATCTAACAATTCATTTTTACATGATAATGTAGACTAAAAATAGTCTCGTAATATTTTTAAACCCGAAAACTAAGTTAGTTTTCGGGTTTTATTTTTTTTATCTTTGTTGACCAAAATAAAGATGAAATGGGTTTACAGCAAAGAGTAATGGAGCAGTTGAAATTAGCTATGAAAGCAAAGGATTCGGTAGCACTAGAATCACTTAGGGCTATTAAATCTGCTTTATTGGTAGCGAGTACTAGTGGAGGAGGAGAAGTGACTGAAGATGATGAGATACAAATAGTACAGAAGTTAGTTAAACAAAGAAAAGATAGTGCTGCTATTTTTATAGAGCAAGGAAGACAAGATCTTGCTGATCCAGAATTGGCTCAGATAGCGGTAATAGAGCAATTTTTGCCCGAACAACTTACAGAGGAAGAGGTAGAAAAAGTAGTAGTTCAAACTATAGATGCTACTGGTGCTTCAGGAATGAAGGATATGGGTAAGGTTATGGGGATTGTTTCTAAAGAATTAGCCGGTCAAGCTGACGGTAAATTAATATCTACAATCGTAAAAAAGAAATTAGCTTAATATAGTTTAGTATTAGGCATTTTTAATTTTGCTAATTGAACACTGAATATAAAATAATGGCCTCGTGGCGCAACTGAATAGCGCATCAGATTTCGGCTCTGAGGGTTGGGGGTTTGAATCCCTTCGAGGTCACTATTAAAAACACCTAATCGACTATTTGTTAGTTGGTTAGGTTTTTTTTATTTCATTTTTTTGATAAACTGGTACAATAATCGGTACAATAATGTATTGTAGTGCAATTTTAAGATATATCTGTAAGATATTTTGATAATGCTCTTTTGACTTTAAGTTTGATGAATTTCGAATTTAGCAAGCATTGTATTAAAGCAATTTTTTCTGTTTTTTTCAATTCTCCAATAATTTCAAAATCAACATCCTCTACTTTGTAAACATCTTCAATCATTGGTTTTGAGAAAGCATTAATCTGATAACTGTAGACACAAGTATCAAAATCGAAATAAAACCCACAATCGGTAATTTCCACTTTTTCTTGAAAAATATAACATGTATAAGAGCCTTTGGAAACATCATGACAACCATGTTTGATTTTAGAAGGTTCAATTTTTATTTTACTTGTTGGTAGAAAGACAAATATAATTTCATCTCCTTCTAAAAATATAGGTATGTAATATTTATTTTTTGGAGCAGATTGTCCATTGGGGAAATAGAAAGGAGTTATATATAATATATGGAATAAATCAAACATTACTATAATGTCTGTTAATCTCTATATTATCATTGTAACTATTATAGATTTCTTTTTTTTCTTCATCCAAAATAATGGAGAAATCTATTATAAAGTTTGACGCTCTTTTTCTGTTAGTTCTAAATGCTTCTAAAAGATTTTGCTCTAAAGCAATATTATGCCATAAAGAGTTTTTAGCATGGGTTAAATCAGAAAGTTCAGTAGCATTTAAGTTTTTATATTTAGTTGTAACAAATTCTAAGATTTCAATATCACTATCAGTGAACTCATCATCTATAAAACTCTTTTTAGTTTTTAAATATAAATATTGATAATGTTGGAATCTCTCTAATTCTATATATATGTAGTCTTTTAGCATTTTAGGTTGCTCTTCTGTAAGTTCAAGAAAAATATCTTGTGCAACTGGCCCGTATTGCCAAACTTCATATTTTAAACCAATAAAAGGGATTCCGAATTTTTTAATTGAAAATTCATCTAATAGGTATAAATATTTAAGTGCTTGGGTTTTGGTTAGACCTGTAATGTTATTTGTAAGATAAATTAGGGTGTTTCCTATCTTATCAATTTCTTGATTACTATAACCTGATTTGTTTATATGTTGTGGAACTAAAGACATGTTACTATTATAAGCAAAATCTTTGCCAAAGTTAGTATAATTTTTATAATTTAAAGATGTTATATGCTATCGATAAAATATAACGAATTAACTATTTAATTATTTTTTAAATATTGTAAAACTGTTTTCTGAATTGGATTATTTTTTTTCATTAAAATATCTTTGGTAATTTAACATACCTGTCTAAAGTTTTACCACTTACAAAACTACCTATCTCTAATATCTTATTTGTGGGTATATCATACATTACCTCAACCCAGAAATAGGATAGAGAATAAAGGACGTACCTTATTCTGCCATCTTTAACACTATCTACAAATTGACCTTTTGTAAATACTGTATCATATTTGTCATGATTAGATAAAATATTAAAATCGTAAATACCCATATTTTTATTTTTTAAGACAATGCTAATGGATATTAATCTAGTTAAGGTAGATATTTAATATTTAATTATTGCATTAGCAAGTTGGGAGAAGTAATCTTCATTACCATCTGGTTTAAATTCTATGTAGTGGTCACTATTATATAACCTCATAAGATCCCATTTGCTATCTGTTAATTTTATAAGAATGTTTTCTGGTATCTCATATGCTAATGATCCCGAGTCTCCACATTCCGTCTTTAAAACGTTGGTTAATTCAATAATGCCATGTAAATCTGTTTTAATTTTAATTATATCATCTTGTCTAAAGCAGCCTTCCAATCGATATCTTGATTTGTAATATGCTTTTAGATAGTATTTTCCAGAATGTACTTTTGCTATACTGAAATCAATATATGGGCTACTCTGGTAGGCTATTGTTAGTCTTGAAGTATGAAATGAAGTAGTCTCCTCCATTTCGTCATATATTTTCTCGACCGTAACACCTTTGTCATAATCTGCAATTTCTTTTAACTCTAAGGCGGTATCAATTGCAATCTGAAGTTTTTTGTTTCTTGAATCTTTAAATATTGCATACATGCCACTTCCGATAGAATTGTGCAATGCTTTAAATTCTAAGATTTCGATAACTTCATTAGGACTTTCGGGCTTAAATGTCATAGTCAATCCAGTTCCAAAAATTGATGCATATGAACTTCTACCTGATGCGGCATATTTTAAAGTTAGAAGGTCTCCTACATGGTACGTCTTTTCGTTAATGGCGGTATATGAATCATATTTTCCGCGGATTTTAATATCTGGATTGCTTACCTGATCATGTGTAACTTGTCCAAAAAGATTTACTTGAGTTATGATATAGATTAAGAAAAATAAATGTCTCATTTTTAGAATAATTTATCTGATTTTTTTACGCAATATCAGAAATTATTACTCAACTGATTTACGGTAATCCGTAATTGTGGCTTTCTATTTTGAAGTTTCGAAGGATTTAATCATAATGTCGCATTTATATAATTTGCTTTTCAGGCTGTCAACTTGGTTTGTTAATGCTTCGGCTTCATTACGTAAAGAGTTGGCTTGTTCTTTATATTTTAAAACCTCATCTTTTAATCGCATATTCTCTTTTTGCAATTCTAGGTTTTGGTTGGTACAGCCAGTCATTAGGATAAGTAAAATTATTATTCGCATACTTGAAAAATACAAAACATTGATTAGATAAAAAGATCTAAAACTTGAAATAATATTGATTATTCAAACTACTTCCTTTCTCTAACCCAATTATCAATTGGAACATTCCAAAATCCGAGTACTGGTATAATAAACATTATTACTCTTGAAGGGTATTTGTAGTATAAATTAAAATCCAAGGTGTCAGGTTCAAACTCGACAAAGAAGCCATCCATCGATAAAGGCTTGTTTTCGTGTAATCCTGCATCTTTTAATGCTGCTTCATACCTTTCCTTACCTATTTCCTTTAAAAGGTCTTTAATACGCTTTAAATCGTAATTTCTAAAAATTATTTTGGACATATTCCAAAATTCAGGATATATTCCTAAAAATTCAAATTATTTATTGCCAATTATTTTTGTATGAGTTTTTGAAATTAATCACTTCGCGCGCGTATTGGTTTACTTTTAAATAGAATTTTATAAGTATAAACCTTTTTAGGGTGTTAAGTTCGTTAAGTCTTGAACATGTGAAATTTTATTGTTTTTAAACAACTACGCGCGCACGTGAACAGATAACCGAATATTGTAGGTTCATATATGTTTTGCATAAATACTCGCGCGTTGTGATCTGGAATAAATCTTTAACTAAAATCAGGTTTTGTCAGGTTATCTCTTTTTTACCGTTCCAAAAACAATTCCTTTTTATGGTTTCCGATTAGTCCGTTTTTAAAATATTTTTGAAGATTATGGTTTCCCGTAAAAGGAAACTTTAATTAAATCTAATCTTTGAACATTAAATTATAATTCTAAAAATTTATTGTTATGAGATTCAAATTATCATTCCTGTTTTTATTCTACTGTATCCTACTAACTGGACAAAAAAATAATCATGTCGATTCGATTAGTTATGACGAATTACAAGAATTGACAAATTCCAAAGAGTATAAGAACTATTTTGACGTAAACGAATATATAACTCGGGCAGGTGACAAAATTGTAATTGGCGATACATTGGTGATAGGTAAGCCAAGTAACTCAAATAATATTACTCAAGGTTCTGTTGCAATTGGTCAGGCAATTAATAATCATAGTTATATTTACTTAGGTACAACTGCTGCTGCATTGACTGGAACTCTGATGATGGGGAATGACGGTATGTTAAATGACAGGGTTTTTGTTGTTGGAATTTCTGCAGGTCGAATTTCAAAGAAAAACGACTATGAAATATACTTAGAGTTGAATAAAGTTGGTGGAGGTAGGTTTTTAGGAGTTAAGAAGTTGGCACGTGTTCTTTTTGAAAAGGCAATGGAGTCTGGTGAAATAATTAACTCTAATGCTAAAATGACTAGAAGCGAGGCAATAAGGAAATTGAAAGAGGCAAAAGAGTTATATGATTTAGAAATGATGTCTAGTGATGAATATGATGCATTAAAAAATCAATTATCACCAATTATTAAAGAGCAATAACCGTATACAATCTAAACTTTTAAAAATGAAAGAGAATAAAACTATCTCAGAAAAGCACAGGAAGTTTGTAAATGAACGTGAGGATTGGACGGATAGGCAAATTCAATTATCACAAGTTTATTATTTAAGGTTGATACAAGATGCTACAGAAAGAACAAGAAGCAATACATCAACGATTGTTTGGATTGTGGTAATTGGTATTGTCATTTCAATACTAGGTGCTTTGGTAGGTTTATAGCCTTTTTAAAATCTAAAGTTTCTTGAGTTTTTTTTAGAATTATATTATAAAGTCATCTTTTATAAAACAACTACGCGCGCGGACGGATAGTGCGATATAATTAATTTTCTATTCTGCATTACAACTTGCGCGCTTTGTGACTGTGAAAAAGCCTTGTAGTGTTAAAAGATTTTACTTTTTAACATTACAAATACAATTCCTTTTTATGGTGTCCGATTAGTCCGATTTTGTTTTTTGACCTGTACGCGTAGTGACACCAGAAAAGTCTTTGTTCTCTGCATTAATCAATATATAGATTTTTATAATTTCTAAAACCTTATATCAAAGGATAGGTTTTGTTAGGTTCTTGTACGGGTGTGTGATGTCTAATTACTCTATCTCTCAAAGAGAATTATAATTTAATAGATATAATATTCTACTTATCAAAACAATACGCGCGCGTAGAGGTGGTAAACAATTTTAGAATTGTCTGGTGTTTATTTTTGATACAGTGAAAAGTAGCATTTGATTATCTATTGGTTGTGAATTGTAATGACGATTTCTTATTTGTTTACTTAATTGGTCATATACCGTATTTTCATATTTGTTTGGTTTACCTGTTAACAATATAAATTTGAGTTCGTTAAATTTGATAGGGTCTGTTTTTTCAAGATGCCTTAATCCAGTATTTGATAATAGTAAAGAGGTTTGTTTCTGCATTGAAATGTTTACACCGGTAACTGGGCAAATACGAGAATTGAAAACCGTAAGCATTCTACCTTTATCTAAAGTGGAATTTTTACGTTTTTCGGATTTTGTTGGTAGTGTGGAATTTTTACGCTTTTCAGGTAGTAGAATCTCTAATTTTTCCTTTATCCTATTATGAAACTCTGTATTTATATTTAAGCCTGTTCGGTCTAGTAATACATTATAACTTTCACACTTTTCGTTAAATGTTGCACTTCTTTTAGTTTGTATTACATTGTACCAAAATGAACTGTTTGAATATTTGATTAATCTGTTCTTATCCCTGGGGTTTAGTTCGTTTAGTTTAGGGTATTGATCTATTATTAATACTTTCAATGAGTTTTTTATTAATGCTTCTTTTAACTTATAATAGACTTCGATATTTAATAAGTCGCCTATATTTTTAATGCCTAGTGTTTTTATGTTTTTACTTTGCTTTGATCCCATTTCAAACCTTAAAGTCTTTTTATCGCAATATTCTGGGTATTGAAAGCCTTTAGAATATAGTTTGACATAAGAAAAGTAATTTGGTTTTCCTTTATAATAACTATGCGCTCTCTTTGCATACCTATGTTCTTGGTCTTGAATGAATAAATTTCTTGAGTGATAGATATTGTAACCTATTACTTCTTTGTCATAGTCATTAAATAAAAAGTTTAAACCGTATTCAAGATTATTAGCAGAATAGTTGCTATAACTTTCAATATTAAAAATGCTTACAAATCTTTTAAACGTTTCAATACTATCTAAGGCACTAAAATTATTTGCGTTATGTTCATTTTTATTAAACCAGTAATGTGGATTGAAACCTATTACAATCCTTTCTCTACCTTCGTTTGGCTTATTTGGTTTGTGCGGTTCTTTTCTAAATGATATGCCCTCAAACTCCTTTGTTTCTTTATTATAAAATTCTCCAGTTTCTTTGCTGACTTTTTCAATTTTATTCTTGAAATGTATCAAAGGGTGATTCCATAATCTTTGAATTTCGCAAAGGTCGGTAACCCAAATTTGGATGTAGTCAATCATTAAAATATTATCTTTGAGTTGTTATCGTTGCCGATAGCATTTGAACAAATTGAGGGGCTTATTCAGCCCCTTTTTTTGTTTTAATGACCTATCCTTTAAAATTATTTAAAAAGCCCCCTAATGGCTTTGGGTAGAAGTCTTCAAAGTAGTAGATGACTAACTCGTTACCATTATCTTTAAATCTTGCTATTAATAGATTTTTTTGGTTAATGGTGTCACCATAAAACAAGTCTATATCATGCGTAGCATACAAACCAGTAATTTGTTTACTCCATTTATTAGGTTGTCTTATTTTGACTGAATAGATATACTTTGCTTTTGAGAAACCACGATTAATTCCAATATTGAGTTTATTGGATAGTATTTCTTTGCCGTCTACAAGGTTGTAATGCCTAACCTCTTTAAATAGTTTACCAGTATCTAGTTTGAACTGCATTACTTCTGGCGTTGGTATCGTTGCCATTACTTAAAGTTCTATTAATGCAGATTCTACTTCACTACGCTTGTAATAAACTTTACCAGAACATCCATAAGATTTGAGTATTCCCTTTTTTGTCCAGTTATATAAAGAACTAAGATTTATCTTTAGTAAATCTGCTGTTTCTCTGCGACTAAGTAGTTCTTCTGGTGTCTTTGGTTGAAAACTCTTTTCGAGTTCGTTTAAAAGGTTTTTAACATCTTGATTGATGTCTTTTCTTAATTGTTGTGGAGTCGTTGCGACAAATTGTAATTGTTCCATTTAACATTATTTAGATTATTAATAATGCTGCAAGGTCAATCGATTTGGATGGTACTATTGTCGGTACTGGTACTGTTTGAGGACTATTTATTTTGTGGAGTTATATTGAAGTAAAAAGGTGTCGCACATTTGTATCGAATTTTCATTACAATATTCAAATAGCAGTTTAGTTTTTATATTATTACTTAGTATGTTTTTATTGTTGATTGAGGTATTGTTGTATGTTTCGCTTAGATAGGGTCTGTAACTTTTCCATTCAGAATCAAATAGTGTTTTAGCAATCTGCGAGAAGTTTGAATGATGTTTCTTAATTAGACTTTCTATTTCGCCAGTTGCAAAAAGTAATCCTATTTTAAACCAAATTAAATCTGTTGGATTTTTACTTATTTGATTTTTGACAACTATTTTTTCTTCTTTTGGGTATTGGGTAGCATTTTGTTTTTTCCATTTTTTGCTAAACATTGGATTATATTCTGCTACTATCATCCAAGCCTTATATATCTCTCCGTCTATATAGCCTTGGTCAAAGAGTGCATCTTCTAATATTTTATATTTTTTTTCTTTTTCAGATTTTAATAATTGAAGAGGTAAACAAGAAACATTTATTGCATCGTATACTTTGCTGAAGACTTTATTGATAAAAATTTCATTTTCGTTAGGGAAGAGTTCAGTTTCACTTTCTATTATTTTTAAGTAATTAAAATAACCAGAACGAAATCCCTTTCCATATTGTTTTAAGTGTTTTCTAAGTTCAATTTTTGAAATTGGTTTATTTGAATTGTCAAAAAGTTTGTTGTTTTTAATTAATTGTAATAACCATTCGTATCGCGAGTTGGAGAAATAAAAAGAAATTTCATCAATCTCAATAGGGTTGAAT
The DNA here is from genome assembly GCF_900142175.1 of Maribacter aquivivus. Taxonomy (NCBI): domain Bacteria; kingdom Pseudomonadati; phylum Bacteroidota; class Flavobacteriia; order Flavobacteriales; family Flavobacteriaceae; genus Maribacter; species Maribacter aquivivus. Next base: position 3,373 of record NZ_FQZX01000004.1, on the reverse strand, counting down.
TGAACTCTATTAAAATCCTCTAAAATATTAATGTCGGTTAAGGAGTTGTCTATGGCTACAAACTTTAAGTATTTTATTTCTTCATTATTTGGTTGTTGTTCGTTTGTTGTTTGCTGCATTTTTAGTAATTCTAATTTAAGGTCAATCAATTTCTGTTATTCTATACTTTTATTTGTGCTAACTAATCAATATCATAGATAATAGCATGATAATGATTTAGGAATTCAGTAGTCATTTCAATTGTGTTGTCAATACAGTAGTTATATATTGTTATAATTTTTGAATTGCTGTTCCAAATATTTTTATTGTTTTTAGAGTTGTTATTGTAGGTTTCACTTATGTACGGTCGGTAACTTGTGTAATTGGTTTTAAACTTTTCTTTTGCCATTTGAGTAAAATTATATTGGTGTTTTTGAATTAAATTTTCAATTTCACCGTTTGCAAAAAGTAACCCTACTTGAAACCAAATTAGGTTTATGTTTATGTTGTTATAATTTGTTTTATTTATTTGAGGGTCAATTCCTGATAGATTTTCACAATATTCAATTGTCTCTGCAATTTTGTATTTAATTTTTTGTAGGTAGTCTATTAATTGATTTACATTTTTTGAAGTAAGTAGGTTAAAGTTGGAATTGGTATTTGAAAAGTCATGATTTACTCGTCCTCTTATGTTTTGCAACTTTCTTTTAAGTTCGCTAGTGTTTTCGAAACAGGTTATAAGCATTTGCATTAGTTCTTTTATGTCGGAGATACTATTTTGTTCTAATTTGTATGATATATAGATGTTTGTTGTATTCGAAAAAATTAGGCAAGTAGAGATTTGTTGTAATGTTTGAGCATAATCAAATAAATCGAAATTTTCTTCTATGTCATTAGTTTCAATATAATATTCATTTAGGCTGTATTCTAAATTTTCCTCAATAAGATAATCTGCTTTTAATCCTAAATCTGAATTTATCTCTTCATCGTCCGTTGGTATTTTAATCAATTGAAAATAATTGTCTAGTTGATTGAGAAGTCTTTTAGTTTTCTTTCTAAGCATAATTTATAGTAAACGTTCTAAGTATAATATGGCTACTGTTAATAAGACTTGTAATTTGTGTTCAAATATTAAATTATGCAGTTTTAGGTATAGTAGTTAGTTTGATATTGTTTTTCTTCTCTTGTCTTTCTTTATGGTAGTTATCTAGTTGCTCTTTCGTACTTGCTATGTTGCTTGTATTACCTCTGTTGATGTATGCTCTTAGCATTTGCTCTGTTGCGTGTCCTGTAATATTCATTATCAAAGTTGTGTTGATGTGTCCGTAGTAGTTGGTAGCAAATGAACGTCTAAAGGTTCTGGTAGTTATGAGAGTGTATTTTTCATGCTTGTCTATAATGTTCCTAGTTTCATTTTTACCTTTTATTTTCAAAACAGTTGCTTTGCTGCCTTTTATTTTTTCGTTTAATTTTGATAGTCTACATACCTCTTTTATGTCCTCATTTAGTTTAACTCCGTTATCTGGGTAATTTGTTTGAGGAAGTCCGTATTTATTAATTAGATATAAAATTCTATCACTAATAGTTATTTGAACAATTGCGTCTGTTTTATCCGTTCTGAATTCCCAATAGTTTATACCATCTATATTTTTGATATTCTTGTCAATTAATTTGTTTTGGTCTGTATATCTTAATCCAGTTTCACACCCTATAAGAATTGCCTTTTTTGCATCTAACAAATTAGGGTTTTTAATTTCTTTCTTGTCTATTTTGTCGAGTTCATCATAGTTCAACCAAACAACTATTTTGTCCTTATAGACATCTTTGAACATTTCAAAGGACCTTAAAGTTCTGCTGATTTGTATTACTTCCTGTTCGTCGTTTTCGTATGCTCTAACTGCTGAACTCCTAAATTTTTTTAGTTGAGTATTAATATATGATTTACGATACTTCATTTCGTTGTATGCCCAATTTTTAAAATGGTCAGCAAAATTAGAGTTGAGGTCTTTTATTGTAAATTCTTTTTTTTGGTTTTCTTGAAACTTCAGCAATAGTCCGAGTGTTACTTTATATTTTTTTAATTCGTTCCTATTGGTTGCGTATTTAATAAACATTCCTTTAATAGCATTACTTAATAAATTAGCCTGCCTTATAATTTCTATACTTTCTTTTTCGGATTCTAAAGCATGTTTTTGTTCTTCATCTGCTGAGGTAATTTTTTCTTTAGTGTCTAATATTGATACGGCTTTTTGTATTGATTGTTTTAACCAGTCTGATGTAATTGGTAATCCTTTGTTATTATCAACTATAAAAAGATCTAAAATAGATTTTTGAACATCTTCTAAATATGTCTTATGACTTTTAAGTGTTGCGGATATGTTACCAGTAAAATCTTTTGGTTGTAGATGTTTGTTTGTGGGCTTGCCTTTTTTGGTGGTTCTTTTAAACCAGTATTCTCTTTTGGATTGAATAGGTGTAGATACTCTGTAATCAATCTCTGTTCCATGAACTAGTCGTATTGATAGTTTGCCAGTTTCTTTAGAACCTCTGTAAATGAAGTTAATCTTTGCCATTTTAAAGTATTTGAACAATCTAAAGATAGTAAATGGTACAAAAAATGGTACAATAATTATGTTTTAAATGCAATAGGTTTAAATTATATTAGAACAGTTGTTTAATTTATTATATAAAATGTAGTGTATAAGGGTTTACATTGAATTAGGGTGTTATAAGAATTTGAATCCCTTCGAGGTCACTAGGTTTTAAAGCCACATCTTAAAAGTTGTGGCTTTTTTGTGTTTTAATCCTCACTGTAATGAGGTTAGTTGGTTTTACCTATTTATATAGGTAGAGCTTAGGTGTCGAATGACCTAGTAATGATGTGGTTTTTATTTTTTATTGTTGTGTGTATTGAAAATCGTGTTAGTATGTATAGATAGTATCGGAAGAACTCTTTTTAAGTAGAAGTTAAAACGGATTATTATAGTTGCTGATTTGTGATATACCAAGTTCAAGTTGCAAGAATTCTATGTAGTATATATGAGTAATAATTAAAATCAGTCTTTTTCTGCTTATGTTTTTTACTGTTGTAAGAGTATAGATATTAAAACTGCGACACTATTATATGTTATTTACACTTTTTTCAGGTCATATATATGTAGTATAATGACTAGTTGAAACTTCTTTTTTGAGTATCTAATACTGTTTGAATTTAAGAAACACTAACCAGTTTAATAGTGGAAGGCTATAATGTGTATTGAGGTAATCATTGTTGTTCAATTTTTATGTGATTTCAGTTATTTCTAACAGTCGGTAAATCATGGTGTTATGGGTTGGTTAAAAAACTTTGGTTATTTTATTTCAAAAAGTCTTGTGATATTAAGAATAGTGTGTA
>NZ_FQZX01000003.1:406470-555803 GCF_900142175.1 Maribacter aquivivus | reverse complement strand
GTTACTCCTGACCATGAAATACCATTCCCTGTACCAGATTTAGAAGCTCCGCTTACAGCATTGTTCTTATATAATTGATAAGACACTCCAGATTGTGTATCTGAAAGGTATAAAGCACCATTACTGCCACTACAAAGATTGGAGGGACCTGTCAATGTATATGCCAATGGAGGACTTGTAACCGTAACATTTCTAGTTCCACTTTTACTACTACCCGCACAACTATTAGAGGCGGTGGCAGTAATGGTAGCTGTACCCACATAATTAGCGTTCCAAGTCACCAAACCTGAACTGTTTATGGTTCCCGCAGTATTATTGGGGCTAATTGACCAACTATAATTTGAAGCGTTAGTTGCCGAAGCATTAAAATCAGTTGTTCCTCCGCCTTTACATCTTTCGTTAAGACCTGAACTTATATTCACAGTGCCGATAGCAGAAGAAGCTTTTAAGGTTATGGTGGCTGTCTTCGTTTCGTTACACGAGTTCTTTGCAGATACGCTTATGGTTTTAGACTGCCCAGCAGAAAGGGTCACACTGGTGACCGTATTGTTATTGTCAGTTCCGGACCAATTTGGTCCTGATCCATTAGTACCTAATGTAACTTTTGTACCAGGACAAATATTATTAATATCAGTAACACTGGCACTAATAGTGATTGCTTCAGGAACTTTTGCTCCTATGGGAACAGAACCATTCATTGTTCTTGTTTGACCGTTAAGTGTTGCACGAACAGTATAGGTTCCAGATGTTAAACCACTAAATATTAAAGCTGAATTAGTACCAGATATAGCGCTGCCATATGTTGAACTACCTCTATACAATCTGTATGATGCACCGATTTGAGAATCAGCTAATCTTACACTACCTTCCGTACTACAGACCTGTGAATTTCCATTATTACTTAAAGTATAAACTGTTGGAGGATCATTACTGATTACAGTTACGGACTTAGATGGAGTTGCCTCAGGTGAACTGTCAACGGGGTAATACCAAATGGCAACACCTACACTTCTACCTCCTGATTGAGTCCATTTTACCCTTGCTGATGTCGTAGTTGAACTTACTATGGTACCACCGCTACTTACATACCATTGCGTTTTTCCATAACTTGGTCCAGAACCTGACAGGGTATAATCCTTTGTTTCATTAACATTTGCAGAACTAGGACCAACTACCGTATATTGGCTGTAGAGATTTTGTCCAAATAACAATATTATAAAGCAAAAAGATACTTTTAAAGATTTAGCGATAAGTTGGATTGTGGTCATTCTTAGTTATTTTATTAAAAAAATTATTTTTTTAGATAAACAGAAGTATTGTTGCTTAATATTTGTTAATCATTTAACAGATTATTAATGATTACTCGTTTATGCTTTAATTCTTCTAACTTTTGAATTCTTTTCTCTTGTTCTATTAAATAAAGCGTCAACTCTTCAATTTTTTCCAAGAGTAAGCGGTTCATTTCACCAAGCTCTAAACCATTTACCTCTATCTCTTTTGCAGATGGTATATTTATCAGGTGACCGTTTTTGTCTATATGTTTTTGAACTTCCGCTAGAGTTGGAAGCTTATAGTTTTTAGTAAAAACATAATCTGGCCAAACTTCCGTATCTACTTTTATTTCTCTGGCACGCACATTACCATCAATTGCTAGTTTAAAATCTACTAAGGCTTCAGTCCCGATACCAACATTGCCTAAAGAATAGTTTATGTTTTGACCGTCTGTAGTCCAAACAGAACTACTTGGGTTGACAGGATCAGTTCCGTCGCCATCTTCTTCACCATATAATAAACTGGCCAACGACAATTCTTGTCCATTAATTTCTTCTACTCTTGGCATCGCTATTGACATTGTTTCACCGGCTCCACATGACCACATAAAAGCACGTATACGGGTTGAAATTTGAGCATAATTGGACGGGAAAATAAAATCGGTGGTTTCAAATGTTGGAGAAGGTAATGAAGTAGAGGTACCTTCCAATGGATCAAAAACACCAGATATACCTAAATCAGGATTAGCATTAGGTCTTATATGGCCAATTACTAAAAACCATTTATTATTAGGCACATTAAATGATGAATGATAAGGCCAACTAACTAGGTTGCCATTTTCAGTTTCAAAAGGTTGAATTAAATTACCAGAGGTGTCATAAGGTGTGAATCCTGTATAATTGGTGCAATTCATGTCGCCTTGAGATTGTATCCAAAAACTTATTCTATAAGCTTTGTCTGTATCCATTATAACTCCGTTTGCCGAAAAACCTCCATTAAAACTTGAAGACCCATCTGCTAAAGCTTGCCAGACTACAGTATTATCGCCATAAGGCCCAACCATATTAATTCTCGAATTTTGAGAGTCTGTACCTTGATTTTGAAAGGAATCAGTTCTACCTGATGTTCCTGCTACCCATTCATCTGTTTGAATAAGATTTTGAGCATAAATGGAACCATAACATAAAACCGTTATTACTATAAAAAGTAGTTTATTCTTCATTTTGTTGGTTATTTTGAATTTTCAGTTTTAATTCTTCTATTTCTTTCTGTTGTTGTATTGTATACAACATAATTTCCTCAATCTTTTCCAATAAAAGCCTGTTCATTTCACCAAGTTCTAGACCATTTGATTCAATTTCTTTGGCAGAAGGTATGTTAGGTAAATGTCCCTTTTGTGCTATATGCTGTTGCACTTCTTCAAGGCTTGGCAAAACATAAGTATTGTCAAATACATAATCTGGCCAATTTGCAGTTTCAACTTTAACTTCCTTAGCTCTAATATTACCATTGACCGCCAGTTCATAATTTCCGGGAGATGAGGTACCAATACCAACTTTTCCAACATAACTAGCAATAGAATTATTTTCCGTCCAAATAGAGGAACCAGTTGACGTAGTGCCTGTGCTAGAAGTAGTAACATTTATTGAATTTGTTGTGGTATTACTACTAGTATCTGTAACTGAAAGTGTAAATGAATATGATGTTTCAGCCGTTAAACCAGTAGATTGATAACTTGTAGCTGTTGTAGATATCCCTAAATTTTGACCATTTTGGCTCAACGAATAACTTATACTACCCTGATCATCTGTAGCTGACCAGCTTAAATCTATAGAATTGCTGGTTTGGGTAGTAGAAGTAAAACTGGTAATTACAGGTGAAGAAGTATCTCCACCACCCGTTGCAACTTTAGAAATATTTAAGTTTTTATAAGTAACACTTCCTGGTGTATTTTGAGTGTAGTTTGAAAACAGCCAAATATCAATTGTATTAATATCTGATGGGATAATAAAAGTTGAATTGAATATATTAGAACTACTAAAGCTACTAAATGCTAAGGCAGTATTTGGAGTATTATTTTGATTGTATTCTATTCTTGGTTGTCCATTTGAATTCTGAACCTCAATACTGGTTATCAATTCATCACCTGCTAATAAACCATTTTGAGTCAAATCAATTGTTATTAAATATTTTGCCCAAGGTTGATTAGCATCGTTATTAACAATAGTTAATCCACACTCACCAGCATCACTTACGGCTATTGCTGAATCAGCGCCGGCCGAAAGACTTTGACTTAAAAAAGAAATAGAATTTGGTCCAGTAGCTTGATTCTCTAATAAATTTGGGCATTGAGCATTTATAGTTTGTATTCCAAATAAGAAGGAAATAAAAACAAATACTTTAGTGAATTTTTCCATTATAAATTATAATTTGATTTTTTAGACAGTTTTATGACTTCTTTAACAAATCAAAATTTTTAATGAATATTTAGCAAATCATTTTCGACAAACGGTAATTTCTAGTTCTTTTTCAATAGAATAATCCGACGAAGTGTACTTATTTTCTGTTTAAATGAATTCTAAACTAATTAATTCTAAAAAATCTTTTTTGCTATAATGAGGGGTATCCCATCGTTCTGTATTTCTTTTCCTACAAACTCAATTTTCACCTTTTTTACCAGTTGATAGCTTTTCAAAATAATTATCATAAAAACAGTAAACAGACAAAACAATTTCATTTATTCGTCGTTTTGGTATAATATTTTGCATAAAATGAAAAAACTTACCAAATTATTAATTGTGGATGATCACCCTATGGTGGTAAGAGGATATGAAATAACCCTTGAGCAAATACAACAACATTATCCTCTAGATGTTTATTCTTCCAATGATTGTGATGATGTTCTTTTAAAAATGAATGAATTAAAAGATGATTTTTTTGAACTTGTATTATTAGACATCAATTTACCAGGTACTGAATCTAAGTCAATTAACGATGGTGAAGATTTAGGCATGTATTTGAGAAGAAAATTTCCACAAACCAAAATTATTATCCAAACCGGTTTAAATGATATGCAGTATATAACCAATATTTTTAATAGTATAAAACCAGAAGGGTTCTTAATTAAATCTGACATTGATGAGGATGTTTTAATTACAGCTGTTGGCAGGGTTTTGAATAACAAAACATATTATAGTGAGAGAGTAAATAATCTTTTAAGCCCTACAAATTTTGAAGACATCTATATAGATAGTTACAATCGTAAAATATTATATCATTTGTCATTAGGTTCTAAAATGAAAGATTTACCCAATCACATCCCATTATCACTGCCCACTATTGAGAGAAGAAAAAAAGAATTGAAGAAATTACTAGGTGTACCTGAAGGTGGTAATGTGGAGTTACTAAAAATGGCCAGAACTAAAGGCTTTATTTAGAATCACAATTATTTCACCAATAAGTAGGATTAATACTATAATAAAATACTATAGATCTTATTTTCTTGTTATAGTAAAGTGAAATTTAACAAAACAAAATTTATGATTTCATCCATTCTTAAAAGAAAAATACCAGCATTAAATCTACAAGAGACATTAATTGTTTTAGCAATTATTGGTATTCTACTATTATTAGCATTACCCAATTTAATGCCTTTAATAACAAAGGCTAAAAGTATTGAAGCTCAAACTCAGTTAAAGGCTATCTATAATACACAAACTACTCATAGATATATGTATAGTAAATATTCTAATGATTTAAACGAATTAGATTTTGTTGCCCCTAAAACCGTTAAAGAGAATGGCACCGCTAATTATGTTTATGAAATTATAAGTGCTGACAATGCAACTTTTAAAGCAAAAGCTGAGGCTATTACAGATTTTGACGGCGACGGTATATTCAATGTATGGGAAATAGACGAAAATGGTAATCCTAAGCAAATAATAAAGGATTGATTTTAACCATTAAAATATCGTTATTAATTGTATTAGCGCTTATAACCTTGCAAGATATAAGAGAGAAAAAAGTTAGTTGGGTTCTTTTCCCAATAACTGGTTTGTTGTTATTCGTTTTATATGAGAACAAAACCATCATTCAGTACAGTTATATTTTCTTAGTAATGAATATCATTTTAACAACAAGCATACTAGCAATTTTATTTCTGTATACACGAATTATAAGAAAAATGAAATTTTTAAATGTAAGTTTTGGACTTGGAGATGTACTTTTTTTCTATGCCTTTGCCTTAGGTTTTCCAACAGTTACCTTTTTAATTTTATTTGTTTCATCAATCATATTTTCGTTAATGGTGTCATTAATTCAAAAGAAGAAAAATAAAGCTAACGGTATTCCATTAGCGGGCTTAATGAGTTTATTTCTAGTATTTGTTTTTTCAATTGAATTTCTACCAAACCAACCTTCATTATATAACTTCTAATGACAAAAAATACTACCTATAATATACCTGCAAATGTACTTCAGAAAATATCTTCTGAACAAGCATTCCATTATAGGATAGTACCTGTTGAACTTCAAAAAGATGAAATTGTTTTTAAAACAGATAATTCTGAAACAAAACAGTTATCAACCGAATTAAAAATTATATTAAACACCAACGTTGTACTTGAAATTTGCACTCAAGAAGAGCTACAAAAATTATTGACATTTAATTACAGGTCAAACACCAGTAAAAAGGTGAATAGTCTTAATTATTCTGATGATTTTCTTGAAAAGCTACTAATTGATGCCCAAAATATGGGAAGCAGTGATATACATTTTGAACCTTACGAAAAACGCTGCAGAGTTCGTTTTAGAATAGATGGAAAACTAATAGAACAATTTGTTATCCCAGTAGATAAATACCCAACAATGGTAAACAAAGTCAAGATTAAAGCTGATCTTGATATTGCAGAAAAAAGATTGCCCCAAGATGGTCGTATTTCTATAAATACAAATGGCAATGAATTTGATATAAGAGTATCTACCTTACCAATATTAAATGGTGAAAAGCTAGTATTAAGAATTCTTAGCAAGGACAGCAGGATTATAGATTTAAACAAACTTGGTTTTTCTGAAAATGAATTAAAAACTTATAGAGAAAGTCTTAAAAAACCTAGTGGAATTATTTTAATTTCTGGACCCACTGGTTCGGGAAAAACTACCACCTTATATGCGACCCTAAAGGAATTAAATAAAGAGGAAGATAATATTTTAACTCTAGAAGACCCTATAGAGTATACTCTAGATGGCATTAATCAAGTTCAACTAAAAGAAAATATCGGATTAGATTTTGTAAAAACTTTAAAAACATTTTTACGACAGGATCCAAACATCATTATGATTGGTGAGATTAGAGATGCAGAAACGGCAAACATAGCTATTCGAGCTGCACAGACAGGTCATTTGGTCTTGTCTACCATACATACCAATTCTGCATGGGGCACTATTTCTAGACTTATAGATATGGGGGTACCCTCTTTTTTAATTGCCAGTACCTTGAACATGAGTTTAGCGCAAAGATTGGTGAGAAAACTTTGTAATAATTGTAAGGTAAAATCTGAAATTGATCAAAGTTTATTTCCTTCAAATTTTAAAATACCAAAAGAACTTAAATATCATTATACAGCTGTAGGGTGTAATTCTTGCCACCATACAGGCTATAAAGGCAGAGAGGCCATTTATGAAATATTGCCTATACATAAAGAGTTAAGAGTACCCATTAGAGAAAATGTATTAGAAATAGATACAATTCTTGAAGAGTTTAATATTCTCACATTAAAGCAAAATGCAATTGAACTTATAAATAAAGGAACTACTTCTATAGAAGAGGCTTATCCTTTATTATCAAGTTAGAACTTTAAGTTCCATGAATAAATTTAACACATGAAAAACCTACTAATATTACTTATTCTAATGGCATCGCTTCACATAAGTGGGCAGTCTGCCGATAGAATTCAAAATATAAAAAATCAGTTAGAATTATTATCCCTTGAAAATACAGAGTTAAATGAGAATTTAAAGCTTGAATTCAATGTTAATAATGTGACTTTACCCAATTTTTTGTTAGCCGTATCGAGGGTTCACGATTTAAATATTTCCATTTCTCCAGATATTCAGAATATTTCAATTGTAAATAACTTCAACAATGTTACCGTTAGTGATTTGTTAGTTTATTTATGTAAAGAGTATAGTTTAGACATAGAGTTTACAGGGAACATACTATCTATAAAAAGATATTTGCCCCCTGTTGAAATTCCTGTAGACAAAGTTATTCAGGTATCCTACATTAACGAAAACAAACTCATTAGTCTTGATTTGAAAAATGACCCATTAGATAAAGTATTCAGAAAAATAATGGCTCTATCTGGCAACAACCTGTTATTCTCTAGTGCTTTAGATTCAAAACTTTTGAACATTTATTTATCTAATGTTCCTTTTGATATTGCAATGGAAAAACTAGCCAATACCAATGGTTTAACCTTTTCAAAATCTAAAGATGGATTTTATTTATTTGATTCTTATGAAAGCAATACAGTAGGCGCAATCGATTCAAATCAGCGTTTAGTATTCAATAATTTAGGATACCAAGTTGTAGACACCTTAAGAAGAAGAATAGATGTTGATTTCAAAAACACGCCAATATCCTCATTAATTAATGGTCTAAAACAAGACCTTAAGCTTAACATTTACACAGCCACTCCGCTTATAGAAGCTGGTAACGTAACTTTTAATGCAAAGGATATTACTTTTGATGAATTATTGAACCATATTTTTACTGGGCAAATAACGAAGTCACCTAAAGAGCAGGTACCATCTAATGGCGTTCAAAATAGAACTTCTAGACAGCCTGAAGTTGCAGAACCCACCAACAATTCAAGAAATTTCACGTTTAAAAAACAAGATGATATTTACTTTTTTGGTACAGCTGACCAATTAAGTCTTAGAAAGGTTGAAGTTGTTCAATTAATGCACCGTTCTGTAGAATTACTTGGAAATCCCTCCCAGGTGAGAGGCTCACGCTCCTCAGGAAGAACAAATGAAGGCAGCGTTAATTACTTTGGAAATAATTCTAATAATGGAGGAGGTCAACAAAACTCTTATGGTAATCAAAGAAGTTTAAATACTCAGACTAGTAGTAGTTTTGGAGATTATCAAGATGGTGCTGAAGCTATTGTTAGTATTCTACCCGATGAAATTAAAGCAGATTTAGAAATAAAGGTAGATTATGAATTAAATAGCTTTTTCGTTAGTGGACCAGCATCTAATATTAATCGTTTTAAAAATTTTATCAAGGAGATAGATAAACCAGTGCCAGTGGTTCTCATTGAAGTTATGATTATAGAAGTCAAAAAATCTGCTACCGTTGAAACTGGAATCAGTTGGGGTATTGGAAGTGAACCTGTTAACACCCAAGGAAACCTTTTTCCGTCAACAGATGTCACTTTAGGTGCCAATACCGTAAACAAAATTATTGGTGGATTTGATGGTTTTGGCTCCTTTAATATGGGTAAGGTTATACCTGAGTTCTTTGCCAATATAAAAGCAATGGAAGCAAACGGCAATTTAAAAATACGCTCATCTCCAAAACTATCAACACTAAACGGTCATAGAGCTAATCTATCTATTGGGGAAACTACATACTATGTGGTAACCAATCAAAATTTCTTTGGTTCTCAAATACCAACAACATCAGAAGTTAGAAACTATCAACCAATTGATGCTGAATTAGCTATAGGTATTAAACCTCTAGTTTCTGGAGATGGACAGGTAACTTTAGATATTAATGTAATACAATCTGATTTTAATGGAGAACGAATTGAAGATGACGCGCCTCCTGGTCTAACATCAAGAGAGTTTAGTTCAATAATTAGAATGCAAAATCAAGATTTAGCCATATTAGGAGGACTTGAAGAAAAGGTGAAAAATGATTCTGGTAATGGTGTCCCTTTATTGTCTAGAATACCAATTATAAAATGGTTATTTAGCCAAAGAAAAAGAGAAGATGTAAAACAGAAACTGACCATACTTATTAAGCCTACAGTAATTTATTAATGGTAAATAAAATTATTAAACATATTACCGAAGGTTCAATTTTCGCCGGGTTAGAAGTTAACACATCTGACAATGGCGATATCTATTATTTTCTAGAAATAAAAAAACTGAAAGATGAATTGGTCATTTCAAAAAGTTTAATCTTAAATAATCTTGAAGATATTAAACTTCATATAAATAGAACCACCCCCCTATTCTTATGTTTTAACAACGATTCTATTTTAACAAAGCAGTTAAGCAACCCAAGTGTTTCAGCAGAGGCTGCGTTAGTAAATGAAGCCTTCCCTAACATAGAGATTAAAACTTTTTATTGGGAAATCATTCAAAAATCACAAAATTCCATAGTATCAATTTCAAGAAAGCAGTTTGTTGATTCTGTACTTCTAAAATTATCTCAGATTAAAATTACACCCTTTCAGATTAGTTTAGGTATATCTGGTATTGAAGAAATCATACAATATACGGACGTGGAATTCCTCCATTTAAATAGACAAAATCTAAAGTTAAATGATGGTGATATCATTGAAATAGAATCAGGTACAATTAACAAAAAAGTTTTTTACGAAATCAATGAGTTAAAACTGTCTAACTTCAATTTATTAATATTTGGACAAATATTAAGCCACCTAAATGGGAGTCAACGATTTACTAATTTTAGTGATCAAAATAAAAAATTAAACGGTCATGTAAAGAATGAAAGAATTTTTGATGGTGTTGGAAAGTTCGCTTTGGCTTTCTTTGGCATACTGTTATTAGTGAATTTCATCTTCTATAATCACTATTTCTCTAAAGCAAATGATTTACAAACAAACCTTTTAGCCAGTGATTCTCAAAAAGAAAATCTTATAAAACTAGAGAATACAATAAAAATAAAGCAAGAGAAAATAAACACAATTTCAAATTCATCAAATTCAAAAAGTACATATTATTTAGATATTATAGCACAGTCCATTCCGCAATCTATACTCCTAAACAGACTTGATTATCAGCCATTAACAAAAAATATTCAAGATAACAAGCCCATATTTATTGATAAAAAAATCATTATACTTTCTGGATTAAGCAATGACAATAATGAATTTTCAAAATGGATAGAAATTCTAGAAAAAAACGACTGGATTGTTTCAATAGAAACCCTTGATTTTGATTTTGTTAATGATAGTAGCTCTGAATTCTCAATTGAAATAAAAACAAATGATAAATAATAAAAACAAGTTTTTATTGCTCGGTGTTGTCATACTGTTAATTGCAAGTTATCATTTAGCTTTCAAGAAAACGTTTCAAATGAGAACCGAACTAAAAACGCTAGAAAGTCAAGCTGAGCTATATAATAACATTCCTCATAGGCTAAGTATACTTGGTCAGAAGAATATCTATTTTGATTCTATTCTTACAAAAATGGATTTTAATGACACCTCTATTCAGAATAATTTAATCAGAACTATTAATCTAGAAGCAAAAAAGAATAATGTAAAAGTGATGGATTTTAATCCGCCTCATCTTTTTCAAAACTCAACTTCAACGGAATATACTTATAACTTTAATTTAGAAGGAGATTTCACTGATATTTTAAAAGTGTTACATGAAATTGAATTGAAAGGAAATTTTGGAGATGTAATACACATTGGATTCGAAAAGAAGAAAGATTACAAGACATTGAAGAACCATTTAAGTGTTAATGTATTACTGCAGCAATTAAAATGATTTATTACTAATTATTTTACGTAAATTAGATAAAATTTTTAATCATAAGTGAACACAAAACTGAACAAGTTTTTGCACACGATTTATTAATAAAGCATCTCTAAAGTGCCAACATATTGGCATTTTAAATTTTGAGAGGGAAATTCATAACCCGGAGGTCGGGGGATCGTGCCCCCCTCTCGCTACAGAACAAAAGGCACAGTATAAACGGTTTAGCGAAAGCTAGACCGTTTTTTTTATGCTTAAATTTTACATGAAAGTACAATTGAACACGAAAGTGAACACGATTTGGTAGCTATAAACCTGTCCAAACAAGATATCTCAAAATAATTTGAACGTTTCATACGAACTTTAATTTCTATAAAATATGCAATTTGTGATTCATTAATTACTTGAAAATTCAATTACAAGCGCTTTGCTTAGAATAAGAAACTAAACCATTTTTCATTTTATCTTCAACTTATAGGTAATTCTAATCTTTAAATCAAAAGAATAGGTTAGCAAATTTTTACTAAATACAGCCTACTCCTCTCCTATTGCTTCTTTTAGACATATAGTACTAATGCTAGTTCTGGTTTTTATTGCCCATTTTGGCACTAAACCATTTACAAATCCGTTTAAAATAATTATGAAGAAAATCAGCATTCTACTCACTATCCTTTTATGTAATCAATTTATTATAGCACAAGAAGGGTTTACACCTAAGGTTGAAAAATTTATAGATAACTACATAAGCACTTTTAACGAGTCAAATCCTGAAATCAAGAAAATTAACAAATGGTATGCTAATTTTAAAAAAGCTGATAAACCAAGTAAAAAAGATTACGAACATAAATTAATTGGTTTAGGCATTGAAATTTCAAAAGAAAAAGAAATAGCTTCAAGCTATATACCTGCAAGCTATACACTTGATAAAGGTAAAATAGCCGTCAAAAATATTACATCAAAAAAATACGAGCAAGAATTAATTGACAGCTATGCATCCGCCTATTTTAAAAATAATACGTTATTAAAAAAAGAAAACCTTTACGAAGAATTAGTAAATGACAACTTCATTTTCAACTCCGGTAA
This sequence comes from Maribacter aquivivus, assembly GCF_900142175.1. Classification (NCBI taxonomy): domain Bacteria; kingdom Pseudomonadati; phylum Bacteroidota; class Flavobacteriia; order Flavobacteriales; family Flavobacteriaceae; genus Maribacter; species Maribacter aquivivus. The sequence goes on along the minus strand of NZ_FQZX01000003.1, from coordinate 543,707 downwards.
ATTCAAAGAAAATGAGCGAGAATTGTATGTCAAACCTAGTTTTGTTTTATTATTTATTCGGGTTTATGAAAATAATTTATACATCATATCCATTAATAGTAACTATAGTATCTGGAAGAATAGAGAAATAATCTTTTACAAATTTGATTTAAGCCTAGGCACCAAACTACCAGTTACTACTGATAATTTTTCTAAAATTAAACCTGAAATAACAAACACAAACTATATCATTCCAAATCGTTGGGAAAATACCAATAGATTATATCATGACCAAGCTATTGATGAACTTAGAGATACAGTTAACTTACTTGCTCAAATACCTCCATATTCAAATAATTTAGACTTTGTTACCAATGCTAAAGGTTTAGATACTAAATTGACTAGAGACAATGTAAAGAATTACATACCTCAGTTACAATTTTTCGAAAACTACAAAGTAGAATTAGATAATAAAATGGCAGAAAATATAGGTTACTATGCAAAAGAATCTGTAAAAAATGTAAACCATTATGCTGCACATGCATTAGCCGATATTTATATGAATAAAAAAGAATATTCGCTGGCAGTTTCTTCATTTGGCAAAGCTTTAACCAATAAATATCATACTGCAGGTGGCACAAGATATATTAGATGTTTAAATCGTATATATTCAGATTTAGCAGAAGCATCATTTGCTGTAAATGAACCAGATATAGGTGTTTTATATTTACTAGCTATAATAGCACAACAAAATACAAGTAGTGATTATGCCGATGAGCAATTAACGGCCTACGCAAAAACAATCAACACGAAAAAGTTTAAAGAAAATTTAATTATGGCTATTAACTCTGCTGAAGAAAAAGGAGAGTTAGAGTATACAATCACCTTTAAAAATCATACAGGTACATTTGAAATTCCGTATTTCAGTTCTCTGAATAATGTTAAAGTATACCTTGTAAAATCTGATACCTATAATAACTTTAAACATTAATATCTGAATTAACTTTTGCTAATATAAACTAGTGCTATAGCTGATTATACAATGAAAAAAATTCTATTCGTATTACTCTTTATCATTAGTTTTTATGCTAGTTATTCGCAAGAATTTAAAACGGGACTTATTATGCCTAATAATGAGTTTAAGTTATGTTGTATCTACATACCTGGTTCTGGTCTAAAAATTTATGACAAACCAAATGGAGATATTCAAGGGAAAATTTATTTAGGTGAGGCAGACAAAAATAATGAATTTTACACCGCCTTCATTGAAAAAAAACAGGTTTAAAACAGCTCTAGAATCCTCTAATCTAGAAATGGTCGGTTACGAAAAAATGGCCATAGTATTTGTTGACTCAGTTAATGGCTTTGTAAAGCTTAACGATGGATGCTGGATAAATGGTGAAGATGGTGGAAATTGCTACTTCAACATTAAAATTAATCTGAATACAAAAAATTATTATGACTTAGACATTAATCGTAGTATCTAATAAATGCAACATACATAAAGTTCTCAATTCAAATACTGTATTATAAATTCAATGTAAGTCCAAAACTAACATTAGATGAACGGTTATCTTCTAAAACCGAATTAAAATTGATTACAGCGTAATTATAAAGCGCAGAAAAGCTGATTCTTTTTGTTAAAGGCATTTCTGCTTTAAACTGACTAAGAATTCTATGATTACTTATGTTTTTATACAATGGCTGAAAGTAAAATGTACCGGTTATATCTAGATTATATTTTTTAAAATTTTGATTTAAAGATACATAGCTACTATTTCTATGATTGTAGAACTTTTGATTAGAGTCATCTACAGATTCAATTTCATAAATATAAGAATTACCAAAATAGGCAAGCGAGCCATTTTTTGAAAACAACTTTAGACGTAAACCAGCACCTAATAAATTTCGTTCAGATATGGTTAATTTTTGGTTATTCTGATTTTGAATAAAGGCTTCAAAACGAATTACTTCAGTCAATTTTTGATTAAACCTTGCATGTAAAAAATATGAATTCTGAAAATCTTCATCTTTAGAACGTATAAGGTTAACATTACCTATAAAGAAATAAATGCTATTAAGGTTTTTAGACTTAAACTGTGTGGTAACATTAGAACTCACCTGCAGTATATATTCCCCATTGTTATCAGTATAATTAAAAAGTAAATCGCTATTTAAAACAAACCGTAAAGAGTCTGTATGCATGCGTTTAGATTCAATATTTACCAATTGAGCCTCAATAGAAAAGCTTAAAAAAAATATAGAAATACAGCAAATTGATGTAATAAAATTAAAGGTCAATTTCATGAAGGATGATACTTATTACGCTATAGATAGTCGCTTGTAATTTATTTTGCAAAACTATTACTAAATACGTTCTAAGAAAAGCTTAAAAGTATCAGTTATAGTTTATAAAACTAAGTATCACTTTTTAAATCAATAAAACATCTTAATCATACCCTCACTAATAAAAATGATATCTAAAACTAGAAGTTAAAACCTAAACTAAATACCAGCCTATTGCCATCACCACCATGATAGAAACCCAGATTACCTGTTAAGGCACTAAAACCAGATATCCAAACCGATCCTCCGTAATCATTATGCCATTTTGTAGAATTATCATTATCTGACCATACGCGACCATAGTCAAAACCAGCACTTACACCCATTTGTAGTGGTATAAAATTCGTTTTAAAACGAGTTACACCAACCCTAAGGTCTGTACTTTGATAAAATGCAGACTTACCGTTAAATCGTTCGTTTCTATAAGCCCGTAAACTTGTGTTACCACCAATTACGGCACCATGATAAAATTCATAGGTGTCACCAATAATTGCTTCTCCTGCTAATTTTGTAGCAATTACCGCAATACCACTCGGGTGTAATGGGTAAGTTAAAGCTATCGAAGGTTTTATATAGGCAAAACTATTATCAAATCCGTTGATACTAGTTTTATAACCCGCAGCTATATCAGCCGACATGGCACGACTAGGAAAAGCCGGATTATTCTGATTTTTATACCCATACCCTACTTCACCAGATACATATAATTGCTGCTCATACACATCATTATCTTCAGCAAATGCTTGACCAACCAAACGTTCATCGTCATTAGAAACATCAAAAGATTCTAAGGCAGATCTAAAGAAATAGCTACTACTTTCGTTCTTACGAATTAGATAAGGAGAAATTTTCCATTGTCTTATACGTACTCTATTAAAATCTCTGTCTAAGTCAGAATCATATGTAGATTCATTACCATCACCAAAATAATTCATAGTAAAATTAGGACTCCCATATCTTGCATCAAATCCTAAATTCCAATTATGAAATATATGTGCAAATTCCGCATTATAATCTATTGCAAATCCGTTTGTTGCAAAGAAATATTCAGCACCAATGGTATGTTGAGATTTAAATGGATTATTAGCCAAACCATAGGTTGTAAAACGATCTTTTAGTCCTATTCTAAAACCGGTATCACCATCAAAACCTATACTTGGAAAAACAATATTCTCATTATATTTTCTTTTCTGATAGTCATACGTATTAATGTCATAAGCATCTGTAAGCCACTTTTTAGACTTATCATTTACTATGGTGTTGTTCTTGCTTTTAAAGTCATAAAGCTTCACTTTTTTTGTGGTCTTAAAATCATAGGTATCGTTTTTCTTTCCTCCTATAATTTTAACATTGATCAAATCTTTTCCATCTCCATCAACAGTAAATGTATCTTGACCGTCTAAACCATATACCCAAATTTCTTTGGTTTGCTTTGCATTGTATGTATTATTAAAAACTATGGTGTCTTTAGAAATAGATATAGCTGTTTCACCGTTCGGTTTTCTAGTAATTAAAAAATTATCATCGTCTTCGGTTCCTATAATGACCTCAAAATTATTTAAGTAATCATAATAAGATTTAGCTATACTTTGCAAACCATCTCTACGTAATTTTAAGTTCTTTTTAATTACATCAATACTATTGTCTTGGGCTGCTTTGGGCAAGGTATTGAAGGCAGCATCTATTTCTGAATCAGATAAATTTTCTTGAATAAAATCTACCTGTTTCTTCCAATCATTCCACTTCGCATTTTTTATAAAAGTTTTATCCATAGGATAACCAGAAAGATTAAACCATTTTACACTCTTTACATCGGTATCATAACTTTCCATTTTACGAAGCAACGGAAAAGCAAATTTTAGCATACCAATAATAGTCCCGTCATATTTAGGAAAAGCTTGATCCCAATCACGTGGTATAGCTTCATATCTCTTTTTACCCTCTTCTGTTTTAAATTGTGCCCAACGCCATTGATCTTGATGACGATCCCAGTTACCAACCAGCATATCAAATAAACGAGCACGTATAAAACTTGGCTCATCTACGTACGAATCTTTAGATTCCATCAACTCAAAACGTAGGTCTGTAGTACTAATAATATCATCTGGTCTACCAAAGGTTTCAAAGTCTTTGTTCTCACCACCCGCATGCTCTTCTAACATAAATAATGCATCGCCATAATCTTCATTATAAATGCCTAATCCTTTTTGTTTAGGTACGTAATAAATTTTAGGGTTTGAATGAAGTACGTCTAACGTTTTAGACAAGTCACTCATGGCAAATTGTGCATATGGATGTGCTGTGGTGTAAAAATCCAACAAATAACGTTCTGCAACGGTATTATCAAGGTAATCTTCTACGTAATGATTATTAATGGCATTGGTCTGCAGAAAACGTAATGCACTTTTACGTAAGGCACGTAAAGTATACTCATTCTCATTATCATCTATAAACCTCAATGATCTAGATTGTGTACCACCACCTTCAGAAATTGGTGTTACATTATTGGGTAGCGCATCTATTTGTAATATTGGAGCTTCAATTTCTTTACTATAAAGATTTCTATAGTGGTTGCCCCACATCCATTTATAGAATCCCTTTTTATTAGTCTCTTCTTTCGTATAAATAGAAGCCATGGCAGTCGTTGCATTTAATTTATTAGGATAAGAAACATCGTCTAAAGAAAGACGCTCTCTTTTAATTTTTTGGGTAAAGGCAACTTCAGATGCTCCATTTTTAATCTCAACTAAATCAACTTCGGTGCTACCATCTTTATAAACGGTTAACTTGGCGTAACCATTGGCACTAGACTCAAAATGGTCTTCTTTTGGTGCTCTTGCTTTCTCTGTTTTGCCTATTGCGCCACTAATAATCTGAGGAATACCATCATCTTCTAAATACTGTAAATTTCTATCCTTACCTGATACAAATATGACATCATTGAACTGACTTGCAATGGTTTCTAATCTACCTCGTAAATTTCTATTCTCTTTATTTTGATAGGATTGTGGAGTAAAGCCACCCATTTTGTTTACCATAGAAATTTTGGTATTGCTCATAACAGGTTGGTAAACTGCTACAATAACTGTTTTGCCTTGGCTGTCTTTTAGGTCATCTTTAAACTCTGCAAAAAATTGATCTCTCGTCTTAATTTCACATTTTTGATTGATATACGGGTGATTATCCCAATCTTCTAAAAACCATTGAGAATCTACCATTTCTAAAACAACATCATCATTAATAGTTTCGCGCTCTAACGGGCAACCATCATTGGGCCAAAATTTAGCTTTACTGTTATCTTGTAAAAAAGATTCCAAATCATCAATACTTTGTGGAGCTCCTTTTAACCATTCATTTTGTCCTGGCGTTAAAATAACACTACCATTAAAATCATCCCATAATTGCATTAAAGGCATTAAATACTCTTTAGTTGCACCTTGATGCTTCTCTTTTGCAGAAAAACCATCTTTATTAACCACATTACCAATAAGTAGCAAAGTTGCATTGCTATCGTTTTTAGAAGCCGTATTAATTTCGTTCAATACTTTATTTGCCTCTTCAAATGAAACATTACCTACGTTAGAAGTGATATAGAAAGAATGAGAAATCTCTTTTTTCGAGTTAGATTTTATCTCATCTGCATTTTGCGAAAAAATAGTACAGTGACCTACAAGAAATATTAAGAATATGATTTTTGAACGCATGAAATTATAGTTGTTTTTCTGATGGATGAAATTGTCGTCTGCCTTTATTAGCATATCAACTTAGTTGAATTTATTAAGTATGATAAACTGTATACTTTTAAATAGAATCGGTACTAATTAACACTATACCATGTAATTTCAAATATAAAATTACGCAAAAAGAAGCGCTAGGTCAGTATGATTACTACACAAAAATAGGATGCTCATTAATAGTAAATTAACTCAATTGGGAATTTAAGTGACCATAAAAATAACCTAGACTCTTCCCCTATTATTTTGAGAAAAGGTTTGTGTATTTTTGATGCTTCAAATGGGCTAAAAATAAATTAGAAATTACCTTTTAAGATTACACTTCACCAATGCAAAATTTAAAAACTCACTACCACCCAGACGTTGTCTCTTTAGATAATAAATCTATTTTCACCAGACTTGCCACAAGAAGTATTGCTGTACAGGGCCTTTCTATTTTATTGCTATATACAGAGCGTTATGAGGATTATAGTCTACCAGGCGGTGGTTTAGATGACGGTGAAGATAAAATAGAAGGTATGATTCGCGAACTTAGTGAAGAAACCGGAGCCTTAGAAGTAAGAAATATAAAACCCTTTGGTATTTATGAGGAATATAGACCATGGCACAAGCCAGGTTTTGACATTCAACACATGATTTCTTATTGCTATACCTGCGAAATTAATACAGAGTTGGGCGATTCTAAAATGGAGCATTATGAGATTAAAAATGGCATGACCGCAAAATGGGTCAACATTTATGAAGCTATAGCCCATAATAAAAAAACCATGCTTGAAAGCACTAAAAAAGGGATGTCTATTGAAAGAGAAACTTTTCTCTTAGAACTGTTGGCTGAGCGTATGTACTAAATAAGCAACCATATTCTTTATAAACAACATCAACTTGTAATTTCACTCTTAAAATACGACTAGCTAATTAGCGAATGAAAAACACCAAATTCTATACAGAGCTTAAAAAGTTAAATAAACCGCTAGTAGCAATACTAGAAAAGGATTCTGACTTTACGGCTGTGCCTCTAACCTGGCATGTTGTTGTAGTAGATATTCAAAATTCTACACAAGCAGTACAAGATGGTAATCACCACCAGGTAAATTTAACGGCTACCGGTAGTATAATTTCGGTATTGAATACCGTTCGTAAAATCAAACGAAATATAGAGATTCCTTATTTCTTTGGTGGTGACGGCGCAACCTTCTTATTACCTAAAGACTTACTTGATAAGGTGATTGCTGTATTAGATAATTATAGTGTACACATTAAAAGAAAAACCAATTTAGTACTAAGGGTTGGACATGTTTCTGTTAAAGAACTTGTATCAGAAAAGTGTCATCTAAAGATTGCCAAACATCAACTAACAGAACGGCTTACCATACCCATTATACTTGGCAACGGCTTACATAAAGCAGAAGAAATTATTAAATCTAATTTTAAAGAACTACCAAATTCTAAATTCAATGAAAGTTTATTGAATTTAGAAGGAATGGAATGTAGGTGGGAAGAAGTAAATCCAGAACAAAATAAAGCCAAAGTAGTTTGCCTGTTGTTAGATTGCGTTGAAGAAAAAAATCAAAGAGCTATTTATAAAGAAGTACTTATTAAGATGGATGCAATTTTCGGAACCTTTACAGAAAGGCAACCTATAAAAAGTGAACGCCTAAAACTAGATGCAAGCCTTTATAAAATATGGGAAGAAATGCGCGTAAGCCTTGCAGACAAAAATTGGTTCTACTTCATTAAAAATTGGATTAAAACCAACATTGGTCGTATATACTTTAGCCTTTCTAAAAGCGGAAAAAAATACCTAGAGCAAATTGGTCAGTTATCCCATTCATTTATGTTAGATGGCATGATCAATACCATTTTTACGGCAGAACAAGATAAAATAGATCTGTTTATAGACTACCTAAACCAACTTGAAACCGAAGGTAAAATAGTATACGGTATACACGTTACCCATGCCTCTGTTATGTCTTGTTACGTTTTAGACAGAAAAACAAGTCACTCTCATTTCGTTGATGGCACAGAAGGCGGCTACACATCTGCAGCAAAAATGCTCAAAGTCAAAAAAAAGGCATTAGCTAACTAGTGCCCGCTATATCGAATTTATCAACTTTTTAGTCCTTCAATTTTATACGGTCAATTAATGTAATATTAGAGCAAATCTATATCTGTTCGGGTTACTACCTTGCTATCAGTAGTAATAATTAAAAATATACAGATGATTACAGAAGATAAAAGTATAGCTAAATCGAAAAGCACGGGAGGTCTAGAAAACGACGTTCCTCAGAATAAAGGAATATCCCAAAACCAAGACTTAAATGACGTCTTAGATGAACCCGTAAATAATGGCGGAGTAGCAACCTCTACCTATGATTTACATTTAGAAAAACAGTGGTTAGCAGTAAGAGACGAATATTTAGCAAATTTTCCAGAAACACAAGATGTAGATGATAACGGAGAGCTTGATGGTGTTGAAGCCTTAATAAGCACTATTGCAAAAAGAAGGCAAAAAACTGAACAAGAGATTCACGATGAAATAATGAACTGGACCGTAAATAAGTAAGCATGAAGAATATAATATACATTTTAGTTGCCGCATTGGTCATAAGTTGGGTATTAGGCTTCGTGGTATTTAAAGTTATGGGAGCGCTAGTTCACCTGCTTCTTTTATTGGCAGTAGTACTTTTAATTTACAATTGGTTAAGCAACAAGGCAAGTACCTAAATAAAAGACTTTCCGGTTTTGAACGCTATAACTTTTTTATGCAGTTAGTAACAAGCACCACAACTTATTACTAGTTTTGCAGTTTTAAATATATAGCATGATTTCAGTAGATAACCTAGCCGTAGAATTCAGTGGCACTACCCTATTCAGTGACGTATCTTTTGTCATAAACCCAACCGATAAAATTGCCCTAATGGGTAAGAACGGCGCAGGTAAATCTACCATGATGAAGATTATTGCTGGCGAGCAAAAAGGCACGCGAGGTAATGTTCGTGTACCTAAAGATGCGGTTATAGCATATCTACCACAACACTTGTTAACCGAAGATAATTGTACTGTTTTTGAAGAAGCTGCCAAGGCATTTAAGCATGTTTTTAGCATGCGCGATGAAATGGACAAGCTGAACAAAGAGCTAGAAACTAGAACAGACTATGAGAGTGATGCCTATATGAGCATTATAGAAAAAGTATCTGATCTTGGCGAAAAATATTATGCCCTAGACGAAGTTAATTATGATGCAGAAGTAGAAAAGGCATTAAAAGGATTAGGTTTTAGACAAGCAGATTTCACTAGACAAACCAATGAGTTTAGTGGTGGTTGGCGTATGCGTATAGAATTGGCTAAAATTCTATTACAAAAGCCAGATTTAATTTTGTTAGATGAGCCTACCAACCACATAGATATAGAATCGGTTATTTGGTTAGAAGATTTCTTGTTGAATAAAGCAAATGCTGTTATGGTAATCTCTCACGATAGAGCATTTATAGACAATATTACCAACCGCACCATAGAAGTAACTATGGGGCGCATTTATGATTATAAGGCAAACTACAGCCACTACCTACAATTACGGAAAGACCGTAGATCTCATCAAATAAAAGCCTTCCAAGAGCAGCAAAAGTTTATTGCAGACAACATGGCTTTTATAGAGCGATTTAAGGGTACCTACTCTAAAACCAATCAAGTAACATCGCGAGAGCGCATGCTTGAAAAATTAGAAAAGATAGAAATAGATGAGATTGATACCTCTTCTTTAAAATTACGTTTTCCACCGGCACCACGTTCAGGCGATTACCCTGTAACGGTAAAAGAAATGTCAAAATCCTATGATGAACATGTGGTATTTAAAGATGCCAATATGTCTATTGCAAGAGGAGAAAAAGTCTCTTTTGTAGGTAGAAACGGAGAAGGAAAATCTACCATGATCAAAGCTATTTTAGGCGAAATTAATGTAGAAGGCACATATCAACTTGGTCATAATGTAAAGGTTGGATACTTTGCCCAAAACCAAGCGTCACTCTTAGACCCAGAGCTTACCATCTTCCAAACAGTAGATGAAGTTGCCTTTGGTGATATTCGTAACCAGATTAAAAATATTCTAGGTCGCTTTATGTTTAGCGGCGATGATATTGATAAAAAGGTAAGTATGCTTTCTGGTGGAGAAAAAACCCGTTTGGCAATGGTAAAGTTATTGCTAGAACCAGTCAACCTTTTAATACTAGATGAGCCAACCAACCATTTAGACCTTAAATCTAAAGATGTACTTAAAGAAGCCTTATCAACGTATGATGGTACACTTATATTAGTTTCTCACGATCGCGATTTCTTACAAGGCTTATCGCAAAAAGTATTTGAATTCAAAGAACAACGCGTTATTGAACACTTTGAAACTATTGACGCTTTCTTAGAGCGTAATAGAATTAAGAGTATTTCCGAAATCAATTTGATGAAGTAATTCTTCTTTACTTTTTTTTAAATAGCTAAATTGTAGATATAAAAGATGTATATGACATATGTTATATATACAATTGTTGTGGCTAATAAAATGAAGACAGTAATACAGACATTAATAGTATTGACATTCTTGTGTTCTTGTGGACAAAAAGCTAGACAACAGGAGCCAGAAATTCAAGTGGTTGACAAAAGCCAATCAGAGTCACCTCTAATTGAAAAGTTTGACAACCAAATAATTAAAAAGAAATTCGGTGAAGAGTTATTTAAATCCATTTTGGACACCATAACAGTTAATAATGTGAATGTTGATTTTCTAACTAGAAATAAATGGATTTACAGACCATTTGACAACTGTGAATCGTTTTTGAAATTTCAAGAAAATGGAATAGGTGTAAGTTATAATTGTGAAATGGAAGAAGAGTATGAAATGACATACAGGATTGAAGGTAACAAAGTCTTCATTGCAGAATATGACATTCCACACGTTGACAATGAAGAGCATAAAAGAATTAAATTCAGGGACGACACTTATGTTTACAATAGCAATTCACTCGTAATGGTTGACTCGAAAATGTACAATATTGGTGGACTAGAATGGATACCTAAAATTGAAGTTGTAATTGATTATAAAAGAAAAAAATACTAGCCACAACAACACCTATACGCAATACCCTTTGGGATACTGCGCATAGCCAAAACGTTATCTCTTATTTTGAAAAAATTATGCACCATAAAAAAATCGAAAGCGTTTTTAACCTAAAACCATCCGAGAGGTATGGGTTTTTAGTTCGTAAAGTTGCCGATTTTGAACAAATATTCTTGATTTTAGACAAGAATGGAGATTACGTTACTTGCTCAACTGGAGAAACGGAATGTATTCCTGTATGGCCAGAAATGGAATTCGCTAAGGAGTTTCTAAACTCGGACTGGATTGACCATAATGTTGTAAGGGTCGAGTTAAGGGCGTTTTTGGAGTGGTTAGATAAACTAGAATTGGAAAATTATTTGATTGGAGCATTTCCGAATCGAGTATTCGACGCCATTGTTGTTAAACCCAATGAAATAAAAAGTCATTTGATTTTTGAATGCGAGCAATACGAATAAAAAACTGTCTCGAAAATTCAGAATCTCACAAATGGACTTTACTCAAACGCAACTGTTTCGCAGATGGCCTTTTTAGCCAGTTTGCGGATGTGCGTGTAAATCCTATGGAGAAGCTAACTCGAACGAAAAAAAAATTGTGTAATAAAATCTAAACGTAATGCGGACTTTAGGGCAAAACAGAAAGGTCTGTGTATATTTATAAAGTCGCTAATCCCGATAGCTATCGGGAATGGATTTAGCTTTGGACAAGAAAAAATAAAACTAAACAATAAGCTTTAGCTTAGGCGTTGTAATCAATTATGAGAAACCTTTATTCCCTCTTATTTTTTCTAGTTCTTTTGAGTTGTTCGTCCCATAAAACAAATAAAAGTAGAATGGAATTGGCGCATTTAACCTCCAACAACGATTCTCTTAAATCTGAAATGAAAGATTTTATGGACAATAACATCGTAGAATTGATTACTATTCTACCTAAATGCTATACAAGAGGTTATCCAATATTTTCAGAAGATGGAACAGAAAGAATTGGACGTGAAACCGTTGAAAATTGCGATTATGAATCAATAATCATTAAAAATGAAGAAGGATTTAAAAATGATATTGTAACCATAAAAACCAAATATGTAGGACAAAAAGTAAAACTAAAAAAATCGGATTATAAAAAAGTACTAAAAATACCAGATAACAAACTATCAGAAACTTCAGAAACAATTATTGTAGTTGCTGACTGTTACATACCACGTCATGGACTTAATTTCTATGATTCTAGCCAGAGGTTAACAGGCTTTTTGGAGATTTGTTTTGAGTGTAATCGTTATGAAATCTCAGGAAATGTTCCATTAGAAATGATTATTTTAGGAGAAGATTTGAGTTCTATAAAAAAAGTGTTTGAAGAATACAACTTACTGGTAAAATAACTAATGCCAACTAAGCCTAAACGCAATGCGAACTTTAGTAAAAAACCGAAAGGTCTGTGTATATTTATAAAATCGCTAATCCCGATAGCTATCGGGAATGGATTTAGCTTTGAGCAAGAAAAAAGAAAAAGCAAAACAATAAGCTTTAGCTTCCTGCGCAGACGGAAACGAAAAGTTTCCTTACTACCGCACTACGCTTAGCTAAAACGTTACCAGCAAATAAAAAATATGAATATTAAATCAGCACTAGTACTTAGTATACTCTTTTTTAGTTTTTCTTGTGAAAAAAACAATACAGAAAAGTTGGATGAAAAAAATAAATTAAACTTGACTTCATCAAAGTGGTTTGGTCCAATAGAAACAGAATATTTCTATTATGACAAAAATAATAATGAGATTGAAAATACAATTATAGGTCAACGTGATACATTTACATTTGATTTTAACGATAATTCCAAAGTTCTGATCACTTTTAGACCTAATTCTACTTATAATGGAGATTGGAAATTAGAAGATAATAAACTCCTAGTGACAATAAGTACTGCGGAAATTGAAAAACAAGCAGGTGAATTTTACTTATTAGGAAATGGTTCAGACAGTGAAATTGGATGGACAATTTTAGATGTGGAAATAAAAAGTATAACCGACTCTATAATGATTCTAGAATCTGTTTATGACTCACAAGATGAAGAAATATCGTATAGTAAAGGATTAGCTAAATACAGCAGTATGGAATAATCTGCTGGTAACACAACCTATAAACAATACAGGCTTAGGTTTTAAACGCCAAGGTCTGTATATATTTATAAAGTCGCTAAATTTTTTAGATTTAGCTTGGGATAAGAAAAAATAAATTAAAAGTATAAGAGTACACTTTTAACTTACAGGAATACAAATACTATTAACTTCTGTCTCAACTAAACCTCATCCTCACTAAAAACCGACAGCCACTTCCATTTCAAAACATTTAAAACTTCATACAATATTCACAAACCACTACCCTACTAAACTGTTGAAATATTGTAAATTACCAATACTAAAAAACACTAAGCAAAAATGAAACAGTTCTATTATACCTTCTTGGCCGTTTTCTCTTTAACGCTCTCCGCCCATTCTCAAACGATAGATACGCTAGTTAATGTTGGCGGATTTAACATGCATTTCAATATTATGAAAGGAGAAGGAACTCCTATCCTTTTTGAAGCTGGTGGAGGTGATGACAGTTCTGTTTGGACACCTATTTTAGAAAGAATACATCAGGTTACCGGTACTACGTTAATTACGTATGACCGTTCAGGTTTTGGACAAAGTGAATTGAATACCAAATTGAAGAACGATTCCGATTTCGATATTGAAAACGGAATTATAGAATTGGAAACCGCACTTGCAAAATTAGGGTACAACAATGAAATAATTTTGGTATCGCATTCTTACGGCGGACTATACAATCTACTATACGCGAATAAACATCCGAAGAAAGTTAAATCGATAGTTTTAATAGATGCAACTCTTAGTGATTTCTGGAATGAAGATTTCTTGGCTATGAGAGATATGTTTGTTGACATAAACACAATACCAAAAGGTACTGGCGATTATTACCTGAATTTCAATTACAATGAAGTTATGCGTTCATTAAGGAATACACAGTTCCCTAACAATATTCCTGTAACGAACATTTTTCCTGATAAATCCGCTCCAGTATATCCAGAAGAATATTCTAATAGATGGAAAAAAGTTCATGTAGATTTAGGTACACAAAACAATAATGTAACTAACATAATAGCTGAAAGCAGTAGTCATGCCGTATTTAATGATAACCCTGCATTAGTTATCAACGCTATAGTTAAAGCCTATTCAGAAACTTTAGATAAAAATCAACAAAATATTGTGCTACAAAAGGCATTAGACAATGCTATTGAGTTATCAATTGAAACCAAGGTTCATAATCGTTCAGAACACGATTTAAATACACTGGGTTACTCATTTTTACAAGCCCAAGAATTAGACAAAGCCCTAGATGTATTTAAAACGACAGTACTATTATTTCCAGAAAGTGCTAATGCTCATGACAGTTATGGTGAAGCTTTATTGATTGCAGATAAAAAAACGGAAGCTATTGAAATGTATGAAAAATCTATAGCCTTAAACCCTGATAATGAACATGGAAAAGAGGTGTTGTTGAAATTGAAAGAAGAAGAATAATCAAACTAATAGAAATATTAAATTTTAGTAAGTAAACATATGGGTCTATTTGATTTTTTAAAGAAGAGCGACAAAAAACAAGAAACTGTTCAATTACAATCTAAAAAAGAAGCGAACATTGCAAAAATCAAGCAATATATTGACATACCAGAGTCAATAACAGATAAGGTAACAGATATCGACAAGATTACTATTAATAAAGATTTAGATGTAGAGTCTAGGGTTAACGAGCTCATGAAAATTTATGAATCGCTAACAGATGACCAAAAAAGAACTAGAGAAGGCAGGTATGTAATAGTACATATCGCAGAAGTATGCTTTTCTGAAAGATGGATTGAAGATGCTTTTGATAATTTCAATTTTGCAATGCAATTTAAAGACACTGTAGGCAATCCGTTTTTACATTTAAGGCTAGGGCAATTAAATTATTTGGTTCAAAATAAAGACAAAATGCATGATGAGTTAAGTAGAGCATTAATTATGGCTGGAAAAGCTATTTTTAAAGACGAAGACCCGAAACTTATTGAAATGGTCAAAAGCATATTAAAAGAACCCGAAGATGGTTCTTGGGCAGAATACGAAGGTCAAGATTGGGCGATAACAAAATAGTAACTTACCACTACTCTATTATTTAAAGACCGATTTTAAAATAATAAGTTCACTAGATGATTTTTGACGCAATTGTTAGTTTTTTCGTTGACGTAATTTTTGAAGGAATTCTACATAAATTTTGGAATTTTCTGGGTAGTACATTAAACAGAATAGATAAATTCATATTTAAGAAAAAGAAGTAAAATATTCCAAAGGGAAACCAGCCGTATTAACATCAGTAATTAGTACGAATAATTAAATCTGTATTTATCAGTATGAAAAAAGTAAGCGAATTAATTAATGTTAATGAACCTGGTTGGGTACTAGTTGCTGAATGGATAAATGATGCAACCAACAAAGTTGAAATTCTACCCAAAAACGAGAAAGAAACTGATAATGCCCTTTACCAAACACAAGTGTCAACCCGCTCACCAATGGGAGCTATAATATACGAAACAGGTGGTCTTTTAATTGACCATGGCTGGATTAGAATTTTGGGGTCTGGCAACCAAAAGTTAGATAGAACTTTACCCGAATGGAATAAAGGGAAAACGTTTAAAGAATATGGAGATAAACCGTCAATATTCTTAGTAGCCGATGATGTCGTAGGCGGATTTTTCGCAATAAATGGCGGTGCTTTTGGTGATGACTTGGGCAACATATATTATTTTGCGCCAGATGCTTTAGAATGGGAATCAATGGATATTAGGTATTCTGATTTTCTATGGTGGACATTTACAGGTGACCTGTCTCAATTCTATGCCAATGCACGTTGGACAGATTGGAAAAAGGAAATAACTAAAATTAATGGAAATCAAGGCATTGCATTTTATCCTTTTTTATGGACAGAACACAATAACATTAATGATTTAACCAGAAAAATAGTGCCAATTTCTGAGATATGGACATTTCAACAAGATACTATAAAGCAATTACACAAAGGCAATTAGACTAATTTAGGTATTAGAATATGAGGTTACTACACCTCAAGAATTACAATTACAAGAAATGACCAGAAATATAGTATTGACTTTTTTTTTCTTCATTAATACCTTCATTTCATTTTCGCAATATACTTGGACTACAGGTGAGGTAATCTTAAAAAATGATAAGACCATTTCTGGTGAAGTAAAGATTCCTGTTGTTTCAAAAGACCTGATTCATTATAATGGTAAATCTAAGGTTAGGGTAAAAAACACAACAAACGGAAGTAAATCTGTATTTAACGAAGATGAAGTAGCGTTAATTAAGTTTATTTATTCTGAAAGAGAAATTACCTATTTTAAATACATACCTGTTTCTAAAAAGAAGCAAGAAATTTTCTGCATTGTTAGCACAGGACCAGTAACACTATACGGCAGATCTGTAGCAATGACTTCAACCCACCCAGGAGTCATCTCTTTTCATAATTTAAATGAATTTTATGCGCAAAGGGCTAATGAGACAATTGCTACACCTCTACTTACCGCAAGACCTTCAAAGTCTTTTAAAAAGCGTGCAATTGAATATTTTAATGATTGCCCTGCCCTAGTTTCCAAGCTAAAAAACAAAAGCCTCGGCAAGGATAATATAATTGCTGTTGTTGAAGAATATAATAGTTGTGCTAAATAACCTCAACTGTATTTTAAACAACAAAATAGCTTCATAAACGTTTATTGAATTCAACTTAAACTATTAATAATCATGTATAAAAAAGTAATTATCGCTATTATTTTGATGATTGCATTTGTAAAAACGAGTAACGCTCAAGAATTGCAAACTCAAGTAGAAGCAATCAATGCCTTTATAGAAGGTCATAGCGAAGACGACAGAAATTATTACGCAAAAATCAATGCCACTCAAGAAAACGTTTACTTCTTTAATGAAATGCAACATGTAATACAGCTTACATTTCCTGTAGCTAAAATGGATGCTGATAATATTAAAATCACTAAAAAAGGACTCACGTTTTATCCAAAAGAAAAAGGATTGGTGGTAACAAAACAGTTTTCATCTTTTGCCCCTAAAAAAATAGGTACTGCTTGGCTTAATCTTATTAAAATGAGCAAGAAAGATAAAATGGAATTACAAACCATGATGAAGAAATTCATTATTGATTATCAAACTGCAATGAAATAATGTCTTCTAGTAGCACCAATATATAGTAAACAAAAAGCCCTAAGAAATATCTTAGGGCTTTTTGTTTGAATGAATTAGACAATTATTTGCCGCCGTCTAATTTATCTTGTAATACTTTTAATTTATCCCAATCACCAGAAGCAGCTAATTTAGCTTGCTTTGGCCATGACCCAGGTTTGTGCATGGTATAACGTGGTCCGGCTTGTTTTAGAATTTCTTCAAGAGTTTTCACAGACGCTCCAGCTAATTTCTCAAAAGTCCCAATACCCTTATCCGTTAAAATAGATGCTATTTTTGGTCCAATACCTTCAATCTTTTTTAAATCATCTTTCTTAGCCTTAGCCGTAGATTTTTTTGCCACTGGTTTTTTAACTGCTGGTTTCTTAGTCGTTGCTTTTTTAACCGGTTTCTTTTTCGCCGGCAAAGCAGTAAGATCTACAACGCTATTATCTATACCTGAATACGGTGAAGGCACGTATGCATCAGCTGCATAATCATTAAACCAGCCTTTATCTTCGCTCAAGTATCTAAACTCGTAACGTTTACCAGTTTCTAGTTTTATGCTTTTTACATAAGACCCATTCTTTTTTTCCATTCGGTAAGAACTATCGTTCGTTTGCCAATCATTGAAGTCTCCCAATAATATAACATTTGCTGCGCTAGGGGCTTCATTTTCCCCAACAGTAAATGTGACGGTAGTATGCGTACCCTTTCCTTTTGTCTCTTTTGTTAATGCCATTTTCTATAGTGTTTTAATTCTAGATAAAAGTTACATAGAAATTCCTCATTTTCAAAAGTTTGTACCAAGTAATTAGTATAATTTACCAATAAGGTAAGATTTTAATTGATTGTAAAACTTTTTATTAAAAGCATGGAAATATATTATTAAATCTCTGTTATGATTACAACTACTTTGAGATAAAGAATTAAACAATGTTGGTGAGATTTCAGAAAAATAACAATTTATTTACTTTGTTATAATTTATATATCGTAATATTGCAATGAAACAATTAAGCAGAATATGGGTTTAGCCAAAACAGAAATATTTACCGATGAACAAAATGAAATTTCTTTATTCGCGAAGGTATTCGGTCACCCAGCTCGTGTAGCTATTTTACAATACCTATTTAAATTAGATAGTTGTATTTGTGGAGACTTGGTAAATGAAATTGGCCTTGCCCAACCTACAATATCTCAACATTTAAAAGAACTAAAACAATTAGGTCTTATAAAAGGTAATGTAGAAGGCACAAGTGTTTGTTATTGTATAGACAAAACCAACTGGTCACATATGAAACAAGTAATGGTGCAGTTTTTAGACCAAGACATAACTAATAACGATTGCTGTTAAAAAAAATTTAAACACTTTTATCGCTTTATTACGATTAATAAATAAAACAAGCATATAATTTTAATTAAAAACAATAATATGAAACTATCAGAAATTAAAAAACATTTAGCAGAATTAGATACTATAGCCTTTCAATTACCTAATGGCGAATTGGTACCTAACCATTTCCATGTAACCGAAGTTGGCAAGATCACCAAAAATTTCATTGACTGCGGTGGTACCGTTCGTAATGAGGAAGTAGTAAACTTTCAATTATGGAATGCAAATGATTATGACCATAGGCTTCACCCAGAAAAATTGATCAATATTATTGAGCTTTCTGAAAAAGTATTGGGCATAGAAGATTTAGAAATAGAAGTTGAATACCAAGGGCAAACCATAGAGAAATTTGGTCTTGATTTTGACGGCACTAATTTCATCTTAGCATCTAAGCAAACAGACTGTTTGGCAAAAGATAATTGTGGTATACCTGAAGAAAAACCAAAAGTAAAACTATCAGAAGTGAATAACGAACCTTGTTGTGCACCTGACGGAAACTGCTGTTAACTAACTATAAACATTAGAAAAAATGATAACTACAGAAACCAACATGTTACCAAAAATTGAGAATTTAATCAAAGAGTTACAGCCAAATTTAATTACGCCAGAACGTAAAGTTGTTTTACAGCCATTGGTAGATTTTATACAAGAGAAAACTACCAATGACCAAGAAATAAGAATTAACTTTATTTGTACGCATAATTCTAGAAGAAGTCACCTATCTCAAGTATGGGCACAGACTATGGCTACCTATTTTAATATTAAAAATGTGTATTGCTATTCTGGTGGTACAGAAGCTACGGCATTGTTTCCAATGGTTGCAGAGACATTAAAGAATCAAGGATTTCAGATTCAAAAATTATCGGACACCAGTAATCCTGTGTATGCCATTAAGTATTCTGAGAATGAACATCCTGTTATTGGTTTTTCTAAATCATATGAAGATTCTTTTAACCCGGCTTCGCAGTTTGCGGCAATTATGACTTGTTCACAAGCAGATGGTGGTTGTCCTTTTATTGCAGGTGCCGAAAAAAGAGTACCTATCACTTTTGAAGATCCAAAAGCGTTTGATAATACGCCGCAGCAAGCAGAAAAATATGCTGAAAGAAGTATTCAAATTGCAACGGAATTGTTTTACATATTCTCACAAATCAACAAGTAGAAATGGCATCTAAAAAATTAAGTTTTCTAGATAAAAACCTAACCTGGTGGATTTTTGCTGCCATGGCGCTTGGTGTGGGTATCGGTTATTTTGTACCATCCTTTCCAGAAATCATCAATACATTCAATAGTGGTACTACAAATATTCCTATAGCCATCGGTTTAATATTAATGATGTATCCGCCATTGGCTAAAGTGAACTATGCCTTATTACCAAAGGTTTTTAGAAACACAAAAATCTTATCTATCAGTCTTATCTTAAACTGGATTATTGGTCCCGTTTTAATGTTCATCTTGGCAATTACCTTTTTATCAGACTATCCAGAATACATGGTAGGTCTAATTCTTATTGGTCTGGCGCGTTGTATTGCTATGGTATTGGTATGGAACGACCTTGCAGAAGGCAGTAGCGAATATGGAGCTGGTTTAGTTGCTCTTAATAGTATCTTTCAAGTATTCGCCTATAGTTTCTATGCCTGGTTATTTATAACTGTGCTTCCACCCTACTTCGGTTTTGAAGGTGCAATTGTAGATATCTCTATTGGCACAATTGCTGAAAGTGTAGCCATTTATTTAGGGTTACCCTTTTTAATGGGAATATTAAGCAGATTGATTTTAGTAAAACTCAAAGGCGAAGATTGGTATACGAACAAATTCATACCCACGATTTCACCAATGACTTTGATAGCCCTGTTATTTACCATTGTCATCATGTTCTCATTAAAAGGAGAGCTCATAGTAGAAATACCTATGGATGTGCTGATCATAGCAGTTCCATTATTAATCTATTTCACTTTAATGTTTATTATCGGATTCTTCTTTACCAAAGCCACAGGTGCAGAATATGATAAAACAGCATCAGTAGCATTTACTGCAGCCGGAAATAATTTTGAATTGGCAATAGCGGTTGCCATTGCAGTATTCGGACTCAATTCTGGTCAGGCATTTGCTGGGGTTATAGGTCCTTTAGTTGAGGTGCCTGCGCTTATATTTTTGGTACGGGTTTCATTTTGGTTGAAGAAGAAGTATTTTACCACAACTAATGAACCAGCAGTATAAAAAAATTATATGCATTTAAAGACGTAAAAACAGAACATTAATACATAACGGGAAGTTCTAATAAATCAAAGCCTCTATCTACAAATTTTGTAAATAGAGGTTTATTTGTTTCATGATGTTACCTGAATAAGTACAATATGTAAAAAGTATTCAACATTCGGCAATTAGCATACAACTATCAGCATGTATCCCTTTAATTTTGTCAAATTAAAACCGAATTATAGAATTTAAAAAATACTCATGAATAAAGTCGTATTAATTACAGGAGCTTCTTCTGGTATGGGGAAATCTACAGCCAACATATTAAAAAATCAAGGGTATATTGTTTATGGAGCTGCAAGAAGAATGGAAGAAATGCAAGATTTAAAATCGCAAGGAATACACATTGTGCCTTTAGATTTAACCAAAGATGATTCTATTGTTTCATGTGTAAATACCATAATCGATAAAGAAGGTAGAATAGATATTTTAATTAACAATGCCGGTTATGGCTCTTACGGTACGGTAGAAGATGTATCTATAGCAGAGGCCAAAAGACAGTTTGAGGTGAATATATTTGGTTTGGCACGAATTACACAATTGATACTGCCTAAAATGAGAGAACATAAGTATGGTAGAATTGTAAATATATCGTCCATGGGCGGTAAGGTTTATTTGCCTTTAGGCGCATGGTATTTTGCCACTAAGCATGCTTTAGAAGGATGGAGCGATTGCTTACGTTTAGAAGTTAAGCCTTTTGGCATTGATGTGGTCATTGTAGAACCTGGCGGAATAAAAACCCCTTGGGGCTTAATTGCCGCAGAAAGTTTGAGAGAAACTTCAGGTAAGGGAGCCTATGCAACATTTGCAAATTCAGTTGCAGACACCATGAAAAAAGATTTTACTAATGATCGCTTTACAGATGTAAACGTGTTAGGCAAAACGATAGCCAAGGCGGCAACGGTAAAAAATCCGAAAATTAGGTACGTTAAAGGGTATTCGGCAAAGTTAGCCATAACGTTACGTAAGTGGTTTGGTGACCGTATATTTGATAAAGTGATTATGAGTCAATATAAATAGAATGATCAAAAGCATCTTAAAAAAAATAATGATAACAACCTTAGCAATAATTGGCATACTGGTTATCGCCATTCTGGCATTTACCAATTTATATCCAAGTTTTGGTGGCAATAGTACCAAAAGTCAGAAAGTAGGCTATGAGCAGTCACAGCAATTTAAAGAAGATAAATTTCGTAATGTAAAACCGGTACCAGAAGATTTAGCTTTTTCTGATAAGCTTAGTTTAGCGTATACCTTTTTCACTACCAAAGTGCCCAATGGTCGCCCTAAAGCAGATTTAATTCCGCAAAAAATAGATTCTATTAGTATTGCCAATTATAGCGGAGAAGCAAGAATGATTTGGTTTGGACATTCCTCTTTTTTATTACAGATTGATGGAAAAAATATTCTAATTGATCCAATGTTTGGTGCAGTGGCTGCCCCTCACCCACTTTTAGGTGAAAAACGATTTAATAAAGAATTCCCCATAGCAATTGAACAACTACCACAGATTGATGCGGTTATTTTCTCTCATGACCACTATGACCATTTAGATTACGAATCTGTTTTAAAGATCAAGGATAAAACAAATCATTTCTACACTCCGCTAGGTGTTGGTAATCATTTGACTGCTTGGGGAGTTTCTGAGAGTAAAATCACAGAGATGGATTGGTGGCAAGAGACTCAATTCGGTAATTTAAAATTTGTTTGTACGCCAGCACAACATTTCTCAGGTAGAGGTTTGAATAATGCGCAAAGTACCTTGTGGAGTTCTTGGGTAATTACTTCAGAAAATGAGAATATCTTTTTTAGCGGTGACAGCGGCTATGCTGATCACTTTAAAGAAATAGGAGAAAAATACGGTCCTTTTGATCTTGCCTTGATGGAATGCGGTCAATACAACCAAATGTGGTCAGATATACATATGATGCCAGAAGAAACCGCACAAGCTGGTATTGACGTTAAAGCAAAAAAGATAATGCCCATTCACTGGGCAGGTTTTAAATTAGCATTGCATGAATGGACAGATCCTATTAAAAGAGTTGAAGCTAAAGCAACTGAATTGAACTTACAGGTAATAGCTCCACAAATTGGGCAAGAGATAATAGTGAAAGATTCAGTTACGACCTACCCCAACTGGTGGCAAAACATTTAAGTTATTGGTTATGAAGGAAATTATTAAAATAAATAGTGTTGCAGAAGTTCATTCTTACTTTAGTTTAGAGAAACCAAAACACCCATTAATTTCCGTATTGAAAATTGGCGATAATTGGAACCAAATTGGTCTAGAAAATTTTAAATATTCCTTAGGTCTATATCATATCAGTTTAAAAGATAATTGTGCTTTTACCATTAAAAACTACGGTAGAAATTCATATGATTACCAAGAAGGCTCAATGATTTTTATGGCTCCTGATCAAATAATGGAGTTTGAAAAACAGAACATTAACACCACAGACCAAGGCTGGACGGTAATGTTTCATCCTGATTTAATTAGAAAATCTGAATTAGGTAAAAAAATAGAACAGTTTTCCTTTTTTGAATACGCATCTAACGAAGCGCTACATGTATCTAATGATGAAAGAACAACAGTAACCGAAATAGTACAAAAAATAGAGAAAGAATATAGCGGAAATATAGACACACATAGTCAAACCATCATTATTTCTAATTTAGAATTGTTACTTAATTATTGTGTAAGGTTTTATGACCGACAATTTTATACAAGAACCAATTTAAATAAAGATATAGCAGGCAATTTTAAAAAACTATTAAAAGAGTACTACAGCCAAAACAAACAAATTGAACTTGGTATACCAACGGTAAAATATTGCGGAGAAGCATTGAACATATCAGCTAAGTACTTGAGCGATTTACTTAGAAAAGAAACAGGACAAGGAACGCAAGACCATATTCATCAATACATCATAGAAAAAGCTAAGAACAAACTGTTGAATTCAACGAAAAGTGCTAGTGAAATAGCATATTCACTTGGCTTTGAATATCCGCAATATTTCAGTAAAATCTTTAAAAAGAAAACCTCTATGAGTCCTAATGAGTATAGATTAAATCTCAATTAGAAATCACTCTAGCCACATCACCCATCATTAATTCTTATTGTATTTCACTAAATACCTACATGGTTTTAAGTTGAAGCAAACTGATTTTTTTTGTAGTTAAGAATAGGTTAAATACCTCTAAAAACATTCTATACCGTATTTTATTGAGCATCTTTACGGTATGAAGCAGGCATTAAAATCTGAACTATCAAAACAACTCATTCTCAATGAGGCATTTAAGTTGTTTTATGAAGACGGATTTAAAACAACCAGCATTGAAAAAATAATGAAGGCTACGACTTTAACCAAAGGGGCCTTCTACCATCATTACGCCAATAAAAAAGAACTAGGCTTAGAGGTCATCACTAAAAAAGTGCAAAGCCGAGTGCAAAAAAGAATGGTATATCCGCTATATCAAAATGGCAACGCTTATACTATTTTAGAAGATACTTTTCTGAATAGTCTAAAGTCCTTCTCTATTTACGAGAAGAAACACGGCTGCCCAACAAATAATTTAATAAATGAAATTGGTGACAATGAAAAGGTGTATCAAAAAGCATTAAAAAATATCATTGAAGAATGGAAAACCGCCCTCAAAGATTTAATAGAAAGAGGAAAAGTTGAAAATTCTATTAAACAAGATATTTCTAGTGCTGCTGCGGCAATTTATCTCATTAGTGCATTTGAAGGCATACGCGGAATACGAAAACTATACGATGACGATTTAGTAATCAATGAATATTTAAATGGGTTATCTATATATCTAAAACAACTAAAACAGTAATTTTTTTATCCAAAAACATACTACATAGAATGTTTTTAAATCAAAATATAGACATGAACAACAACAGAAGAGACTTTATTAAAAAATCAACAATACTTGGCGCAGCCGGCGTAACCATACCAACTTTAGGGTTTGCATCGCAAGATAAAACTGAATTTAGGGGCGAAAGACCAAAAGTGCTATTTTTCGATGTCAATGAAACCTTGCTAGATTTAACGGCAATGAAAGACAGTGTTGCAAAAGCTCTAAATGGTAGAAATGATTTACTACCACTTTGGTTCACCACCATGCTGCAATATTCGTTAGTATCTACGGTAGCCAACCAATACAAGGATTTTGCTATTATTGGCGCCGCTGCTTTACAAATGGTAGCTGCCAATAATGATATAGTACTAAGTCATGATGAGGCAAAGAAATCTATTGTAGACCCTATTAGATCTTTACCTGCGCACCCAGAAATTCCTGCAGCTTTACAATCTTTAAAAGATGCCGGATACAAACTTGTTTCATTTACCAATTCATCTAATAAGGGTGTAGAGACGCAATTTAAAAATTCAGGATTGACAAAATACTTTGATCAGCGCTTAAGTATAGAAGATATGGGTAAATTTAAACCTCATGTAGATGCTTATAATTGGGCAGCTAGAAAAATGAGTATTCAACCACAAGAATGCCTTTTGGTAGCAGCACATGGTTGGGATATATCTGGAGCATTATGGGCAAATTGGAGAGGTGCATTTATAAGTAGGCCTGGAGCACAATTGTACCCCTTATCTCCTACTCCAGAGATTAATGAACCCAATTTAAAATTAGTTGCAGATAAATTAATCAGTTTATAAATACTCCTCTATAAATCATTAAAAAACTTAAACTATGAAATTAGAAGATAAAGTAATAATCATTACTGGCGCCTCTAGAGGTATTGGGCAAGAAATAGCGTTCTTATTAGCAGAGAATGGTGCTAAAATAGTTGTCAATCATTCTAACAGTGAAAAAGATGCTGAAGCCACAGTTGCTAAAATTAAAAATAATGATGGTCATGCAATTGCTATTAAAGCTGATGTAAGCGATCGAAATCAGGTAACTCAGCTATTTGACCAAACTATAGAAGAATTTGGAAAGGTAGATGTATTGATCAACAACGCTGGTGTCATGTTCAACAAAAAATTGAAAGACAATACTCAAGAAGATTTTAACAAACTGTTCGATGTTAATGTGAAGGGCGTTTTTAACACATTGCAAGAGGCTGACAGTAAACTATCCGATAATGGTAACATTATTAATATATCTTCTAGTACGGTGAAACTAATGTTCCCTACTTACGCATTATATTCCGCCTCAAAAGCTGCTGTTGAACAAATGACAAGAGTATTTTCAAAAGAAATAGGCAGGGGAATCTCTGTCAATGCTTTGGCACCAGGTGCAACAGAAACTGAATTATTCTTAAATGGAAAATCTCAAGAGTTCATTGATAAATTAAGTTCAATGAATGCATTTGATAGATTGGCACAGCCTATAGATATTGCAAGAGTAGTTTTATTCTTGGCAAGTGATGATTCTAAATGGATTTCAGGTCAAGTCATTGGCGCAAACGGCGCATTAATCTAATCTTAAACATAACTAAATAACTATCCATGAATTTTAAAATGACCAGCTTAATAGTACTAAGTATCTTAATTACTTCTTGTAAAGGGGAACAAACTACCAAAAAGGAAACTATTCTAACTCCTGAATTCACGAATAAAGGACAAGAATTGGTTTCAAAAATGCTTGAAAAAGTTGGCGATTACAAAACGCTTCGAGGAAAGAAAGATGTCGTGTATACATATACCTACCAAACACCAGATGGCAAAACAGATATTTCAACAGAGAAATACATTTTCGACGGTGAACTTTCATATGGTAAATACGAAAAGCACCAAAGAACCTTAAGTGACTTACAAGGCACAATTGAACAAGGTTATGATGGTAAAGAATTCTGGTTAAAGCATAATGGAGATATTCTAAATGATAGCGTTGCCTTAAAAAGAGTTGCTTTCAACAGACCTACTAACTTTTATTGGTTTACCATGTTTCAAAAGTTAATGGACAAAGGTGTTTCGTATGAATATTTAGGAGAAGAAACCTTAAATAACAATCTTTATGAAGTAGTAAAAGTATCGTTCAATTTTGGGGACTCTAAGCCAACAGATATTTATCAGCTATACATTAATAAAAACACATCTCTAGTAGATCAGTTTTTATTTACGGTTGCTGATTTTGGTGCAATGGAAACTCCGAATTTAATGACCTTAGAATATGAAGGCGTTGACGGAATGCTTTTTCCAACTAAACGAAAATATAAAAAATCTACTTGGAAAGCCGCAGTTAGCGATGCACCTTGGATAACGGTAAATTGGTCTAACATTAAATTCAATAACGGCTTAGAAAAAAGTGATTTTGAAAAAATAAGTAATTGATGATTACAACACTGAACTAATTCTTTTTTAAACTTACACTAGCAGGCAATCTATCTTTCGGTAGATTGCCTTTTTTAAACCGTAGATATAAGAATCAATTTGACTGAAAATAGCTGCAATGAAATTCATAACTATTTTTCCGATTTCAGGGATATTGAAGATTAACAAAATTTAATAATTGTTCTTAACAAAAAATAAATACATTGCAAGCCTGTTTAAAACACAGCAAATACTTTAAAGGTCTTTAAACAGAACTCAACTCATTATTTTAAACTAACTACCAACTCAACTTATGTCAGCAACCAACAACCAAAGCACATTTGAAAATTTTAACGAAGAGCAGCTACCCGTTGCAAAACATAAATTACATGATTGGACACATTTTGCAGGATTGTACGCCGCCGAACATGTTGCAGCAACAGAGTTTGTAATTGGTGCTACGTTTGTAGCATTAGGAGCAAAAACCATGGATATTATTTTAGGTCTGTTGATCGGTAATATTTTGGCAGTTCTCAGCTGGACGTTTATTACCTCTCCTATTGCAGTAGAAACAAGATTAAGCTTATACACCTACCTCAATAAAATTGCGGGAGATTCTATGACCAAGCTGTACAATTGGGCTAACGTCATTATTTTCTCGGTCATATCTGCCGCTATGATTACCGTATCTGCGACCGCAGTGCGGTTTGCGTTCGATATACCTGCACAATTAAACTGGTACCCCACCAATATGTGGTTTGTGGTCATCGTATTCTGCGTAGGCTTAGTAGTGGTGTCTATAGCATTATACGGATTTAACGCAGTATCAGAATTTTCAGGAATATGTGCTCCATGGCTTTTTGTAATGTTCACTAGTGGTGCAATGGTTTTATTACCAGCTTTATCTTTAGATGTATTAGGGACAACTCTACCTAGCGGATGGAATGATTTGATATCACTTGGTGATCGATCTATTTGGACCGGGGTTGATAGTGCCGGAGAACCAGGTATCGGACTTGTTGAAGTTATCGGGTTCGCTTGGGCTGCAAATACCATCACCCATTTCGGATTAATAGATATGGCGCTATTACGTTTTGCTAAAAAGAAATCTTACGGACTCGCAACCAGTACAGGTATGATGTTTGGGCATTATGTTGCGTGGATAGCTGCCGGTATCATGGGAGCCGGTGCTGCAGTAATCATCGGAAAATCAATCGTAGAATTAGATCCTGGAGATGTTGCTTTTTATGCCTTAGGATGGTCTGGATTCGTAATTGTAATCGTAGCAGGTTGGACTACGGCAATTACCAATTTATATAGAGCAGGATTAGCAGCTCAAGCCATTTTCTTTAATCATTCACGTAAAAAAACAACTATTGTAGTTGGTTTAATCACGATTGTCATAGCCTGTTTTCCTTTTGTATTCTCACAGATTTTACCGCTATTGACCTATGCAGGTTTATTGGTAGTACCCGTTGGTGCAATTGTATTTGCAGAGCATCAGATATTCCCAAGAATCGGATACACACGTTATTGGTCTCAATACCGCAATTTAACTTTTAGCACACCTGCTATTGTATCATGGGGATTAGGATTAGTTTTCGGTTTTGGACTAAATGCTTTTAATGTAATGTCTTTCTTCTATTTGTTTATTCCTACTTGGATTTTCACTATCGGAGTTTATACCTTGTTAGCTGGTCGCTACGGAGCAAAAGAAAAATATCCTAAGGAAGAAGAACAAGAAAGAATACGCAATGAGAAAATTGTAACTTTTCAAGAAGAAAAAAGCAAGTTAGAAACAATACCAAAAAAAGATATTACCGTATTCTCAAAGATTTTGAAGTTGGTATCTCTCGTTGCACTTATAATTACATTGATATTGGCAGGTATTGTTCTATTTGACAGTGCAAATGAAAATAGCTATATCAACAACAGAGAAATTTTCTACACGTATGCATTTATTTGTACGGTTATTTATTTCGTTACTGCATACTGGGCATTACTACGTGTAAAATCAATAAACAAAGCTAAAAATGAATAAAGAAATCATATTAAACAAAGAGAACTTAGCAGCTATAAACAAGCAGGTTTCTATACCTACATTTGATAGAGAATCATTAAAATCTGGAATAGTACATGTGGGTGTTGGTGGTTTTCATAGAGCACACCAATCTTACTATACGCACCTATTACAAGAAAAGGGAGATGCTGCCGCATGGGGTATATGTGGAATTGGTCTTCGAAAAGGTGATCAAAAGATCCATGATGTGTTACAAAAACAAGACGGACTATACACACTCATTGTAAAGCATCCTGATGGCAAGATAGAATCACAAGTAATTGGTTCCATTATCGACTTTAAACTTGGTCATGACACTCCCGATTTAGTAATTGACCAAATGGCGCATCCTGACACAAAAATAGTATCCTTAACCATTACAGAAGGTGGTTATAATTTTAATTCGTCAACAGGAGAATTTGATTTTGAGAATGCAGATGTACAGTACGAATTACAACATCCAAAAAGCCCTAGAACCATTTACGGATTTTTAACTGCTGCCATTAAAAAAAGACGTGAGCTTGGCTTACCTGCTTTTACAGTAATGTCTTGTGACAACATACAGCATAATGGCGATGTTATAAGAGAAATGCTACTTGCTTTCGCAACCAAACAAGATAAAGAACTGGCTGCATATATCGAAAAAGAAGTAAGTTTCCCTAACAGTATGGTAGATCGTATAACTCCTGTAACTACCAAAGCAGATATTGATTATTTAGAGAGCACATATGGTCTAAAAGACGAATGGCCAGTAACTTGTGAGCCTTTTATACAATGGGTAATTGAAGATAATTTCTCTAACGGCAGACCAGAATTTGAAAAAGTTGGCGTGCAGTTTGTACCAGATGTAAAGCCATATGAAAAGATGAAATTACGTCTTTTAAATGCAGGTCATTCTGTATTGGGTATTTTAGGTGCTATTCATGGTCACCCAACTATTAATGCTTGTATGGAAGATGATTTGTTCGTATTCTATTTAAGAGCTTTTATGGACGAAGAAGCTACTCCGGTTTTAGACCAACTAGAAGGCATTGATTTAACTGCATATAAGGACAGTTTACAAGAACGTTTTGCAAACCCAAATATAAAAGATAGCGTAAGTAGAATTTGCTCAGAGAGTTCTGCAAAATTGCCGAAATTCTTAATTGCAACTATTCAAGATAATTTAGCGAACGGCGGAAGCATCAAATATGCAACTTTAGTAATTGCAGCATGGTGTTATTATAGTGACAAGGGAATAGATAAAAATGGCAACCCTATTGAAATTATTGACGCCATGCAAGAACAATTAAATGAAGCAGCCAGTAAAACAAAAACTGACCCGCTAGCCTTTATTAGACAAGAATCATTATTCGGCAACCTAATCAATGAAGAAAAATTTACCAGTTTGTATAGTAACTTAGTTCAGAAAGTATATGCAAATCAAGACATTAAGAAAATAATGAAACAGCTTTAATTTAGTAGTAATTCTATTTTAGCTAACAATATTAACTCAGACTTATTATTTCCTGAGAATGAACTTGCAATAGCCTTGGCCGTCTTTTTGGTCAAGGTTTTTATTTTATCTGAAAATGCATGAGGGTGAATTTTATAAAATTCCTTGAACTCATTAAAACACTCTTGGCTATCTTTTTCAGACTCCATTAAAACATCAAACACAATTTCAATTTGGTTGGCTGCATCGGTACCATAACGGTCGGTAAAATCATCTATATACAACCAATCTTCTTTTACATACTCCTTAACTTTTTCCCATTCATTGTTATGCACAGTGCCATCACTTATGGCAACGGCATAGAACAGTTTTCCTAAATTTTCATAGAGTCCGTTCATTGTTTTCGGCGTATTTTCCATTTTATCTTGTCTTAGTTGATTCCCAGTAAAAATATAAAGCAACATCTTATTTTTATATGATAATAATCAGTCTTATTCGATATATTTGATATATGCGTGATTTTCAAGAAAACAGTGACATATTCAATTTACTATCAGAAGGGGTATCAGAAGGTATTATTGTTGTAAATGCCAATCAAATAATTGTAGCCACAAATACATCCTCTCTACAAATGTTTGGGTACGAAAAAGGCGAACTAATTGGTAAGCCCTTAGATATTTTAATTCCTAGAAGATACCATGCAGGTCATGATGCCCATGTAGATAATTTTATTGCAAAAAGTGATAAACGCCAAATGGGGCATGGCAGAAACCTATATGGCATATGTAAAGACGGAAAGGAGTTTCCTGTAGAGGCCGGTTTAAATCCGTTTGAATTTTATGGTGCCACTTATGTAATGGCATTAGTAATCGATATTACAGAACGAAAAAGTAGAGAAGAAGAGCTAAGTCATTGGGCTCGTATTTTTGACGAATCGTTAAATGAAATTTTCGTATTCGATGCTGAAACCTATAAATTTCTAAATGTCAACAAAGAAGCCCAAAGAAATATAGGGTATTCAATTAAAGAAATGTATGAAATGACACCTGTTGATATTAAACCGGAAATGGATATTTCGCAATTTGAAAATCTAATATCACCATTATTAAAAGATACAACATCTAAAGTAAATTTTGAAACCAAGCACGGCAGAAAAGATGGCACTACATACCCTGTAGAAGTACATCTACAACTATCAAATTTAGGAGATAAAAAAGTATTCGTTGCTTTTATTCTAGACATTACAGAAAGAAAGAACTACACAGAAAACTTAGAGAATCTAGTAGAAGAGCGCACACACCAACTTACAGAAGCTCTTGCTGTTGAAAAAGAACTCAATGAACTTAAAACCCGTTTCCTATCCCTAGTATCACATGAATTCAAAACTCCATTGAGCAGTATATTGACTTCAATAACCTTACTTGGAAAATATACAGAAACGGAACAACAGCCTAAAAGAGATAAGCACGTAACCACAATTAAGAACAAAGTAAAATATTTAGATACCATACTTAATGATTTTCTATCTGTTGAACGCCTAGAATCTGGTAAGGTCAATTATAAGATTGAAGAATTTCCACTTAGCAAAATTGTAAATGAGGTGGTATATAACTCTAATATGTTATTAAAATCTGGGCAGCAAATACGTTACCCAGAGAATATTGACGAGTTAAATATTCAGTTTGATGAAAAGACCCTAGAATTGGCGCTATCTAATTTAGTACATAATGCTATTAAGTACTCTCCAGAAGATTCTACAATTGACATTAAAGTGGACATAAAAGATATCGGTTACGCTATTAGCGTAATTGATGAAGGCATTGGTATACCAATAGAAGAGCAAAAACACATATTTAATCGTTATTTTAGAGCAGAGAACGCTTTATTGACACAGGGTACGGGAATAGGATTAAATATTGCAAAACAGCATATTGAGAATCTGGGCGGTAGTCTTGAATTTTCAAGTACAGAAAGTATAGGGTCAACATTTACTTTATGTATTCCAAAATTAAAAACCAACTAGAAGATGAAAAGAATTTTATTGATTGAGGATGACAAAGCCTTACGAGAAAATACCGAAGAACTTTTAGAATTAGCGGGTTACAATGTAATCACGGCATCCAATGGTAAAATAGGTATTACTAGCGCAATTGAGAATTTACCAGACATTATCATTTGTGATATTATGATGCCAGAGGTTGACGGCTATGGTGTACTTGAAAATCTTTCTAATAATGAAAAAACAAAACACATACCATTCATTTTTCTATCTGCAAAAACCGAGCATAAAGAAATACGAAAAGGAATGGACCTTGGGGCAGATGACTACTTAACCAAACCCTTTGAAGAAGAAGACTTAATGAGTGCCGTAGAAAGCAGATTGGCCAAAGCTGAACTTTTGGTACGTTTGCAAGATAAAACTTCAAAAGAATACGGAGTTTCTGAAAATGAAATGCGAACCATTCACGAACTTAAAAACTTTTTTGATGATAATGGAGAACTGACAAATTTTAAAGAAGGGGAGCATATTTATGATGAAGACACCCGTTCTAATAAAATTTATCTTGTTTTAAAAGGACTGGTAAAATGTTACAACATGGATCCAGACGGAAAAGAATTAATTACATCATTAGCCAAAGCAGATGACTTTTTGGGCTTCACTTCTTTTCTGAACAATGTACCTTATCAAGAATCAGCTACCGCCATGAGTGATGTTGAATTAGCAGGTATTTCTAAAGAAAACTTACAGGAAATACTCAACGAAAACAAGACCATTTCTATGGAACTCATGCAACTTTTATCGGCAAACATTTCTAATATTAAAGCTCAACTATTACAAATGGCATATAGTTCTGTACGCAGAAAGACAGCACAAACCTTATTACAATTTGCGGATGTCATGAATACAAAACCAAATGAACCCATTAGAATCTCACGTAATGACCTTGCCAGTGTAGCAGGTATTGCAACAGAAAGCTTAATACGTACATTATCCGGTTTTAAAAAAGAGGGGCTTATAGCAATTGAAGGTCGCAACATTCAAATTATGGAATTGAAGGCATTACAATATGTAAATTAAACCAAATCTGATAAATATCATTTATCAGGTTTCAATAAGGATTTACTTTTGTTTAGTAAGTCGATTGAATGAAACATATTTTAATTCCCACAAATTTTTCCAGCAGCTCTTGGAACGCGTTTGAATATGCCATTAATCTGTTCAAGAATGAACAGTGCATATTTTATATGCTACATATCGATGAATTACGTAATTCTGACATTCAAGGCAATTCATTAATGGTAATGACTAGCCCTAAAAAAATCTCAACAAAAGAAAACCTACAACTTCTTTTTAAACAAATTTCAAATTTACCTAGCAACGCTTTACATCAATTTATTGCCTTAGAAGAATATGGGAATTTCATTGATTTAGTTAGAAAAACCGTAGAAGAAAAAAAGATAGATTTAATAGTAATGGGCACAAAAGGCACATTGGGCATAAAGTCATCTATCATAAGTAGCAATACCGGTAATGTAATAACAAAAATAGCATGTAATGTATTAGCTGTATCTGAAAATACAATTATTAAAACACCAAGCAAAATTGCTTTTCCTACAGATTTTAATCTATTCTACACCTACTCTATTTTAAATTCAATCACAGAAATTCTTGAAATATCAAAAGCGAAATTAGATGTCATACATATGACACAATCAAAACCCAACTTTTCAAATTCTCAGGTGATTAATCAAGCTTATCTCGATGATTATTTAAAAGAATTATTTACCGAGAGACATAGCTTTAATCATATATTAGGCAAAAACGTAAGAGATTCAATTTTAAAATATATCGCAGAAAATAAAATTGAAATGTTGACTATGGTAGCCAAAAATTTAAACTTGTTTCAACAGGTATTCTTTAACAACCCGGTCGAAAAACTTAGTTACCATACTTCGGTTCCGTTACTAGTAATGCACGAATAATAGCTACATATTAAAATGATGTAGTTTTCTTCAGCTTACCATTAATCAATCTTCACGGCATATTTAGCGATTGCATCAATAATTTAAGATATTCAGCCATTCCAAAGAATATAAGATCGTATGTAATTAGCACTCAAAATCGTACTTTTGCAACTTTGCTATGAATACATGATTAATTTTGAAGAAAATATAGAAGTTAAGGGCGCACGCGTTCATAACCTTAAGAATATAGATGTTACCATTCCCCGAGATAAACTGGTTGTTATAACCGGCTTATCTGGTAGTGGAAAATCTTCATTAGCCTTTGACACAATTTATGCTGAAGGACAGAGACGTTATATTGAAACTTTTTCTGCGTATGCTAGACAATTTTTAGGCGGATTAGAACGCCCAGATGTTGATAAAATAGATGGTCTATCTCCTGTTATCGCCATTGAACAGAAAACTACATCAAAATCTCCAAGATCTACGGTAGGTACTATTACCGAAATATATGATTTCTTAAGACTACTCTTCGCCCGTGCAGCAGATGCACATAGTTATAATACGGGCGAAAAAATGGTTAGTTATAGCGACGAGCAAATTAAAAACTTGATAATTGAATCGTATAACGGAAAGAAAATAAACATTCTTGCACCTATTATTAAATCAAGAAAAGGTCACTATCGTGAGCTATTTGAACAAATTGCCAAGCAAGGTTTTGTAAAAGTTCGTGTTGATGGTGAAGTAAAAGATATTGTCAAAGGCATGAAAGTGGATCGTTACAAGGTGCACGATATAGAGATTGTCATTGACCGTTTAAAAGTAGTTGAAAGCGAAGATTTTCATAAACGTTTATCTGAAACTATAAATACTGCTATGTATAGTGGCGACAATGTATTAATGGTTTTAGAAGAAGGCACCGATCTACCAAGGTATTTTAGTAGAGATTTAATGTGCCCGTCAACAGGCATCTCCTATCCTACCCCTGAACCTAATACATTTTCATTTAATTCACCAAAAGGAATGTGCCCCTATTGCAGTGGCCTAGGTCATGTCTATGAAGTAAATGAGAAAAAGATATTCCCTAATAAAAAACTATCTATCAAAGGTGGCGGAATAGCCCCATTGGGAGACTATAAAAAATCTTGGGCATTTAAACAGATCGAGACTATCGCAGAACGTTATAATTTTGAAATAACGGACCCTATAGATACTATTCCTACTGAAGCCATTGAAATTCTTTTAAATGGTGGTAAAGAAAGTTTCGAAGTAGACTCTAAAACATTAGGTGTAAAACGCACTTATAAAATTGATTATGAAGGAATTTCTAATTTCATAAAAAATCAGTTCGAGGAAGCTGCATCAACATCAATTAAACGATGGGCAAAAGAATATATGGACAGAATCACTTGTCCGTCATGTACAGGTTTCCGCCTTAGAAAAGAATCACTTTACTTCAAAATAGAAGATAAGAATATTGCCGAGTTAGCTAATTTAGACATTGTAGAGCTAGCAGCATTCTTTAATGGCTTAGACAAAAAGCTTACTGGCAATCAGTTGAAGATAGCCGAAGAGATTATAAAAGAGATAAGCACTAGAATACAATTTTTACTAGATGTAGGTCTAGATTATTTATCATTGAACAGGAGCTCTAAATCATTATCTGGTGGTGAAGCACAACGTATAAGACTAGCAACCCAAATTGGATCGCAATTGGTAGGTGTACTTTATATTCTAGATGAGCCAAGTATAGGTCTACATCAACGAGATAATGAACGATTGATCAAATCATTAGAATCTCTTAGAGATATTGGTAACTCTGTTATTGTGGTAGAACATGATCGCGATATGATAGAAAGAGCTGATCATGTAATTGATATTGGTCCTAAAGCAGGTAAAAACGGCGGAGAAATCATATCTCAAGGTACGCCTGAAGAATTGAGAAATGTTCATACGCTTACAGCCGATTATATGACCGGTGTAAAGAAGATTGAAGTACCTAAAAAGAGAAGACCGGGTAATGGACATGAAATTGTATTATCTGGTTGTACCGGTAATAACTTAAAAAACTTAACGGTCAAATTTCCTTTAGGAAAAATGATTGGCGTTACGGGAGTATCAGGTAGTGGAAAATCTACATTAATAAACGAGACACTTTACCCTATTATGAACGCCCATTATTTCAATGGCGTTAAAAAGCCAATGCCGTATAAGAAAATTACGGGGCTAGAACATATAGATAAAGTTATTGACATCAACCAATCACCTATAGGTAGAACACCAAGGTCAAACCCAGCAACATATACTGGTGTATTTAGCGAAATACGTTCGCTGTTCGCAAAAACTACTGAAGCATCTATTAGAGGGTACAAACCTGGCAGATTCAGTTTTAATGTAAAAGGTGGTCGTTGCGAAACGTGTCAAGGTGGTGGATTAAGAGTTATTGAAATGAATTTCTTACCAGATGTTTATGTAGAATGTGAAACGTGTAACGGTAAAAGATTTAATAGAGAAACGCTAGAAATACGCTATAAAGGCAAGTCCATTTCAGATGTTTTAGAAATGACTATTAACGAAGCAGTGTCATTCTTTGAACTTATTCCAAAAATACATCGTAAGTTAAAGACCATACAAGATGTTGGCTTAGGTTATATTTCACTTGGGCAGCAATCAACAACGTTATCAGGTGGTGAGGCACAACGTATAAAGTTGGCAACAGAGCTTTCTAAGAGAGATACGGGTAATACGTTCTATATTTTAGATGAGCCAACAACCGGACTTCATTTTGAAGATATTAGGGTTTTAATGGATGTTTTGAATACATTAGCTGACAAAGGAAATACTGTGTTAGTTATTGAACATAATATGGACGTAATTAAAATGGTAGATTATATCATAGATATCGGTTACGAAGGCGGACGCTCAGGTGGGCAATTAGTAGCCAAAGGAACTCCAGAACAAGTTGCAAAAGACAAGAAAAGCTACACCGCAAAGTTTTTAAAGAGAGAATTAAAATAATAATTAGATAAAAATCTATCTAAATAGAATATAAAATAAAGAATGAGATCAGAAAAACATCATAAAGGCTGGAACGAAATAAAAACCAATGACTCTTGGGCCATTTTTAAAATAATGGGCGAGTTTGTAAATGGTTTTGAACGCATGAGTAAAATAGGACCATGTGTATCTATTTTTGGTTCTGCAAGAACAAAAGAAGAAGACCCATATTACAAATTAGCCGTATCAATTGCAAAATCTATTGCAGAAGCAGGTTACGGAGTTATTACTGGTGGCGGCCCAGGTATAATGGAAGCCGGTAACAGAGGTGCAAACCTTGCTGGTGGTACATCTGTAGGTTTAAATATTGACTTACCTTTTGAGCAACATGACAATCCATATATCGATAATGACAAGAGTTTAGATTTCGATTACTTCTTCGTAAGAAAGGTAATGTTCGTAAAATACTCTCAAGGTTTTGTAGTAATGCCTGGCGGATTTGGAACATTAGATGAGCTATTTGAAGCCATCACCTTAATACAGACACATAAAATAGGGAAATTTCCAATTATTTTAGTGGGCAGTGAATTTTGGACTGGACTTATGGATTGGGTTAAAGGAACTATGCTTAAAATGGGAACTATTAGTCCAGAAGATCTAAATCTTATTAAAATTGTAGATACAGAAGAAGAGGTTGTTGAAATTATAGATTCATTTTACAAAGGGCACAGCATGAGTCCTAATTTTTAATTCAGACCTTGACAAATAATTTAAAATTACTTTTCTACCTGTGCATAGTAACATTAGTTACCAATGTAACTAATTGCTATGCACAGTATGAAACAGACCTTACCGTTAGCCTAAACGAGTATACCAATGAATTGGATATTCGTCAAGAATTCACCTATTACAATAAGTCTAACTACAACTTAGGTGTCATTTATTTTAATGATTGGGCAAATGCCTATTCAGATAAAAACACCGGACTAGCAAAGAGATTTGCTCAAGAATTTAAAAAATCGCTTCATTTAGCAAAAGCAGATGAACGTGGTAAGACTACTATAATTAGTGTTGTGGATGATTCTTATAACGGACTAGAATGGAGCCGTACAAAAGGCAAGGATATTTTAAAGGTCACCTTAGATGATTTATTACTACCAAATACATCAACAAAAATTTTCATCACCTATAAGGTGAAATTACCACCAAATAAATACACTCCTTACGGCTACGGTAGTAGAGGAGATTATTACTTAAAAGACTGGTATTTAACACCAGCTGTATACGACGGTAAATGGCATTTGTATTCAAATAAAAATCTTGAGGATCTTTATATGAACGAAACCAATACTACCATTAATTTCAAATATCCAGATAGTTTATACCTTGCCTCTAACTTTGATATAAAAACTGAATCAACATTCCCTAACGGACAATTTGCCAAATTAAAAGGAAACTTACAACGTGGCGGAGAAATAATTCTGAATACACAGAAAAAATTCTATACACACCGCACACCATACATGACCTTCTTGACAGATTTTAGTGCTCCAAGATATAGCCCAATTGGTCAAGGTCTATCCATAAATAAAGTTGCCAATTTCATTCACTCAAATCTTGGCGATTATCCTCATGAAAAAATATTAGTTAGTGAGCTTGATTATAATAAAGACCCACTTTATGGCATAAATCAACTCCCCTCTTTTATACGCCCTTACCAAGAACAATTTCAGTTCGAAATGAAATTCTTAAAAACGGCGATCAATAGTATTTTACGAGAAACCATGTTCTTAAACCCAAGAAAAGAACAGTGGTTAAACAGTGCTATAGCAAATTATTTGATGATAGCGTATATAGAAAAGTATTACCCAGATCAAAAATTAATGGGGAAACTATCTAAAATTTGGGGTTTTAGAAGTTTTGAGTTGGCAAAGATGGATTTTAATGACCAATATTCATTTCTATACAATTTAACTGCCCGTAAAAACTTAGACCAAGCACTTCAAACATCAAACGATTCGCTTATTAAATTCAATCAGAAAATAGCGAATAAATATAAGGCTGGTTTAGGCTTGGCATATTTAGCAGATTACATTGGCAAAGAACACGTAGACCAAAGTATTAAGACATTTTTTGAATACTATCAATTAAACACGGTAAAGGTTCATGATTTTGAATCTATTTTAAAACGCTCTACGGAACAAGATATCAATTGGTTTTTTAAAGACTATGTTTCTACAGACCGTAAAATTGATTTTAAGATAAAAAAAGTAAAGAAAGAAACAGATTCATTACATGTAACCATAAAAAACAAAGAAGGCACCAACGTTCCTATTTCCGTGTTTGGTCTTAAAAAAGATTCGGTGGTTTCTGAATATTGGTTCAAAGATATTGAGCTAGAAGAAACCTTCGCTATACCGAATAATGAAGAAGATAGACTGGTATTAAATTATGACCAAAAAATACCAGAATTCAACCAACGCGATAATTGGAAATCATTAAAAGGATTTTTATCAAGTAACAAAAAATTAAAGTTCACCTTCTTTAAAGATGCTGAAAATCCATATTACAATCAGGTGTTCTATGTTCCTGTATTGAGTTTTAATGTTTATGATGGTTGGACCCCAGGTATGCGTTTATATAATAAGACCTTACTTGAAAGACCTTTTGTGTATGATTTCTCACCCTCCTACTCCTTTAAAGAAAAAGCTTTTGTAGGCTCTGGAAAATTCAGTTATAGAAAATACTTAAGTAAAAGTGGTTTGTACGTTGCCCAATACAATATAGGTGCCGGTACATCTCACTTCAATGAAAACTCTAGATATTCATCTATAACGCCATCTTTGAGCTTTGGTTTTAGACCATCAGATTTGTTATCGAATAAAAGGGAGTTTTTATCTTTTAGATATGTAAACATTTTCAGAGATTTTGATCCAGCATTGGTAAGCTTATCAAATGATCCAGAAAATCCTGATTATAGTGTATTTAACGCACGTTATACCAGTAGAAATAATGGCATATTAGATTATAATTCATGGTTTGCAGATTTTCAATTAGCAGGTAGTTTTAGTAAGCTCTCGTTTGAATATGAATATCGAAAACTATTTGAAAACAACAGGCAATTAAATCTTCGATTTTTTGCGGGTAAATTTCTTAGCAACAATACAGAGACAAATTTCTTCAGCTTTGCCCTTGACCGCCCAACAGATTATCTTTTTGATTACGGATATTTAGGACGCTCAGAAGATTCAGGTATTTACAGTCAGCAAATTATTATAGCCGAAGGCGGATTTAAATCTTTCTTAGACCAGCGTTACAGATTCTCCAATGATTGGATGGCGACCGTCAACGGTAGTTTTAATGTGTGGAAATGGATTGAATTATACGGAGATGCCGGTTTGGTAAAAAATAAAGGGCTTGATGGTAAGTTTGTTTATGATTCTGGTGTACGTTTAAATCTAGTAACCGATTACTTTGAACTTTATCTACCGGTTCACTCAAATAACGGTTGGGAAGTTTCACAACCCAACTACGGCGAAAAAATACGTTTTATAATTACAGTTAGCCCAAAAACCCTGACAGGGCTATTCACAAGAAAATGGTTTTAAACTATCAATTCTCAATACGGATACTATTTTTTTTAACTTAAATTAAGATATTTTCAAAAAAATACCAAATTTGTTGAAAAATATGGAATAAATTAACTGGTCACAGCGTTGCTAAAAAGTACTTGATTCGGTAATTTTGTATAAACACATATAATACATGGATGTTTCTTCTAAAACCAGTAATGATATTTCTTTTGAAGATTTCAAAGAACAAATTATCAATGACTACGAAATTGCTTTTTTAAGCAGAACGTGCAGTTTATTGGGTAGAAAAGAAGTCCTTACGGGTAAGGCTAAATTCGGCATCTTTGGAGACGGAAAAGAATTACCTCAATTAGCAATGGCCCGTTCTTTTAAAAATGGTGATTTTAGAAGTGGCTATTACAGAGACCAAACATTTATGATGGCTCTTGGTCTATTACAACCAAAAGAATTCTTTCACGCCCTTTACGCTACCACAGATATTGAAAAAGAACCTATGAGTGCCGGTAGGCAAATGGGTGGTCACTTTTTAACGCATAGCTTAAATGCAGATGGTAGTTGGAAAGATTTAACAAAACAAAAAAATAGTAGTGGAGACATTTCGTGTACAGCTGGGCAAATGCCTAGGCTTTTAGGATTAGCACAAGCATCTAAAGTATACAGAAACCAAAAAGGACTAGATAGTGCAAAGTTTTCTGTAAACGGAAATGAAATTGCATGGGGTACCATTGGCAACGCCAGTACTAGTGAAGGTATGTTTTTTGAAA
This sequence comes from Maribacter aquivivus, assembly GCF_900142175.1. Lineage (NCBI taxonomy): Bacteria > Pseudomonadati > Bacteroidota > Flavobacteriia > Flavobacteriales > Flavobacteriaceae > Maribacter > Maribacter aquivivus. The sequence goes on along the minus strand of NZ_FQZX01000003.1, from coordinate 501,513 downwards.
CAATAAATGCCGCAGGTGTATTACAAGTACCTATGGTCATTAGTGTTTGGGATGATGAATATGGTATTTCTGTGCCCGCAAAATTTCACACTACAAAAGAGAATATTTCAGAAATTCTATCTGGTTTTCAAAGAACTGAAACCGAAAAAGGGTATGAAATTTTAAGAGTAAAAGGTTGGGACTATACTGCGCTAATGCATGCCTATGAAAATGCGGCAGATATAGCAAGACAAGAGCATGTACCGGTGTTAATTCATGTAAATGAATTAACACAGCCTCAAGGTCATTCTACTTCTGGGTCTCACGAGCGTTATAAAGACAACCAGCGTTTAGAATGGGAGCGCGACCATGATTGCAATAAACGTTTTAAAGAATGGATATTAGAATCTGGCATTGCAACCTCTGAAGAACTAGAATCTATTGAAAAAAGAATTAAGCGTACCGTTAGAGAAGCTAAAAAACAGGCTTGGGACGAGTATTTGAAAGACAACTTAACTGAGAAGTCTGTATTAATTAACATAATAGAAAAAGCTGCCTCTAAAAGTGCCAACAAGAATTTCCTAAATAAATTAAAGAATGATTTAATTTCAGTTGAAGAGCCACTTCGTAAAGATTTGGCAATTTCAGCAAGAAAATCTTTACGTTATTTACTAGGAGAAAATACACAAGAAAAGGAAGATTTAATTCAATGGACTTCCACCTTTCTAAAAGAATCCCAGCATAAATTCAGCTCATACCTTTATAGTGAGAATGATAATAAAGCTACGAACGTTACCGCCATTTCACCTGCATATAATGACGATGAAGAGCTGGTAGATGGTAGAGTTATTTTAAGAGACAATTTTGACAAGCTCTTTGAAAAATACCCTAATACTTTAATTTTCGGAGAAGATACTGGTGCCATTGGTGATGTAAACCAAGGTCTTGAAGGCATGCAAGAAAAATACGGCAAAATACGTGTTGCAGATACTGGTATTCGAGAAACAACGATTATTGGTCAAGGAATAGGAATGGCGTTAAGAGGACTTAGACCTATTGCTGAAATTCAATATTTGGATTATATATTTTACGCGCTATCTACTCTTACAGATGATTTGGCCACTTTATTATATAGAACAGCTGGAAAACAAAAAGCGCCGTTAATCATAAGAACAAGAGGTCACAGACTAGAAGGCATTTGGCATTCAGGATCAGAAATGGGCGGATTAATACATTTACTAAGAGGAATGTATATTTTAGCTCCAAGAAACATGACACAAGCTGCCGGTTTTTACAACACACTTTTAAAGAGTGATGAGCCTGCATTGGTCATAGAAAGTTTAAACGGTTATAGATTAAAGGAAAAGAAACCTAAAAATCTTGGTGAGTTTTGTACTCCGATCGGTAGAGTTGAAACCATTAAAGAAGGTAGCGATATCACATTGGTCTCTTATGGATCCACATTACGTATCGTTGAAAAAGCAGCCAAAGAATTAATTGAAGTTGGTATTGATGCCGAAGTCATAGATGCACAAACGTTATTACCATTTGATATTGAAATGGAAGTACTAGAGAGTGTTAAAAAGACAAACCGTTTACTAGTAATAGATGAAGATGTACCTGGCGGATGTTCTGCATATCTATTAAATGAAATAGTAGAAAAACAAGGTGCATTTGAGTATTTAGATAGTAAACCACAAACATTAAGCGCAAAAGCGCATAGACCTGCATACGGTACTGATGGTGATTATTTTTCTAAACCAAATAGAGAGGATATTTTTGAAAAAGTTTATGCGATAATGCATGAAGTCAATCCTGATGACTATCCGAAATTACGCTAATTACGACAATTTTTAAGTAAGAAAAATCCCATATATATTGGGATTTTTTTATGCCATAATTTCTCGTTTAAAAATTTTTGAATAATTTAATGAAAGCTCACAATCTCTTAACCCGTTGAAAACTAAGTATACCCAAAGTTTCATTTAAAAAAACAAATGATTTAACACTATACGAATACCAACATATCTTAGAAAAAACAAAAAAAATCGATACTTTTAAGGGAAATAATGAGCCTTCATGAAAAACACTTTATTAAAAGATATTGGTCTAGCTTTTTTTAGAATAGCAATTTCAGCCATGATGTTAACCCATGGTCTTCCAAAATTTCAAAAGCTTATTTCTGGAGATTTTAAATTTGCTGATCCTTTTGGTATTGGTGAAACACCCTCATTATTTTTAGCTGTGATCGGCGAATTTATTTGTCCTATTTTAATTATTATAGGTTTTAAATCGCGTTTGGCAGCAATACCAGTAGCCATCACTATGGCAGTCGCAGCATTTATCACTCATGGCGCAGATGATTTTGGCACTAAAGAAAAAGCTTTATTTTACTTAGTAGCCTTTGTTACCGTTTCATTATTAGGTCCTGGTAAATTCGGAGTCAATAAAAAGTAATAGCTACACTATTTTATAAAGAAGTTCTTTAAGTAAATCGGCTTCTTTCATTGGTGTTGTCCCTACTCCTTTTCCTTTTAAATCCATTTCACGAAGACTAGAAATGATTCCGCTTACTTTCTTCATTGGGTAATTGCGTGCCGCAGTTTGTATTTCACTTACAAAATAAGGGTTAATACGTAACGCACTAGCCACATTTTTTGGTGAATGATCAGAAAGTCCGTGATACTGCAACAACTGCGTAAAAAATGAATGTAATAAGGTAATCGTTAGAATAAACGGATTGTCTTTCGGGTTCTGAGCAAAGTAGTTGATAATTTTAGTTGCTTTCAAGATATCTCTATCACCAATAGCCCTTTTCAATTCAAAATTATTATAATCTTTACTGATACCAATATGCTCTTCTATATGCTGCGGGTTAATTTCGGTCTGTTTCGGCAGAACTAGCTTAAGCTTATCTAGCTCTTTGCTAATCTTACCTAAATCAGTACCCAAATATTCTACCAGCAATAAAGCAGCCTTGTGAGATATGGTGTATCCACGGCTCACCAAATGCTTTCTTAACCAATCGCTAACTTGATTCTCATATAATTTTTTACTTTCAAAAACTACTCCATTTTTTTTAATAATCTTGTGTAGCTTTTTACGCTTATCTAGCTTCTTGTATTTATAACAAATTACAAGTACAGTAGATTGCTGCGGATTTTCTGCATACGAACAAAGATTCTCTATAGTACGTGAAAGATGTTGTGCCTCTTTTACAATAACCACTTGACGTTCGGCCATCATCGGGTAGCGTTTGGCATTACCTACAATATCTTCAATAGATACATCACGACCATAAAGCACCATTTGGTTGAAACCCTTCTCTTCTTCGGTCAACACATTAGCACTTATATAATCAGAAATTTTATCAATGAAATAAGCTTCTTCCCCATACAGGAAATAAATAGGGCTAATCTGCCCTTTCTTAATTGCATTGACTATTTGTACGGCTTCATCCATTCAGAAAAAATCATCAACTTTGTATAATGCAGCCACTAAATTTTCCTAGCTACACTTTCAGGGTCAAAAATAGCGAAAATAGAACCTTGATCTTTGACGATGTACGTAAAAAGTTTTTGGTGCTTACTCCCGAAGAGTGGGTAAGGCAACATGTAGTTCAGTTTCTTATACAAGAAAAGAAGTATCCATTAAGTCATATTAACGTTGAAAAGCAAATAACACTTAATGGTTTAAAGAAAAGGTATGATGTGGTCGTATTCAAACCAAATGGTGAACTTCATATCCTAGTAGAGTGCAAAGCACCAGAGGTTTCAATTTCTCAAATGACCTTCGATCAAATAGCTCAATACAATTTTAAATTGAATGCTACCTACTTGATGGTCACCAACGGACTCTCTCATTATTACTGTCAAACAGACTTTGTTGCGGAAAAATATGAATTTATGCAAGAGATTCCTGATTTTAGCCGTTAATTTGCGATCGTTTTGAAGATAGCTGTAGTCATATTAAACTGGAATGGTGAAGTGCTTTTAGAAAGGTACTTGCCTTCTGTTATCAATTATTCTCCTGATGCAGATATATACGTAGCAGATAATGCTTCAACAGACGGCTCGGTGGCATTAGTTAAAGCCAACTACCCAACAGTAAAAATTATACAGAATACAGAAAACGGCGGATTTGCCAAAGGCTATAACGACGCCATGGTAGATGTCGATGCTGATATTTATTGTTTACTTAATTCAGACGTAGAAGTAACTCCTAATTGGTTGACCCCAATTATAGATGCCTTTGCCACTATACCTGAAGCAGCTATTATTCAACCCAAAATTTTGGATCTACTGAAAAAAGATCATTTTGAATATGCCGGTGCCGCTGGTGGTTTCATTGACCAACTTGGTTACCCATTTTGCAGAGGCAGAGTTTTTCAGACCTTAGAAAAAGATGAAGGTCAATACGATGATGTTCGCGAAATTTTCTGGGCAACAGGAGCCTGTATGTTTATCAAAAAAGAAGTATTTCATGAGTTAAAAGGATTCGATGAAGATTACTTTGCCCATCAAGAAGAAGTAGATTTATGCTGGCGTGCAAAAAACCATGGCTATAAAATATTTTATGTAGGATCATCAAGCGTATACCACTTGGGTGGTTCTACGTTAAGTAATATGAACCCGAAAAAAACATATCTCAATTTCAGAAACACATTATTTTCTATCACCAAAAACCTTCCTAGAAGAAAAGCCTTTATTATTATTTTCTTAAGATTACTCTTAGATGGTATTGCGGCAATACGATTTCTTTTTCAGTTAAGATTTAAACACTTTTTCGCTATTTTTAGGGCACACTTAAGCTTTTATAGACAGTTTAGGAAAATGTATAAAAAGAGAGAAAAAACCCAATTTCTCAGAAATTATTACGCTACGAAGTCCATAGTATGGTCTTACTTCGTACATAGGATAAGCAATTTTAACATTTTAGTAAAAGATTAACTATCATGTCATATAAGTAACTTTGTAATTATATAATTTTGAAGTCGCATAGATGCGAAAAATTGAGTAAACCACTAAATTAGTATAATAGAATAGAATTATGAAAAAAGTATTATTAGGATGTCTTGCAGTAACGCTTTTACTTTCATCTTGTGTATCTTCAAAAAAGTACGCAGATCTTGAAGCTAAGCACAAAAGTGCACAAGATTTATTAAATTCAGCGACAGTAAAATTAAATGATTGTTTAGAAGAAAAAGCAACTGCTTCATCTAGACTTCAAACTTTAGAAGATCAGAATTCGTTTTTAAAGGCAAACAACCAAGAGTTGATCAACAACATGGGTAACTTAACAACTTTGACTACCAAAGGTGCTGAGAACTTAGAGAAGTCATTAGAGAGCTTACAAGAAAAAGATTTAACTATTCGTAAGTTAAATGATGCTATTACACGTAGAGATTCTGTAAACCTTTCTTTGGTACAGAGCTTAAAAGGTGTTTTAGGAAACTTGGATGATGAGGATATTGAAATCAGCGTTGAAAAAGGTGTTGTTTTCGTTTCTATTTCAGACAAATTATTATTTAGCAGCGGTAGCTACAACGTTACAAGCAGAGCTAAAGAAGTATTAGGTAAAGTTGCTAAAGTTGTAAACAACAAGCCTGATTTTGAATTCTTAGTAGAAGGTCACACAGACAACGTACCTTACAGAGGTAACGGTTCTTTATTAGACAACTGGGATTTAAGTGTTAAACGTGCTACTGCCGTTGTACGTATACTTCAAAATGATTTTAACGTAGATCCTAAGCGTATGACTGCTGCTGGTAGATCAGAATATGTGCCAATTTCTACAACTGAAAAATCTAAAAACAGAAGAACTCGTATTGTTGTTCTTCCAAAAATTGATCAGTTCTATAGCATGATTGAAGAAGGAATGAAAGATCCTGCAATCAACAAATAATATCTGATTAGTATATAAAATTAAAGCGGCTCAATTGAGCCGCTTTTTTTATGCTTATAATATAGACAAGAGATTTTTAAATAATATCTAAACTTCCTTTACCCCCACGAATTACTTCTGGTGAACCACCCGTGGAAACATCTATAATAGTAGAACCTACATTACCACCGTAACCACCATCTATAACAACATCTACTAAGTTATCCCATTTCTCATAAATTAATTCTGGGTCAGTAGTATACTCTAATACATCATCATCATCATGAATAGAAGTTGAAACTATAGGGTTACCTAATTCTTCAACTAAAGCCTTAACAATACTATTATCTGGAACACGAATACCAACGGTCTTCTTCTTTTTAAATTCTTTTGGTAAATTATTATTACCGGGCAAAATAAACGTATAAGGTCCTGGTAAAGCCCTTTTCAATATTTTAAATGTAGCAGTATCAATTTGCCTAACATAATCTGAAAGGTTACTTAAATCTGTACATATAAAAGACCAATTTGCTTTCGCCAATTTTATCCCTTTTATACGCGCAATTTTCTCCAATGCCTTGGTATTTGTAATGTCACAACCTAAACCGTAAACCGTATCGGTCGGATAAATTACCAAGCCACCTTTACGCAATACTTCCACTACCCTTTTAATCTCTTTAGGACTAGGGTTCTCTTCGTATATTTTGATAAATTCTGCCAATTGTCTTATTTAATTTACTTGGTATACTCTAATATAATCTACTTCCATGGTCGCTGGAAAAATCAATGGATCAACACCTTCAAGACCTCCCCAATTTCCACCAACTGCAATATTCATTAGAAAATAAAAATTATCAGAAAACGGCCAATTATCTATCGTACTATTAATTGGTCTTTTAAAGATAAACTGAATATTCTCTATATCGTCAACATAAAACTTTATGTACTCTGCCGACCATAAAATTCCAAAATTATGGAATTCTTCCTCAATTGTTTCCAAAACTACCGCACCAGAAGTAACCTCAGTACCATTTGTATGGTTATTTGCTTTACTATGAATAGTAAAATGAGTTTTATTTGGTTTAAAGCTCACATATTCCATGATGTCAATTTCACCACACAATGGCCAACCAGCTGTCTTTATATTACTACCTAGCATCCAAAGTGCTGGCCAGGTACCACTTCCTTTATGTTCAGGTAATTTTGCTCTAATTTCCATTCTACCAAACTTAAAGGACTTCTTGCTGTTTAAACGAGCAGATGTATATTCTCCTTCAATGGTATTATCTGTATTTATTTTAGCCGTAATTTTTAAAGTTCCATTACTAACTTCAGTATTTCCTTCAGGTCTATAATTTTGGAGCTCATTATTTCCCCAACCGTTATCACCTGTTTCAAAAGACCAATTTTCGTTCGAAAGTGTCGTTCCATCAAATTCATCACTCCAAACTAAAACAGCATTATCCCAATAATCACTAGCATTAGGATCTTTAACTATCTGTTCAATTTCTTCAGATTGCGGCTCTACCAATTGGGTTGAATCTGGTTCTTTTATATTAGAACTTGAACAACCAAAAAGGAAAATTATCAGTAAAACTGAATACAAGCTGTTCTTTCTCATGTTTTCCTTATCAATTTAAGCCGAATTTTCGAAAAAACTTTACATTACCCCAATACCTCTAACTTAGCGAAGCGTAGCAATAGTTTTTTAATATCACCTTTATCAAACATTATTTCTGCTTTTCTATCATTACCTGAACCTTCAATCTTTACTACCTTACCACGACCAAAACGGGTATGGTTAATTAAAGAACCTACAGTAAGGCTCGGGTCAATTGTATTGGTATTACCAACAGGCTCTGATAATTGCGGTTTTAGCTTACGTAATTTTTTAAGTTGCCCTGTGTTAGGTTGACCAACAATTGGTGGTGTACCCCTTACCGGCTTATCTTGACGCAATCTACTCTTATCAACTTCTCCAAAAATATCTGCGTTTATAAGTGGCTTATAACGGTAGCCGCCATCTACCGGAGTTAGATTTTCAACATATTTCTCATCTATCTCTTCTAAGAATCGACTTGGTTCTGCATCTATCAATTTACCCCATCGGTATCTATTCTGGGTATAGGTTAAATATGCCTGTTTCTCCGCTCTTGTCAAAGCAACATAAAATAATCTTCGCTCCTCTTCCAATTCACTTCTAGTACTCATACTCATACCAGATGGAAAAAGGTCTTCTTCCATACCAACAATATATACGTACGGAAACTCTAGCCCCTTTGCCAAGTGAATGGTCATCAATGCAACCCTATCGTCATCACCCGTATCATTATCTAAATCTGTAGCAAGGGCTACATCTTCTAAAAATTCACCAATGTTCCCTGTTGCTCCATCAATCTCTCTTTGACCTTCTACGAAATCTTTTATACCATTTAATAGCTCTTCTATGTTCTCCATTTTACCAATACCTTCAGGAGTTCCATCCTTTTTAAACTCTAAAAGAACACCCGTTTTCTTGGCAACATACTCAGACAACGCAAAAGCATCTGTAGTTTCATTCATGACCTGAAAACTTTTGATCATGGTAACAAAATCTTGAAGTTTTCGCTTTGTACCAGAATTGATTTTTAGATCGATTCTGTCAATATTTTCCATTACTTCGAAAATGGAACGGTTATAATGATTGGCAGCAACAACTAATCTATCAAGAGTAGTACCACCAATTCCCCGTGCAGGGAAGTTTATCACCCTTTTTAAAGCTTCTTCATCTTTAGGGTTAATGACCAAACGCAAGTAAGACAACACATCTTTAATTTCTTTACGTTGGTAAAATGAGAGTCCGCCATAAATACGATAAGGAATATCTCTTTTACGTAAGGCATCTTCCATAGCCCTAGATTGGGAGTTTGTCCTATATAATATACAAAATTGACCATTGGTCATTTGTTGTTGCATTCTATGTTCCCAAATAGAATTTGCTACAAACCTACCTTCTTCAGCATCTGTAGTACTTCTATGAATTTTTATAGCAGCACCATCGTCATTATCCGTCCAAACTACTTTTTCAATCTGATTTTGGTTTTTCCCGATTACGGAATTCGCGGCATTTACGATGTTTCTTGTAGAACGGTAATTCTGCTCTAAACGGTACATCCCTACATTGTCATAATCTTTTTGAAAATTCAAAATATTACTAATGTTCGCTCCCCTAAAAGAATAAATACTTTGCGCATCATCTCCTACCACACATATATTCTGAAAGCGATCGGCCAACGCCTTTACAATCAAGTACTGCGAATGGTTTGTATCTTGGTACTCATCAACCAATATATATCTAAATCGATCTTGGTACTTCGCCAACACATCCGGGTAGCGCGTTAAAAGCTCGTTGGTACGTAACAGTAAATCATCAAAATCCATAGCACCGGCCTTAAAACAACGATCTACATAATTCTCATAGATGTCACCTGTTCTTGGCTTTTTAGCCATGGCATCTTGCTCAACCAAATCTGGATCATTACGGTAAGCTTTTACAGTAATTAAGCTATTCTTAAAAGAAGAAATTCTATTTTGAATCTGCTTGTATTTATAAATATCCTTATCAAGCCCCATTTCTTTAATAATCGAAGCTAATAATCGCTGAGAATCCTGGGTATCATAAATAGTAAAGTTGGCAGGGTAACCCAACTTACTACCATCTATACGTAAAAGCTTTGCAAATACCGAGTGAAAGGTACCCATCCACAGATTTTTTGCTTCACTGGCACCAACTATATGCGCTATACGCTCCTTCATTTCACGAGCTGCCTTGTTCGTAAAGGTCAGTGATAAAATATTAAAAGAATCTACCCCCTGTGCCATAAGGTGTGCAATTCTATATGTAAGTACACGGGTTTTACCTGACCCGGCACCAGCAATAACCATTAAAGGTCCGTCTTTATGTAAAACAGGAGCCTTTTGGGCATCGTTCAATTCATCAATAAATGAGCTCAAATTTTCTTTCTTTTAGTGATGTAAATTTAGCCATAATTGAGGGATAGTAAAAGTGAAGTGTTTTAGATTTGTAAACAATAGATGGTATTTCTTTTCATTTTGAATATATTTAAACTTTAATTCCACAAAAAGAGATTACCAGTTGATGCGTTTGAGTCTTAAATGGTCCACTGAAACATAGAGAACAATTTAATATTAAATACTGATTATGAGAAAACTAGGTTTATTAGCCCTCGTTCTTTTCGGATTTTCCGTTCAGGCACAGGGACCAAATCTTGAAAAAGACTACAAAGCTATAGAAAGCAAGGTAGTTGATTGGAGAAGAGAAATTCATCAGAATCCGGAATTAGGGAATCGTGAATTCAAAACAGCAGAAAAAATTGCCAAGCATTTAAAATCTTTGGGAATTGAAGTTCAAACTGGTGTTGCGCATACCGGTGTAGTTGGTCTTCTAAAGGGAGATTTACCTGGTAAAGTAGTAGCATTAAGAGCAGATATAGATGCCTTACCTGTTACAGAACGTAACGATTTACCATATAAGTCTAACGTAACTTCTGAATTTATGGGTGAAAAAGTAGGTGTTATGCATGCTTGTGGGCATGATACGCATACTGCAATTTTAATGGGCGTTGCAGAGGTAATGTCTAAAAACAAGGATAAGATAAAAGGAACTGTAAAGTTTATATTTCAACCAGCAGAAGAAGGACCGCCACCAGGAGAAGAAGGTGGAGCTCTTTTAATGGTAAAAGAGGGCGTTATGAGCAGTCCGAAAGTAGATGCAATTTTCGGATTACACATTAATTCTCAAACTCCAGTTGGGGTCATTCGTTACAAATCTGGTGGTACAATGGCCGCTGCTCAACAATTTGTTATAAATGTAAAAGGAAAACAATCGCACGGTTCTCAACCATGGTCAGGTGTTGATCCAATTTTAATTAGTGCTAAAATTATTGACGGTCTACAAACAATTATCAGTAGAGAAACTGACCTAACAAATGAAGCCGCAGTAATTACTGTTGGTAAAATTAAAAGTGGTGTGCGTTTCAATATAATACCGGAATCTGCTGAGATGATCGGTACTATTAGAACCTTAGACTATGAAATGAAAGACAAGCTTAACGCACGTATGGTAGAGATGGTTAGTGATATTGCCAAAGCCTACGGTGGTGAAGCTACATGTGTAATTACTGATGCTACAGATATTACGTATAACAATCCTGAATTAGTTGAACAAATGCTTCCTACTATTAAAAGAGTGGCTGGTGATGAAAATGTTCAATTTCAAAAAGCAGTAACCGGTGCCGAAGATTTTTCATATTTTCAAAGAGAAGCACCAGGATTCTTCTTTTTCTTAGGAGGAATGACCCCTGGAACAACAGAATCATTTCCGCACCATACACCAGATTTTTTGATTGATGATAGCGGATTACTTTTAGGAGTTCGCACATTAACAGAAATGAGTTTAGATTACCTAAATAGTGACCAAACACCACTTTTAGATATTAAACCAAAAGGATAATTTTGATGAATGATTTCTTAAATAATATTCCAAGTCCACCATGGTGGACTTGGAATATTTTTTTGTTTCTTTTCATAGTTGCCATCTGGGATATTTTTATTCAGAAAAGGCACACGATAAAACATAACTTTCCTGTTGTAGGGCACTTGCGTTATTGGTTAGAAAGTATTGGTCCAGAAATGCGTCAATATTTTGTTGCTAATAACAGAGAAGAGCTTCCTTTTAACAGAATTGAAAGAGGTTGGATCTATGCGTCTGCGAAGAAAGAGAACAATTACGAAGGGTTTGGTTCTGACCGAGATTTATATGCACACCAGCATATATTCGTCAAAAACAGAATGATGGGTTACGAAGTACCTGCTGGACACCCAAATGCTGCGGAGCCTAACTTCATACCTTGTGCAAAAGTAATGGGGCAGTACAACAACCGTAGAAAACCATTTAGACCAGGCAGTGTTGTAAATGTATCTGCCATGAGTTTTGGTTCATTATCAGCCGCAGCTGTAGAAGCCATGAACAAAGGAGTGAAAAAAGCAGGAGCTTATCATAATACAGGTGAAGGCGGACTCTCACCTTACCATAAACATGGCGGCGATATCGTTTTTCACTTTGGTACCGGTTATTTTGGTGTAAGAACGGAAGATGGTAACTTCTCCATGGAGAAAATGAAAAAATTGGTTGAGGACAATCCGTGTATCAAAGCAATTGAAATAAAATTATCTCAAGGCGCCAAACCAGGAAAAGGTGGAGTTTTACCAGGAGCAAAAATTACTCCAGAGCTTGCGGAAATTAGAGGTGTTGAAGTTGGTAAAGATGTATTATCCCCAGCGACACACAAAGCATTTTCTAATGTAACGGAGTTAATGGCTCTTATAGAAAATATCGCTAACGAAACAGGTTTACCAGTTGGTATTAAAGGTGCTATAGGAAAATTAGATCAGTGGGAAGAATTGGCAGATTTAATGGTAGCCACAGGTAAAGGTCCAGATTTCATTACTGTAGATGGTGGTGAAGGTGGTACAGGTGCTGCTCCCCCATCATTTGCCGATCACGTATCATTACCATGGGTTTACGGATTCTCTAGTTTGTATAGAGTTTTCTTAAATAGGAATCTTACTGACCGCATTGTATTTATTGGATCAGGTAAATTAGGTTTCCCAGCAAAAGCCGCCATGGCATTTGCAATGGGTGTAGATTGTATTAATGTTGCTCGCGAAGCAATGATGAGTATTGGTTGTATTCAAGCACAAGTTTGCCATACCAATACCTGCCCAACAGGTATAGCTACTCAAAGCAAATGGTTACAAAAAGGTATTAATGTACCCTTAAAATCAGACAGACTAGCGCAATATTTTAATACGTTCAGAAAAGAATTTTTGGAAATTACGCATGCTGCAGGCTATGAACACCCTAGTCAATTTACAATGGATGATGTACAAGTTAACGTAGATGACAACGACCTAAATAAAAGTTTAGCCTCTACTTACGGCTATAATAAAGCAAAAGTACCTTTTGCAGGAGTTCAACAATTAAAAGACTGTTCGTATCTTGGCGGCAAAATTTAGATTAACCTATTTAATGCATATTCATATGAAACGTTTTTTTATTTATTCAATTATATTCCTTTTAGGCTTAAATACTATTCAAGCTCAGAAAAAAAGTGAATTGATCGAACAGAATCAAGAATTAAAATATAAACTAGATTCTATATCACGAATGGTGAGTACATCTCAAAGAAATGAGAAGTTAGCAGACCAACGTTCAAATGAGTATCAATCTCAAGTGACCGAGTTGCAAGATGCCAACGCAACATTAATGAAGAACTTAAATAGTTTTGCGGCGTTATCTAGTCAAAATTCAGAGAACATTAATAAAACCATGGCTGCTTTAGAACGAAAAGAAAAGCAACTAAAAGGTGTTACAGATGCTGTTGCAAGCAATGATTCTACTGCTGTTGTTATATTGACTAACGCTAAGCAAGTTTTAGGAGAAAATGCAAAAATTGGAGTTGCCGATGGATCAGTAATTATTTCTGAAAAACTAGATTATTTCTTTACTGACGGTGTTGGCGTTAATCCGTCTACCGAATCTATTGGGTGGATAGAAAATGTGGCGAAGGTTGCGAATGCAAATCCTGAAAGTGTAATTACCATTGCTAGTTTAAATATCACTGGTGAAATGAACATTGCACTACAACAAGCCACGGCTATTGCCAGTATTTTAATAAAAGATTTTGGGGTAAATGGTGAGCGAATTGTTGCAGTTGCACAAGATGGCGGCTTACGAGAATCGTTACAAATAAAGTTTCAACCAGATTATAAAGCATTTTATGATATGGCGAAGGGAGACGCTAAAAATTAAATTACTTGCATTTCATCGATGAAACACTATACTAATTGAGAAATTTGGACGTTCTTATTTCGTAATTAATAACTAATTAAAAAATGAACTCCGACCAAATTTTTCAACTTTTCGCTTATTTAATACCTTCAGTTGTTACTGGTGCAATAGCTTTCTATTTCTTTAGAATGCACACTAATAATGAAGAAGGCAGAAGACGTTTTCTCTTACATAAAGATTCTCAAAAAGATACGCTACCAGTTCGCTTACAAGCTTACGAAAGAATGGCGTTATTTTTAGAACGTATTGCAATACCTAGCTTGGTTGTGCGTGTAGCACCACAAAGTGATGATAAAAATGCATATGAGAATTTATTGGTTAAAAGTATAGAAACCGAGTTTGATCATAATCTTTCACAGCAAATTTATATGACCGATGAATGCTGGAATATTATTAAAGCAGCAAAAAGTGCAACGATTCAAATGATTAGAAAAGCAGCTATGAGTAACACAGAAACTGCTGATAAATTGAGAGAAGATATTTTAAATGAAACTATGGATAAAACTTCTCCATCGGCTACTGCCCTAACTTTTGTAAAAAGGGAAATTGGCGATTTATGGTAGAAGTTAAAATTATACTGAAATAAAAAAATGCTTTCCAATCTTGGAAAGCATTTTTTGTTTGTAGCTATAAATTAAAGCCTATTTATCAAAGAACATTATTCATGCTCATTAGGTTCAATTGGGTTTGTTTCTTCATTCTTATTTTTAGCGTACAAGTACCCCCTCTTCCACCACAAGGTCATTTTTGCCTTATCGAATATTAAAGAATTAGTCGTTAATATAGTAGGTGTATAAAATAAGTTGATAATCGCATTCTTTTGATTGGCAACTAATTTACCTATTCTAATATTTTGGTTTTCAATTCTATCTAAAATAAAACTCAACATATTCGTAATCAACTCGAACGGATTACGAGATGCCACCCTATTCATATAATTGACTTCGGTATGTAAAACAACAACATCTACCTCAGTTGCACCTCTTTTAATCGCCTCTTCGATAGGTACAATACTACCTAAACCACCATCGGCATACTCGCAATAATTTTTACGAACCAAACTCATAAACGGTGTGTAATTAGCTGAAATCCAGATCCAATCGCAATAATCTTCATATGTACAATCTTTAATAGATTTGTACTCCACTTGATTCAATGATAAATTAGAAACGGTTATGACAACATCAGAATCTCCGTTTTTTAAAGTTTCAAACTCCTCAATAGTTAGACTGTTCTCAATAAGCTTTCGCAAATTTTCACTTTCACCAAAGGTTTTTTTACCGCTCATGAAGTTTCTAAGAACATTCCAGTGATTTATAGAAATCTCTTCGTTTCCTCGAATATTCTTTACCAAAAAAGGACAATTATTAAATATGCTTTTTTGATTAACATTAGAATAAATTTCTTTAATCTTATCCAGCTTACCCAAAGCTAAATGAGAAATAAGTAAGCTCCCCGTAGAAGTGCCTACAAAAATATCATACTTTTTTCCTTGTTCTTGAATAAGGTATTGGGCAACGCCACCTGCAAAGGCTCCTTTACTACCACCACCAGAAATAACCAATGCTTTCATTATTACTTTAATTTCGTTTTAAGATAACGCAAATCTGATGAATTTAGTTGAATTGCTACCTTTTCAATTTCTTTTTTCTGTTCTTCATCAATCCATAAGGTATCAAATAACTGTCTCGCATAGTTTCTGAACTGCCAAGAATGATGATTCGTTGCTTTTATCAAATTTATGTAGGCATCATCATTCAAAGCTTTAATTTCAGATAAATACTGAAACGCTGTTTGCCGAACTTCTGGATTATAAATAGCGCTTGTGTAACCAACAAGCTCTCGATGATAATAAACACTTTCTGTAGGGTTATAATCTGGCGTAAACAATGCCAATGTTAACCATAACAGTCGCACATTCTTATTAGGCAATCCAATAATATCTCTCGTCTTATCTAAGAAAACACTTCTATCATAATCAAAACTAGACCATAGATTATAAAGCATTAATTCATTGGTAATATAACTATCATCTAATAACAACGGCTCTGCAAGCTCTTTTAAACCCTCAGGAATTTCACCCATTTTCCGGGCAGCAAATTGTCTTATTTTTATATCATCACTAGCAATTAAAGACCAAAGTTCCAATTTAGGAAAATCACCTTTTTGTTGAAGCAATTCTAGCTTCAATTCCGTGGATAATTCTGAATCCTTTAAAATTTCAGGAGAATTAAAATTTTTCTCAACATCATGTTTTAAAACATAATACATTCTTATTGATGCACTATTTTTCATTAAATAATCCTTGGCATCATCCATTGGAAATACGTCTCCTTCTAACCAAATAGTTTTAAAATCACTTAAATCATGATTACCAGATCCCTCCATTTCAGTAATAAATTCTGGAACAGTCACGTTTTGGAACTGGTATTTTTTTAAGTAATTCTGAATTGCGGTTTTAAAATCCTCTTCTCCTATTTTATCTTTTAAGACAGCTAAAGCCCATGCTCCTTTTTCATAGAAAGTAAGGCTGCTAGCTTTTGGGTTTAATAAGCTCTCCCCCTCTCCTTTTTCTGAAATATTATTAAGAGTTTTAGCCGTTTCAAATAACTTCCAGAAAAAATGATCATCACCAAAAATTTCTTTCTCAGCTAAATATGCATAGTAAGTAGCAAAACCCTCATGTAACCAATGGTGCTCGCTATTCATTTCGGTAACCAAATTACCAAACCATTGATGCGCTAATTCATGAGCATTAATGTTCACATAATTTCTATCAATAAAAGATGTAGAATCAATAACATAAGCATCAGAGAAAAAAGTAGCGCTTGTATTTTCCATACCGGCATATAAAAAATCATGCACTGGCACTTGCTTATAATTCTGCCAAGGATACCCCACGCCAATTTCATTTTCTAAAAAATCAAATATCCTTTTTGTATATCTATAAGTAGGTTCCACTTTTAGACTATCACCTGGGTAATAGTAGTTTTCAATCGTCACTCCGCTTTCAGATTTCAAAACTTGCTTATTGTAATTGCCTATGGCGAACGCCAACAAATAACTACTCATTGGTTTTTTCATATCAAATAACCAAATAGCATCTTCCTCATCATTATCAGTTTTTAGAAGTAGGTTACCATTCGCAATTACTTGATATTTTTTATCGGCTTCAATTGTAAAATCAAATTCTACCTTTTCTTCCATGTCATCAAAACTAGGAAGCCAATGGCTAGTATATTTCCCTTGCCCTTGAGTCCAAATTTGCTCATTACCTTCTAGCTCATCATCCCAACCAATAAAATAAACAGTTTGTTTTGGCTTGGCTATATATTCAATAATCAGCTTATGAGAATCTCCTTTTTTGAATTTATGTGAAATAGAAATTGTCTTTTCTGTGGCAGTAAAATCTATCTTTTTCCCATCAAGTTCTACTTTTGAAAAATCCATATTCTTTGCATCAAAAAATACGGAATCAACATTTTGTAACACATTAAAACGATAGATCACTCCGCCTTGAATCTTTTTCTCTTTAGGTAATGGACCTAAGTAAACCTTCGCTTTTATAAAATCTACTTTATCTTGATGTTGACCATAAGAACTGAAACAAAAACAAAGAATAAAGGCTAAAACTATTTTTTTCATGCAAATTAATAAGCTAGTAGAAAATCAAATTTAATACTTTAGTTTGTCGCAAATCTACCTATAGCCTATTTTAGTGCCATGAACGCAAATTACTTGCAAACTCCTGTTGTATACCTTAAAGGTGTTGGTCCAAATCGGGCTGAAACCTTAAAGTCTGAATTAGGGATTGAAACCTGTCAAGATTTGCTCAATCTTTTCCCAAATCGATATATCGATAAAACCCAATATTATAAAATAAGTCAGCTACAACGAAGCAGTGCCGATGTTCAAATAATTGGTAAGGTAGTACACTTAAAAACAGTTGAACAAAAGAAGGGCTCGCGTTTAGTAGCCCGTTTTAAAGATGATACCGGCGAAATAGAATTGGTTTGGTTTAGGGGGCAAAAATGGTTGCGAGAAAACCTTAAACTGAACATACCTTATGTAATATTCGGAAAATGCAATTGGTACAATGGCACATTTTCAATGCCACACCCAGAAATGGAACCATTGTCTGCACATGAACAAGGTACTAAAGTGTATATGCAACCCGTATATCCATCTACCGAAAAATTAAGCAATAAAGGCGTAACAAATAAGGTAATCAGTAAGATGTTGCAACAACTTTTTATAGAGATGAACGGCAAATTTTCTGAAAGCCTATCGGATAAATTATTGCACGAATTAAAATTACTACCAAAACCGGCAGCATTATTCAATATACATTTTCCTAAAAGTCAAGAGTTGTTAGCGAAGGCGCAATTTCGCTTAAAGTTTGAAGAGCTATTCTATATTCAACTGCAGCTGATAGGTAAAAATGTATCTCGAAAGAAAAAGATTAAGGGCTTCCCTTTCAATGAAGTAGGCGACTATTTTAAAGATTTTTACTCCAATAAATTACCTTTTGAACTTACTGGTGCTCAGAAACGAGTAATTAAAGAAATTCGCGCAGACCTTGGTAGCAATGCCCAAATGAACAGGTTATTACAGGGCGATGTAGGTTCAGGGAAAACAATAGTAGCTGTAATGACAATGCTTTTGGCAATTGATAATGGATTTCAAGCTTGCCTTATGGCGCCCACAGAAATTCTTGCCAATCAGCATTATCAAGGTATTTCTGAACTACTAGAAGGAACTGAAATCACTTGTGCATTATTAACAGGCTCCGTCAAAAAATCGGCTCGTAAACCAATTCATGAACAATTAGAAAACGGAGAGTTGAATATTCTAATAGGCACTCACGCCCTTTTAGAGGATAAAGTAAAATACAAGAATTTAGGTATCGCCATTATTGATGAGCAGCATAGATTTGGTGTAGCCCAGCGCTCTAAACTTTGGCATAAAAATGAGTTTCCGCCACACATATTGGTAATGACGGCAACACCAATACCTAGAACATTGGCAATGAGTTTGTATGGTGATTTAGACATCTCTGTTATAGATGAATTGCCACCTGGGCGTAAACCCATAAAAACCGTACACCGTTATGATGCCAATAGATTAAAGGTTTTTCGTTTTATAAGAGATGAGATTGAAAAAGGCAGACAGATATATGTGGTGTACCCATTAATTCAAGAATCTGAGGCAATGGATTATAAAGATCTAATGGATGGATATGAGAGTATTGCTCGTGACTTTCCACAGCCAAAATATCAGATTTCTATTGTTCACGGACAAATGAAACCGGCAGACAAAGAGTATGAAATGAACAGATTCGTTCGTGGCGAAACACAAATAATGGTTGCTACCACCGTTATTGAAGTTGGGGTAAATGTGCCTAATGCATCTGTAATGATCATTGAAAGTGCAGAAAGATTTGGTCTTTCGCAATTACATCAATTGCGTGGCCGTGTTGGTCGTGGTGCTGACCAGAGTTTTTGTATTCTAATGACGAGCCATAAGTTATCTGCAGAAGCTAAAACTAGATTAGAAACTATGGTAGCTACCAATGACGGATTTGAAATTGCAGAAGTAGATTTAAAACTTCGCGGACCAGGAGATATTATGGGCACACAACAAAGCGGACTATTAAATCTAAAAATAGCCGATATTGTTAAGGATAACGACATCTTAAAATCGGCTCGCTATTACGCATTACAATTGCTTAAAGAAGACCCATCATTAAGTAAACCAGAGAATCTAATTATTAGACACATGTATGCCCAGTTGGTGAAGCATAAGAATATCTGGACATATATTAGTTAATTATATTGACAAAATCCGGTGAATAAGGCAATTCTACTTCTCTTAAAATATTACCATAAAAATCACAATAGAGCAATAAACCTATATCATCAGGTCTAGAATTATTGCACCCTATTATTACTACTTCATTCTCAAAATCTAAAGAACAATTAATTACCGAATATGATTCATTGTATTTCTCAACTAAATGAGTATAAATTTCTTCAAATTTAACATTCAAATCAACAATTATATTTTCGCTAAAATTGAATAATATAGGTGTAAATGCAGACAAAGTAGTGAACTCTAAACTAGGTTTATAAAAAACCATTTGATTGTCGGAAAAAGAAGTTTTAAATATATAATTTCCATTATACTCTGAAAACACATTGTTATTTCCCTCATTAATCAATGTGTTGGTCTTAATATCATATACTTTATAATCACCATTGATATATGTTAAGTAAAGCGTGTCTGAGTTTATGGTTGCAAAATTGAAACTTGAGTCCATTTCGAACATTAATGGTTCTTGATTTCTATCTAAATCAACTAACCATAATTCTTTGTTTAAAGTAAAATTCTCGTCTTGCACCTCTCTAAACTTGAAACCAAGAAAGTAATTGCCAAATAATTTAGAATTATAAAGTGGCCCGTTCCCTAATAAAAATTCATTACAACTTTCATCCGTATTATTCCAAGAATTCAAATAAAGAGGTACATCAACACTATATAAAGAATTTAAGTAGGTATGTACAAAATAATTTTCTGAGCCGCTTATACCAGCCTGACTAGAAGCAGGAAGATTTAAAGGGTCGCAAAAACCATCTAACACAAAAGTATTAGATTCAATAAAATTAATTTGTGAAATTTTAGCTTGATATCCTGTATCCATATTATAATCTAATGAACCATGTGTAAAAATACCATCATAAAAACTGACATTTGAAGATCCAAAATTTCCTAAATCCAATGTTTCGGACAAATTTGTTATTTCAACATTATCAGAAAGAGAATTTATCTTCATCCCATAATAATATCCAACGTTCTTGCTGATTGCAACTAAGGTAGGAAATGAAACTTCCTCAACCACTTCTTCATCTTCAATAATTTCTTCCTCAACAACAACATTTGGTGTTATGGGGTCAACAGAATCATCACTACAAGAAATATACAAAATGGCTGATATTATTAAGGTCAGTTTTATTTTCATACTATTTAATTATTTGAATGGGCAAAATAGGAATCTTTTGTTTATTTAAAATGTTACCTGCAAAATCAACTGTAAACACACCTTGAGATTGGAATTCTGCACCCAATTGATTCTCTACTCCTACAATAATTGTTTCAGTTTTAGCATCAACACTAAAGCACTTTATAAATGGTCTCCAAGGTCCAATTTCATCATCTTCAAATTGAGTTGGTTCCTCACTAAACTGAATAATGGTAACTTGACCAGTTTCTAAATCTAAAACGACTGGGAGCGCCAGCTCTGCACTTGGAGCAGGAGGAGCAAAATATGAGATTACTTTATTGTTAACAACTATCTGATCATACCTTTGATTGGTAAATCCAGGATCTAAATAATTTGATTCTCCAGGTATACTTAATTCTTCAAAAGAGTTAGAATTCAAATTATATTTATAATTAAAATCCTGCCCAAAAAGATAACAATCTTTAGAGCTATCTGTTATTAAATTGTACCTGTCAGATTTAAAGTAGGAACTGTTTTCAATAATTTCTAAACTATCAAGATTAATTGACACTAATGAAACTTCACCTTCATTGATAAAAAAATCTGGAAGTCTTAAAAAGTAAACAATGTTCCCAATTAATTCAACCTGAAATTTTCCATACTCAGCTGATAAAAATCTACCAACATTGAGTTCAGATTCCTGATTAGTTTCAAAGTTTATAATTTTCAATTTATATTCTAGAGAATCATCGTTGCTATCATAGGTAGAATCATCTCTATATAGAAAATAAAATGAACGTTCATAATGCCAATAAGACCATTCATTAGTTAGTAAATGAGGCATATTAATTTTTAAAATTTGATTGGTTTTAAAATCTTTATAGTAAAAAGAGTTATCAACATTAAAATTATTCTCTCTTAAGGTTATACCATACTCATTAGCAAAATAATCTCTATAGTCTAAAATATCTATGCCAGTTTCAGAAATTAAATTAGAGTAGCTATCTGGGTCATAGTCATTATCATAATTCTCATATTCATATAATTCTTGGCTTTCTGTTCCTCCGTTTATATTTAAATCATAATATCTTCCAATAATTCTATAACCTGAATCAGAACTAGAAGAATTATTTTCAAAATCTTCAGCGCTATCCTTATCACAAGAAATAAACAAAATAGCTAATGCTAGTACGGTCAGTTTTTTCATGTCAGAAATTTAGCACTAAAAAAAGATTTATGAAACACATCAAAAAAACTTTAGATAAAAAGATAACTTAACATTCTAAACGGTATTATGAGTCCGTCAAAATATCACAACTTTACCGTTGAACATCGTAATTTGTAAGTGTGTTAATTTCCACGAGACCCTTGTTTTTAATAGATTTGTTGTACTTACATTAGAAAGAATATGAGCGCAACTAAAACATTATTTGACAAAGTGTGGGATTCCCACGTAGTACATAAAATACAAGATGGTCCAGATGTACTGTTTATTGACAGACACATGGTACACGAAGTAACAAGTCCTGTTGCTTTTCTAGGTATTAAGAATAGAAATATTCCTGTAATGCACCCAGAGAAAACATTTGCAACAGCTGACCATAATACACCAACTATAAACCAACATCTACCAGTTGCTGACCCACTTTCTGCAAACCAATTGAGAATGTTAGAAGAGAATGCTAATGAATATGGTATTTCTTATTGGGGATTAGGTCATGCAAAAAACGGTATTGTACACGTTGTAGGTCCTGAATATGGTATTACCCAACCAGGTGCTACTATTGTATGTGGAGATTCACATACTTCTACACACGGTGCTTTTGGAGCAATTGCTTTTGGTATTGGTACTTCTGAAGTTGAAATGGTTTTGGCTACACAATGTATTATGCAGCCTAAGCCTAAGAGAATGCGTATTAATATCAATGGTAAAATGAGCAGAGGGGTTACACCTAAAGATGTTGCTTTATTTATCATTTCTCAATTAACTACTTCTGGTGCAACTGGATATTTTGTAGAATATGCCGGTGAGATTTTCAGAGACATGAGTATGGAAGGTCGTATGACCGTTTGTAATCTAAGTATAGAAATGGGTGCCCGTGGTGGTATGATAGCTCCTGACGAGAAAACATTTGAATATGTAAAAGATCGTGAGTTCACGCCTAAAGGTGCAGATTGGGACAAAGCAATGGCATATTGGGAAACTTTATACACTGATGAAGATGCCATTTTCGATAAAGAATTAACTTTTGATGGTTCACTTATTGAACCAATGATTACATATGGTACTAACCCAGGTATGGGTATGGGAATTTCAAATGATATTCCAATGGCAAATGACGTTCAAGGTGGGGCTACTACCTATCAAAAATCATTGAAGTATATGGATTTCAATGAAGGTGATAGTATGATGGGCAAGCCAATTGATTTTGTTTTTCTTGGTAGCTGCACGAATGGTCGTATAGAAGATTTTAGAGCCTTTGCCTCTATCGTAAAAGGCAGAAAGAAAGCTGCTAATGTTACTGCATGGTTGGTTCCTGGATCACATAAAGTTGAAGCGGCAATAAAAGAAGAAGGTATACTTGATATTTTAACCGAATCTGGTTTTGAACTTCGTGAGCCTGGTTGTTCTGCTTGTTTAGCAATGAATGATGATAAAGTTCCTGCCGGTAAATTAGCCGTAAGTACATCAAACAGAAATTTTGAAGGAAGACAAGGTCCTGGTTCAAGAACGTTATTAGCTAGTCCGTTAGTTGCTGCTGCAGCTGCTGTAACTGGTAAAGTAACCGATCCAAGAGAATTAATGGTAGAACTTGTGTAACAAGTTTACCTTTCGCTATTAGCCTTTGACTTTTAGCAAAACAACAATTATAATAATACAAGCTAATGGTTAACATCCATAAGCAAAAAGCTATAAAAAATGGCATACGATAAATTCGACATATTAACTTCAACTGCGGTTCCTTTACCTATAGAAAACGTAGATACAGATCAAATTATACCTGCACGATTTTTAAAGGCAACTGAGCGTGTTGGTTTTGGTGACAATCTTTTCAGGGATTGGCGTTACAACCAAGACAATACTTTAAAAGAAGATTTTGTTTTGAACCAAGATAAATTCAGCGGAAAAATTTTAGTAGGTGGTAAGAATTTTGGTTCGGGATCATCTCGTGAACATGCTGCCTGGGCAGTTTATGATTACGGATTTAGATGTGTAGTTTCAAGTTTCTTTGCAGACATCTTTAGAGGTAACTGTCTTAACATTGGTGTATTACCAGTACAAGTAAGTGCAGAGTTTTTACAGAAAATTTTTGATGCTACCGAAGCTGACCCTTCTACAGAATTAGAAATTAGTCTACCTGAACAAAAAATTACTTTACTATCAACAGGCGAAAGTGAGTCTTTTGATATTAATGACTATAAGAAGAACAACATGCTTAACGGATTTGATGATATCGATTATTTATTGAACATCAAAAAAGATATTGAGACGTTCGCAGAGAATACTCCTTTATAATATCAGGACAGTACAAAGCATTTACGTTAACTAACCCAATGCCATTTTTCGATTTGAAAAATGGCATTTAGAACACATGAAAAAAAGAAAGTTAGAAATAATGGATACCACCCTAAGGGATGGTGAACAAACTTCGGGCGTATCCTTTTCTGCATCGGAAAAACTGACCTTGGCAAAATTACTTTTAGAAGAACTGAAAGTAGACCGAATTGAAATTGCATCTGCTCGCGTTTCTGATGGAGAGCTAGAAGCTGTTCAGAAGATTACCGAATGGGCTGGTGAAAAGGGTTATTTAGAACGTGTAGAAGTACTAACTTTTGTAGATGGTGGTATTTCATTAGATTGGATGCAAAAATCTGGAGCCATTTCTCAAAATTTGCTGACCAAAGGTTCAATGAACCATTTAAAGTATCAGTTAAAGAAAACTCCCGAGCAACATTTTTCTGAAATTTCCGAGATTTTTAAACAAGCCACTGAAAAAGGTATTATCAATAATATTTATTTAGAGGATTGGAGTAATGGAATGCGAAATTCAAAAGAATATGTTTTTGACTTTCTAGATTTTCTATCCACTCAGAATGTAAAAAGAATATTATTACCAGATACATTAGGCATTTTAACGCACACCGAAACATATGCGTATTTGTCTGAAATAGTACAAAAATATCCAAATTTACATTTCGATTTTCACGGACATAATGATTACGACCTAGGCGTAGCCAATATTATGGAAGCTGTAAAAGCTGGCTGCCATGGTTTACACCTTACCGTAAACGGAATGGGCGAAAGAGCTGGTAACGCACCAATGGCAAGTGCCGTAGCTGTTATCAACGATTTTCTACCAGAAGTAGAGATTAATGTAAACGAAACCTCTTTATATAAAGTAAGTAAGTTGGTATCTGCCTTTACAGGTTTTACCATACCAGCAAACAAACCAATTGTTGGTGATAATGTATTTACACAAACTGCCGGTATACATGCCGATGGAGACAGTAAAAACAACTTATACTTCAGTGACCTAATGCCTGAACGTTTTGGAAGAAAACGTAAGTATGCATTGGGTAAAATGTCAGGTAAAGCAAATATTCAAAAAAACTTGCAAGAGCTGGGCTTAACATTAAACAATGAAGAGCTAAAAAAAGTTACTGCACGTATTATTGAACTAGGAGATAAAAAAGAACGCGTTACAAAAGATGACCTTCCTTTTATTATTTCTGATGTTTTAGATACTGCAGATTATAAGCAAAAAGTATTTATAAAATCGTACGTACTTACTCATGCAATGGGATTAATGCCTTCCACTACCCTATCTGTAGAAATAGATGGAAAAGTTATTGAGGCACATTCGCAAGGAGACGGGCAGTATGATGCTTTTATGAACGCTCTTAAAAAAGTGTACATGGCAAAGAATATTCCATTACCAAAATTGACCGATTACGCAGTAAGAATACCACCAGGTAGTACATCTGATGCATTATGCGAAACAGTCATTACTTGGGAACTGGAAGGAAAAGAATTTACATCAAGAGGTCTAGATTCTGACCAAACGGTAAGTGCCATTAAAGCGACTGAGAAAATGTTGAATATTATTTAGACGCGGAACGCTTAACGCTAAGTGCATTGCGCTCGACGCTTTGCTCAAAACGCAATAAATGAGAGATTATAAAAAATATAATGTTTGGGAATTAGGACATGAAGTTACATTAGAGATTTATAAATTGACTAGAAGCTTTCCAAATAATGAAAATTTTGGTTTAACGAGTCAAATGAGAAGAGCTTCATCATCTATATCAGCGAATATAGCTGAAGGATGCGGAAGGGAATCTGACGCAGAATTTAAACGTTTTTTAATCATTTCTCAAGGATCAGCAAGTGAATTAGAATATTTTACGATTTTAGCAAAAGATCTAAAGTATATTCAAAAAGAAGAGTTTTTAATAATTCATGATAAAGTCAACAAAGTAAGAAGAAGTTTAAATAATTTAATAAATAAAATATAAACAGCTTAAACGTAATACAATTAACGTATTGCGTGTTGCGAATAGCGCAGAGCGTAAAGCGATTAACCCATGAAATTAAATATTGCCTTATTAGCCGGTGATGGTATCGGTCCAGAAGTAATTGATCAAGCAGTAAAAGTATGTGATGCAATTGCTAAAAAGTACGAACATCATATTACTTGGAAACCAGCTTTAACTGGTGCCGCTGCAATTGATGCTGTTGGTGAGCCTTACCCAGATGAAACACATGAAATTTGTGCAAATGCCGATGCAGTTCTTTTCGGTGCTATAGGTCATCCGCGTTTTGATAATGATCCATCTGCAAAAGTTCGTCCAGAGCAGGGATTATTGAAAATGAGACAAAAATTAGGTTTGTTTGCCAACGTAAGACCAACATTTACATTCCCTTCACTTATCGATAAATCTCCTTTAAAAAGAGAACGTATTGAAGGTACCGATTTAATTATCTTAAGAGAATTAACTGGTGGTATCTATTTTGGTGAGCGTGGAAGAAAAGATGATGGCAACACTGCTTTTGACACTATGACCTACCAACGTTTTGAAATCGAAAGATTAGCTAAAAAAGGTTTTGATTTCGCTATGAAGCGTTCTAAAAAATTATGTTGTGTTGATAAAGCCAACGTTTTAGAATCATCTAGACTTTGGAGAGAGACCGTACAAGCAATGGAAAAAGATTATCCAGAAGTAGAGGTTTCATATGAGTTTATAGATGCCGTTGCAATGCGTCTAATTCAATGGCCTAAAGGATATGATGTAATTATTACAGCTAACTTGTTCGGAGATATTTTAACCGACGAGGCTTCTGTAATTGCAGGTTCTATGGGACTAATGCCTTCTTCTTCAGTAGGTAGTAAAGTTTCTTTATATGAGCCAATACACGGTTCTTACCCACAAGCAGCAGGTAAAGACATCGCAAACCCATTAGCTACCGTACTTTCTGCAGCTATGCTTTTTGAAGACATGAATATGACAGAAGAAGCTGAAGAAATTAGACGTGTTGTAAACAAATCTTTAGCTGAAGGTTACGTTACCGAAGATCTTGCCGATGGAGGTAAAAGTTATAAAACAAGTGAAGTTGGTGATTGGTTAGCCAGCAACATTTAAGAAATATACTTAAAAAAGAAAATCCCTTTAATCGATGATTAAAGGGATTTTTTATATCTGATAGTTACAGTTCACTTAAATGCTTGTAGCTATTGCAATTTCTTGTTCATAAATACTTTTAACGATTGCACGTAAATCTGGAATTACGGTTTTAACCAATTTTGACGGTCCGTTGATCAATACGCAAATACCTAAATCAGAATCTGGAAAAAGTGCTATCTCATTTCTGTAGTTGTTTACACTACCACCATGATGCCAGATTGTTTCTTCCGCTGCCTTTTCATTCTCTTTTATGGTGTGTATCCTCCAACCGAATCCGTAACCAGATTTCACATGTCCCGGCCATTTTTGATAATATTTGAGATGTCCCTTTAATTCTACAAAAGGTTTGAATACTTGCGCCATGGCATCTTTAGACATCACATCAGGATTATGCCCTAATAAGAAACGCATCCACTTTGCCATATCTATAGAATTAGCATTAATACCACCAGCCGCAATTGCATTATAATAATTATCTCTAGGCAAAACAGTTCTAAAACTATGCCCTCTTCTAATATGAGGCAAAGCTATATTCTCATTGTTCATCAATGTTTTATGATCCATTGAAACGGAATTCATACCTAACGGAGCAAAGAATTTATCTGTCAATAAGGTCTGAATATCCTTTCCTGTGGCTTTTAGCATCACTTCTTGTGCTACAGAAAACATAGCGTTTTGATAACTATATTGAGAACCAGGTTCTGCAATTGGATTTATTTTATCGAATTTTCCACTAATAGATGACATGGTGTAACCAGCCTCTACTAAATCCGTATAACTGTGATACGGAGTACCTGTAGTATGAGAAAGTAAATGGGCAACTTCTATTTTTTGTGTATTCTGTTGATTTCCAAAATGAAAGTTTGGTAAATAATCAGCCACTTTATCATTAAAGTGTAATTTACCTTCGCTCTCTAAGTTGGCAGCTAATATTCCCGTGAATCCTTTTGAGATAGAACCTAATCTAAATAAGGTTTCAGCGTCAACAGTTTCTTTACCATTGAAACTTCTTTTACCATATCCATCAGAAAGAATAACAGAATCTCCACTAACAATACTTACTCCAGCTCCAACAATATCACCAGAGGCTATAGCTTTATTAAAATAATCGGTCAAGGCATCGTTCAATGCTTTTTGACGAATGTTATAGAGTTTAATCTGCCTTTTCTCTGCAAGAGTTTTAACAGGATTAGGATTTGCAATGATTGCTTTAGAATGTTCTGGCTTAAATGAAGAAGCCGTAAGAACAAATAGTAGTAGAACCATTATTATGGCTCCAAGAAATAGTTTGGTACGTAACACAGCATTGTAAGTTTTGGTTCTATTACAACGTGACAAAATGGATAAAATTACCGATGAACTGCATAAATTATAAATTTTAACATCGAAACCACTTGATTCTAAAGAAATAAGAAAAAATAAAAACTATCAGTAAACATTTTTTATTGAGCATAAAAAAAAGGAACTTATAATATAAGTTCCTTTCTGATTTATTGAAAAATTACAGACTAACAGCTCATCGCCATTTTTCTATATTTTATTTCTTTTCTCTTTCTAACAATTAAAATAGATACTGCTATGGCAACACCAGAAAAAGCAAGCATTGCTCCTATTAAACTAGAGTAAATAATACCGTAGCCAAATGCAATTGGCAATCCGGCCAAATAAGCGCCAGAAGCATTACCCATATTAAAGGCACTTTGATTCATAGAAGAACCCAACATTTCGGAACCTTTAGATGTATTGATTATGGCCATTTGAATGGGGGTTGCAACGGTAAAGGATATAGCTCCTATCACAAAGGTCAATAACATTAATAAATACGGATTGGATGCTATCACCATATTAAGTAATAGAATACCGCACATAACAGATAAACTAATGATTACCGCTTTCAAAGGAGAAAACAATTCTGCCATCTTCGCACCTAAAAAGTTACCTACTACCATACCTAAACCAGCCAACATCATAGCATAGCCAACAAAATGGTTTGGCAACCCGGCAACATCTGTAATTAACGGAGCTACATAACTGTACCACGCAAAAAATCCACCAGTACCGATTGTGGTCAAAGCAATTAAAGCCCAAAGCTCTGTATTTTTCAATCCTTGAGAAACACTTACTTTCTCTTCGGTCTCATCAACTTCAATTTTTGGCATCCAAAGGTAAATGCTTCCTAAAGCTAATAAACCCACAAAACCTACCAAGTAAAAAGAAACACTCCAGCTAAACTGTTGACCTAAATAGGTGCCAATAGGTACTCCAATAACATTGGCTACCGTTAGACCTGAAAACATTATTGAAATCGCTTGAGCCCCTTTTCCTTTTTTAGCCAATTTTGTAGCAACAACAGCACCAATACCAAAAAAGGCACCGTGAGGTATCCCAGATAAAAATCTCATGAACAACAAGCTCGTATAGCCCGTTGCTAGTCCAGATAAAGTATTAAATACCGTAAACCATATCATTAAAAGGAATAACATTTTTTTAGGTGTAAGCTTAGAGCCTAATCCTGTTAGTAATGGAGCCCCCACTACTACACCCAACGCATATGCTGCAATAAAGTGACCTGCCTGAGGAATGGTTATACCCAATGACCCAGAAACTTCGGTCAAAATTCCCATGATAACAAACTCGGTAAGTCCTATTCCAAAACCACCAATTGCCAAGGCAAATAGTGCTTTCTTATTTGATTTTATAGTATCCATAACTTATAAATTTTAAGTTCAACATATACACTATAGGTTCTCAATCAATTTTAAAAAGGCAAAGTTAAAACCATAATACCGGTTAAAACACGCATTAATTACCATATTTATGTTAATAATTAACCTTCTAAAATATCTCCTAATCGCTAATTTTCGCAATTCAGGATAACAATTCAACAATTGGGAAAACCAATTTATTTAAACTTTCATTTACGATTCATATTTGTGATATCAATCAAAAATAAAATCAACAATGAAGACGCTATTATTCTTATTAATTACATTTTTCTCTATTAATTTATTCTCGCAATCAACAGTATCTGGTAAAGTAACCGACTCTAAAGGTTTACCAATTATGGGTGCAAGTGTATATTTAGAAGGCACTTATGACGGTACGGCAACCAGTGAGGATGGACTATTCTCATTTGAAACCAAAGAACAAGGTCAACAGACATTAATAGTGTCTTCTATTTCCTTTGAAACGTATTCAAAATCATCCGATATTACCAATTTCAAGAATGTCACCATCAAATTAAAAGATGATGTAAATACCTTGGATGCCGTAACCGTAAACGCAGGAACTTTCAATGCAGGTGACAATGCAAAAGTTACCGCTCTTAAACCTTTGGACATTGTAACAACAGCAGGTGCTCTTGGTGATTTTGTAGGCGCACTGCAAACCTTACCAGGCACTTCTAACGTTGCTGAAGATGGCAGATTATTCGTTAGAGGTGGTGATGCAGAAGAAACACAAATTTTCGTAGATGGCATGCGTGTATTTACACCCTACTCCCCTTCTGCCAACAATATTCCGTCAAGAGGTAGATTGTCTCCTTTCTTATTTAAAGGGATAACTTTTTCAACCGGAGGTTACTCAGCTGAATACGGGCAAGCATTATCAAGTGTTCTACTTTTAAATAGTATAAGTGAACCACAAGAAGAGAAAACTGAAATTTCTATAATGACCGTTGGGCTTGGGTTAGGTAATACTCAAAAATGGAAAAAAAGCTCGCTTAGTTTAAATACATCTTACATTAATTTAGCACCATATCAAAAACTGTATCCTGATAATAATGAATGGCATAAGCCTATAGAATCTGTAGGTGGTGAAGCCGTCTATAGGTATAAATTCAATAACGACGGTTTACTAAAAGTCTATGGTGCATATAGTTCCGTAAATTTCGATTTAACACAAGAAGATATCAATGTGGCAGATGGTATACGTTTCGGGTTAAAGAATAGAAATCTTTACATCAACTCATCTTACCAAGATTTCTTAGAAAAAGACTGGAGCATAGCTACAGGTGTTAGTTTTGCCAATGACCGTTCTGAAATAAAGTATAGCGATGCTGACATTACAGATATTGAAAACTCGGCACATCTAAAAATTGCATTTAAAAAATTCTTTTCTAGTCGCTACAAACTCAACTTTGGAGCAGAATATTTCGTAACAAACTTTACAGAAAACTATCAAGATACTAGCTTTGAAAACGACTATGAGTTTGACAATAATCTCTTCAGCAGTTTTGTTGAGACTGATATTTTCTTCTCTAAAAAACTAGCTACCAAGATTGGTATAAGAGGTGAATATTCTGAGCTACTACAGGAATTTAATCTATCACCAAGACTTTCATTAGCCTACAAGGCTGGTGCAAACTCCCAATTCTCATTGGCATACGGGGAGTTTTTTCAAAATCCGAAGAACGATTACTTAAAGTATAATTCTGATTTTACAGCCGAAAACACAACCCATTATATTATGAACTATCAATATGTAAAAAACAAACAGATATTCAGGGCCGAAGCATATTACAAAAATTATGGAGACTTAGTAAAGTATGATACTCCGTTTGCGCTGCCAACATCTACCTACTCTAGTAATGGAAGTGGATTTGCTAAAGGATTGGATATATTCTGGAGAGATAATAAATCAATAAAAAATACGGAGTATTGGATGTCTTACTCTTACTTGGATACTGAAAGGGACTATCAAAATTATCCAACATCTGCGACTCCGGATTTTGCATCAAAACACAATGCATCTTTAGTTGTAAAGCGATGGATTGAAGATTGGAAAAGTCAAGTAGGTTTAAGTTATAATTATGCATCTGGGCGCAACTATACCGACCCAAACAAAGGAGGATTCTTAACGGAACAAGCAAAAAGTTTCAATTCATTAAATGCCAACTATGCTTATTTAATAAGTCCGCAGAAAATATTATATCTATCTGTAAGTAACGTATTAGGAACCAAAAATGTGAACGGATATCAATACGCAAACCAAACCAATACAGATGGAGTGTTCGATAGAAGAACAATTACGCCTGCAGCAGACCGCTTCTTTTTCATTGGTTTCTTTTGGACGATAAGCGACAACAAAGATGACAATCAACTTGATAACCTTTAGAAATTACAATTCACTACAAAGAACCAACAACTCAGTCATCTATTTTATTGAAAAAATAACAATAGAAAGATATTTGAACAACAATAAATAACATTAAAAAACTATACATCATGAAATCAGTACTATTAATTGCCACACTAATTTTCACATATAGCTTAAGTGCCCAAACATCTTATGAAAAAGGGATGAATGAAGCATTTGCATTATGGGAGCAACAAAAGAATATAGAAGCCGTACAACTGTTTGAAAGAATAGCATCTGCAGAAACCGATAATTGGTTACCGTCTTATTATGCCGGACTAATAGAAATTGTAAGTAGTTTTGGTTTAAAAGACGAAGCTTTATTGACATCAAAGCTAACTAGAGCAAAAGGCTTTTTAGACACCTCTTCCTCAGTATCTGAAAACAACCCAGAAATAATGATTGCCTATGCCCTACTAAACACTGCATACATGGCTTTTGACGGTGCAAAATACGGTATGACATTGTCTGGTGAGAATATAGCCATCTATCAAAAAGCACAAGCTATAGCACCTAACAACCCAAGAGTACTACTTAGTAAAACCGAATGGGATATGGGAACAGCAAAATTCTTTGGAAAATCTACAGCACCGTATTGCGAAGATATTGAGCATGCAATTGTATTGTTTAAAGCAGAAGAACAAACAATACCTTACTATCCATACTCAGGTTTAGAAAGAGCTAATGAAATCAGTATCAATTGTAAAAAAGAAACCTCCCCTAATTAATAGGAGAGGTTTTTTATAGTCTTAACTATGGACCTTTATAATATATAATCTGTACTCACAAAATTAGAAAGTTTGGCTTCTAATAAATTCTCAATGATTTCAGTATTCAATTCATTGTCTTTGAACGCTACAAAAGTTCTAATAGAGAATGAACGTAACGCATCATGAACACTTAAAGTTGCTTGTGCAGAATCTTTTCTACCAGTAAACGGATAGACATCTGGACCCCTTTGGCATGAACTATTTAAATTCACACGACATACCAAATTCACCAAAGTATCTATTAACGGAGAAAGTGCATATACATCTTTACCGAACAAACTTACTTGTTGACCATAATTGCTTTCTGCCATATCATCTAATGGCTCTTCGATATCCGTGAAAGGTACGATGGGTATAATGGGTCCAAATTGTTCTTCTTGGTACACACGCATGTCTTTAGTAACAGGGTAAAGAACAGCTGGCCATATATAGTTATCGTAACGCTTTCCTCCTTTTTTATTCAATATTTTAGCTCCTTTTGAAACCGCATCATCAATTAATTCTTGAATATAATCTGGCTTAGCAGGTTCAGGTAATGGAGTTAATTTCACCCCATCTTCCCACGGATTCCCAAATTTTAATTCATCGACTTTCTTAGCGAAGCTTTCATTGAATTTGGACCTAATTTCTTCATGAACATAAACCACTTTCAATGCTGTACAACGTTGGCCATTAAAAGACAAGGTACCAGCCAAACATTCATTTATAGTTAAATCTAAATCAGCATCTGGTAAAATAATTGCAGGGTTTTTGGCTTCTAAACCTAATACCAAACGTAATCTATTACTTTTAGGGTGTTGCTCTTGTAAGGCATTTGCAGATTTGCTGTTACCAATTAAAGCAAGTACATCTACTTTACCTGTTTGCATAATTGGTGCGGCAACAGTTCTACCACGACCAAAAAGTACATTTACTACCCCTTTAGGAAAACTTGACTGAAAAGCTTCTAAAAGCGGAGTAATTAATAAAACACCATGTTTTGCAGGTTTAAATATGGTTGTGTTACCCATGATAATTGCAGGAATCAACAATGCAAAAGTTTCATTCAACGGATAGTTATAAGGGCCTAAACATAAAACAACACCTAATGGTCCTCTTTTAATATGCGCATAAACACCATCGTTCTTTGTAAATTTAGCTGCATCACGATCCAATTGTTTATAATCTTCAATAGTATCTTCAATATACTCAACCGTACGGTCAAATTCTTTTTGTGAATCTGGTAATGATTTACCTATTTCCCACATCAATAATTTTACAACCTCGTCACGCTTAGTTTTCATCTTTTTAACGAAAACCTCCATACACTCAATACGGTCCTTAACGTGCATGGTTGGCCAAACCCCTTTTCCTTTATCATATGCCTTTAAAGCACCATTTAATGCATCTAAAGCGGCTGCTTCTTGTAAATCTGGTATACTACCTAACAATGTAGGCTTGTATTCTTTTGTTGATGAAATTGTAGAATACACCTCTGTAGTATCTCCTTTCCATTCTTTTAATTCTCCGTTGACCAAATAATGTTTTTGGTCTATTGTTGATGTTATTTTAAATTCTTCAGGAATTTTAATATCGCTCATTTCTTATTTTTATTTGTACTATGATTGATAATTTTATAAGGACTTAATCTTAAAAAAGACTAGAAATTGAATCTGATGTATTAAAAGTAGTTTAAACCAAATACTCAAACAAGTCTGGTTTATCATTTATATATTCTCCATAGAAATTGTTAGATTTCATACGCTCTATCAAGGGTTTCAAGTCCTCTGGATTCTTTAATTCTATACCTACCACAGCCGGCGCATTTTCCCTACTAGATTTCTTTGAATACTCAAAATGGGTAATATCGTCCGTTGGACCTAAAATATCTACTACAAACTCTTTTAGAGCACCAGGTCGCTGCGGAAAACGAATAATAAAGTAATGCTTAAGTTTACCATAAAGCAGTGCACGCTCTTTAATTTCGGCAGTTCTAGTAATGTCATTATTACTACCACCAATAATACATACTACATTTTTGCCGGCAATTTCTTCTTTATAATCATCTAAAGCCGCAATAGATAAAGCACCAGCAGGTTCTACCACAATAGCATCTCTATTGTAGAGATCTAAAATAGTTTGGCACGCTTTGCCCTCATCAACCGTAATCATATTATCTAAATAATAATTACAGATGTCGTAGGTCAAACTACCTACTTTTTTGACCGCTGCACCATCAATAAATTTATCTATATGATCAAGTGCCACTACTTTACCTGCGTCAATGGAAGTTTTCATAGATGGAGCACCTTTGGGTTCCACTCCTATTATCTTAGTATTCGGTGAAAGTTGACTAAAAACACTAATAAGTCCAGATGCTAGACCACCGCCACCAATACAAACAAAAAGATAATCTATTGGTGTTTTAGATTGTGATATTAATTCTAGACCAACAGTAGCCTGACCTTCAATTATTTTAGGATCATCAAAAGGATGAACGAAAATACTACCAGTTTTAGCACCAAAAGCACTAGCAGCTTGTGAGGCATCATCAAAAGTATCGCCCTCTAAAACTATTTCAACCCATTCGCCACCAAACAACTTAGTCTGTTCTACTTTTTGCTTAGGCGTAACCGAAGGCATATAAATAGTTCCTTTAATTTTTAAATGAAAGCAAGCAAAAGCCACTCCTTGAGCATGATTACCTGCGCTAGCACAAATAACACCTTTCGCACGTTCTTCTTCGGTTAAAGAGCTTATTTTATTAAAAGCACCTCTAATTTTATAAGATCTAACACGTTGTAAATCTTCTCGCTTTAATCGAACCTCACAATTAAATTGCTTTGACAATCGAATGCTTTCCGTTAACGGAGTTACATCTGATATTTCAGAAATAACCTGAGCCGCTTCTATAACATCATCTAATTCTGGAAAATATGCTGGTTTTGTACCTCTCATATTATTTATTTAATGCTCTTGGGAATTTTTTAGTTGCTATAAAACCTAAATTGTCCGCTTAAGAACAGTTCTGTAAAGTATTACCAATCAATAATGATTAGCAACTTCTAGAATGCACCTAACCGGACAATCGGTATAACTATAAAAATTATAAATCTATACGATAGGCTTCATAGCAGTCATAGACTCACGTAAACGTGTACCAACAATTTCTACCGGATGCGTACGTAACGCTTTATTAATAGCAATTAATTGTGCATTATCAACGTCATTATCAATATCTCCAGAGAAGTTTGTTCCAATAACATCAGTATCAATACCTTTCATGAAGTCAGTCAATAAAGGCTTACATGCATGATCAAAAAGGTAACAACCATATTCAGCTGTATCAGAAATAACACGGTTCATTTCAAACAATTTCTTACGTGCAATTGTATTTGCTATTAATGGAGTTTCGTGTAATGACTCATAGTAAGCAGACTCGGCTATAATACCAGACTCAGTCATTGCCTCAAAAGCTAATTCAACACCAGCTCTAACCATAGCTACCATTAACACACCGTTGTCATAAAATTCTTGTTCCGTAATTTCTTGACTACCTGCAAAAGTTTTCTCAAAAGCAGTTTCACCTGTTGCAGCTCTCCACGTTAATAAGTTCTTATCATCATTTGCCCAATCTTCCATCATAGTTTTTGAGAAATGACCAGTCATAATATCATCCATGTGTTTTTGAAACAACGGACGCATAATATCCTTTAATTCTTCGGATAGCTCAAAAGCCTTCACTTTTGCAGGATTCGTAAGACGGTCCATCATATGTGTAATACCACCGTACTTCATTCCTTCAGTAATAGTTTCCCATCCGTATTGAATTAGTTTAGAAGCATAACCAGCGTCAATTCCTTTCTCAATCATTTTGTCAAAACAAAGAATAGATCCTGTTTGTAACAAACCACAAAGAATAGTTTGCTCGCCCATTAAATCTGATTTTACTTCAGCAACAAAAGAAGACATCAACACACCTGCTCTATCGCCACCAGTACCAACAGCATATGCTTTAGCCTGCTCTAATCCTTTACCTTGAGGGTCATTATCTGGGTGAACAGCTATTAAAGTTGGTACACCAAAACCTCTTTTATATTCTTCACGTACTTCTGATCCCGGACATTTTGGAGCAACCATAATAACGGTAATATCTTCACGTATTTGCATCCCTTCCTCAACGATATTAAAACCGTGAGAATAAGAAAGTGTAGCATCTTTTTTCATCAATGGCATAACCGCACCAACAACAGCAGTATGTTGCTTATCTGGAGTAAGGTTAATTACAACATCAGCTGTAGGAATCAATTCTTGGTAGGTACCTACTGTGAATCCGTTTTCAGATGCATTTACAAAAGATTGTCTTTTTTCTTTTATTGCAGCATCACGTAATGTGTAAGAGATATCTAAACCAGAATCTCTCATGTTCAAACCTTGGTTTAAACCTTGCGCACCACAACCTACGATTACAATTTTTTTACCTTTTAAAGCATTTACGCCATCTGCAAACTCAGACGAATCCATGAAGCGACATTTTCCAAGTTGCGTTAATTTATCTCTTAATGATAGCGTATTAAAATAATTGGCCATTTTGTATTTACTTTATTTGATTATTGTTATGATTCTTTATTAAAATTCTTTTAGTATCGCTGAAATTTTCATTTCATCCTTTGTAACCGAAATACGGCCAGAACGTACAAACTGCATAATGCCATACGGCTTTAATTGATCGTACATTTCTTCAATTTCATTTCTTCTACCACTTTTAGCAATGACAAAAAAGTCTCTTGATACTGTGACAATCTGTGCATTGTTATCTTTAATGATATTCTGAATTTGACGTTCATCAAATAAGAGTCCTGATGCTATTTTAAACAAAGCAGATTCTTGATAAATGGTTTCATCATCAGTATGATAAAATGCCTTTATAACTTCTATTTGCTTCTCTATTTGACCGACAATGTTATGCACCCACTTTTCGGTTGTATGTGCTACAATCGTAAATTTAGAAACATCATCAATCTCTGATTTAGAGACATTTAAACTCTCTATATTAATATGTCTCTTTAAAAAGATACCTGATATTCTGTTCAGTAATCCAACATTATTTTCTGAATATACTGATATTGTAAACCATTGATTTTCCATAAGCTTTCATTACCTACTCCTTTTAAAAAAGGATTTTATGGTGTCATTATATTATTCTATACTATTTCTTAACGGCCATTATTAAGCCTGTAGACCAATTCATTTTGGTCAATTGTAAATCTTCACGTTGTTCTAAATACGCTGTAAGAACTATCACATTATCCTCATGACCTTCTGGCCAATTAGGTTGCTTTGTCATATCATCGATAATGTAAAATCCGCCAACCTGAAGTAAATCTAAAACCTCATCAATTTCACTATACTTACCTGGCCAAGCATCTGCAAAAATCAAATCAAATTTAGCACCTGAATATTCATTTATCCAATCAGTACCATCTTTGCAAATAACCTCAACCCTATCATCATCACCAAAATAACTAGAAGCAATTGAAATTAACGCTGGGTCATTATCAACGGATATTAATTTAGAATCAGCATCCATTCCTTCTATCATCCAAGAAAGGCTAAGACCAATACCAGTTCCTATTTCTAAGAATCTACCATTGGGTTTAGAGGTAATTAAGGTTTTGAGAAAGCTACCAACGTACAAGTCTGAGGGCATCGTAAATCCGATTTCTTCAGATTTACGAGTAATCTCCGTGTGTATTTTTGGAATGTCTTGTATGTTAGTATCGTTCATGAGATTATTCTTTTCTCTTATTATTTCAATCTAACATCAGAAACTGAAGCTCCAGAAGGTATCATTGGAAATACGTTATCTTCTTGTTCAACCTTTACTTCTAAGAAATATGGTTCTTTAGAAGCCATCATTTCTTGAATTGTAGATTTTAAATCTTTACGCTCAGAAATTCGTTTTGCTTCTATACTATACCCTTCCGCAATTTTTACAAAATCAGGATTCACCATAACCGTAGAAGCATATCTTTTTTCAAAGAACAACTCTTGCCACTGGCGCACCATACCTAAATGCTCATTGTTTAAAACAACAATCTTAACAGGCACTTTATGTTGAAAAATTACACCCAATTCTTGAATGGTCATTTGGTAACCACCATCACCAATAATAGCAACCACTTCCCTATCCATGGCGCCCATTTTGGCACCAATAGCTGCTGGTAGCGCAAAGCCCATAGTTCCTAATCCGCCAGAAGTAATATTACTTTTAGATTGCGAGAATTTGGCATATCTACAAGCAATCATTTGATGCTGACCAACGTCAGAAACGATAACTGCTTTATTGTTTGAAGCTAAATTGATTTCTTCAATCACCTCACCCATGGTCAAGCCATCTTTAGTAGGGTGAATGTCATTATTTATAATAGTATCGAACTCAATTTTATATTTCTCTTTGAATATATTATGCCAAGCATCATGATTATTATCATTTACTAATGGTAACAACAACCCTAAAGTTTCTTTTGAGTTACCTAAAACAGCAACATCTGCATGCACATTCTTATTAATCTCTGCCGGATCAATTTCAAAGTGAATTACCTTGGCTTGCTTTGCATAAGAATCTAAATTACCGGTTACACGATCATCAAAACGCATACCTATGGCAATTAGTAAATCGCACTCGTTAGTCAATACATTAGGACCATAGTTACCATGCATACCCACCATACCAACATTTAATGGATGTGAAGTATCTAAGGCAGATGCCCCCATGATTGTCCATGCTGCAGGAATTCCAGTTTTCTCAACCAGTTCTTTAAGCTCAGCTTCTGCTTTACCAAGAATTACACCTTGACCCCAAACAATAAATGGTTTTTTAGCGCTATTGATTAAATCTGCAGCTGCTTGAATTGCACTCATTTTAGGTTTTGGAACCGGCTTATAACTACGAACAGCAGTACATTTCTCATAAGAGAAATCGAACGCATCTATTTGTGCATTTTTAGTAATATCAATTAATACCGGACCTGGTCTACCAGATTTAGCAATGTAAAAAGCTTTCGCCATTACTTCTGGTATTTCAGAAGCTTCGGTTATTTGATAATTCCATTTCGTTACCGGAGTAGAAATACCAATAATATCAGTTTCCTGAAAAGCATCGGTACCTAGTAATTGTCTAGTAACCTGACCTGTAATGCAAACCATAGGTGTTGAATCTATCTGCGCATCTGCAAGACCTGTCACTAAATTTGTTGCTCCAGGACCAGAGGTTGCTATTGCAACACCCACTTTACCTGAAACACGAGCATATCCTTGAGCAGCATGCGTAGCACCCTGTTCATGTCTAGTAAGAATATGCGTTAATTTATCTTGAAACTTATATAGTTCATCGTAGACGGGCATAATTGCGCCACCAGGGTAGCCATACATTGTTTCGACCCCTTCGGCCAACAAACAATGAATTAACGCCTCTGCTCCAGAAATCTTTATAGTTTTCTTGGAATCTGTACCTTTTTTCTTCTCTTTTACTGTTTCCATAATTAATAATCAAATTCAAGTATTGCATATAAGAGTTACAATAGCCTGATATTAAAACCCTACTAGAACTAATTAAAATCTAGCCGGTGTTATTTAAAACTCATCGGTAACACAACCATTAGATGCAGAAGATACCATACGGGCATATTTGTATAAACTTCCTCTTTTCACCTTTAATTCTGGCTGTTTCCAATTCTTTTTTCTTTCTGATAACTGCTCATCTGTTAGATTAACCGAAATTTCATTCTTTTCAGCATCTATCGTAATAATATCTCCGTTTTCTAGAAGACCAATTGCTCCGCCCTCTTGTGCTTCAGGAGAAACGTGACCCACTACGAAACCGTGTGTACCACCTGAGAAACGACCATCTGTAATCAAAGCAACATCTTTACCAAGACCTGCTCCCATAATAGCTGCAGTTGGTTTTAACATTTCTGGCATACCGGGTCCTCCTTTTGGACCTTCGTAACGTATAACCACAACATCACCTTTTTTCACCTCACCTCTACCGATACCGGCATTAGCAAGAAACTCATCATTATATACTTTAGCCGGACCAGAGAAATACAGTCCTTCCTTACCTGTAATCTTAGCCACAGCACCTTCAGTGGCTAGGTTGCCGTAAAGAATACGTAAGTGACCTGTTGCCTTAATAGGATTGCTCAAAGGTTTTATTACTTGTTGATGTTCCAATAAACCAGGTACATCAGCTAAGTTTTCAGCTATTGTTTTACCAGTAACGGTAAGACAATCTCCATGTAGCATTCCGTTTTCAAGCATAAACTTCATAACGGCAGGTACACCACCTACACGATGAACATCTTCCATCAAAAATTTACCACTTGGCTTTAAATCTGCCAAGAATGGCGTTGTATCACTAATTTTTTGAAAATCATCTAACGTAAAATCAACATCGGCAGCTTTAGCGATTGCCAAAAAGTGAAGTACCGCATTTGTTGACCCACCCAAAAGGGTTAGCAAACGAATAGCATTCTCCATTGATTTACGAGTGATAATATCACTTGGCTTAATATCTTTCTCTAAAAGGTTTCTTAAAGCCTTACCAGAGTTTATAGCATCGTACTGCTTATCTTTTCCAATAGCAGGATTAGAAGAATTATAAGGCATTGCCATACCCAAAGCTTCTATAGCAGATGCCATTGTATTAGCAGTATACATACCACCACAAGCACCTGCACCTGGGCAAGCATTCTGAATTACACCTTTGTAATCTTCCTCATTCATTGTACCAGCAACCTTCTCGCCCCATGCTTCAAAAGCAGAAACGATATCTAAGGTCTTATCCTTAAAACAACCCGAAGCAATTGTACCACCATACACTAAAACAGATGGTCTATTTAAACGAATCATCGCCATAAGTGCACCTGGCATATTTTTATCGCACCCAACAACAGTAACCAAACCATCATAGTTCATTGCTTGCACTACTGTTTCCATAGAATCAGCAATAATATCTCTAGAAGGCAAAGAGTAACGCATACCATAAGTACCCATAGATATACCATCACTCACACCAATAGTATTAAACACAAGACCAACTAAGCCACTGTCATTAACACCAACTTTAACCTCTTGAGCCAAATCATTTAAATGCATATTACAAGGATTTCCCTCATAACCTGTGCTACCAATACCAATTAATGGTTTCTTTAAATCTTCTTCTGTTAAACCTATAGCATAAAGCATTGCTTGTGCTGCCGGTTGTGTTGGATCTTGGGTTACATTCTTACTATGTTTGTTCAATTCCATAATATAATTCTCGTATGCTTATCTTGATTTCTTAATACTGTTAAACCAAAGATAAAAGTTTATAAAAATTTCTAATTTTAACAATAATTGACAATACAAATTCATTTAATCAAAAATGAATCTAAAATATTGAATACCAAACACTTAAACAACAACTATATACCATATTCAATACTTAAAAACAGTGTACAATTATAGATAAAACATAAAAAAACCTGCATCAAATATATCTGATACAGGTTTTTCCACATATTGAAAAGCTATATCATCCCAGAATTGGAATGACAATGACTAGTTCTTTATTTAGGTTTGATAATTTCATATTACAATAGTACTGAAAATATAGGTGATAAATAGCCCCTTAACAAAATCGGTTAAAAAAGTATCAAATTACACCAATTTAAAGCTAATAGGATCTCCGCCCTTTTTTTGAGCTAGAATGCATATTGCCTTATCTGTTAATTGAACAGCTCTTAAGTATCCGCCAGTTGTTTGTCCGTCTTTCATAAGCACAATCAATTTACCCGCAGGTGTTAATTGTACGGTACCAGGTATAGTTGCAGAGGTTAGCATTGAGTATGTATGTGGTGTTATCGTTTCTGTTAACTGATATGCCATTCTGTTATTCTCATGAGCTACGGTAAATGTTTTAGAGAAAATTTCTTCTAACTGCTTATCGCTTAATATATCAAATTCTGGCGCTTTGTTTACCTCTAGAACAGTTTCATCTAAAAATGATGCCACTTTAATTTCTGATATTTTAGGTTGAAAATCTTCTGCCACCGAAAAAGGAACAACATCATTATCAGTTAATCTATTGACTTTGGTAATAGGCTTATAATAAGATCTACTACCCAATATTTCTTTAGGTGTGAAGCCACCCTTTATAGCTAGGTAAGACCTAAAACCTTTTTCTAAACGACCAAAAGAAAGTATGTCACCTTTTTCTATCATATAGACTTTATAATTTTGGATAGGCAAATTATTGAGTGTCGCAGACATTTTGGCTCCACCAAGTGCCATAAAGGTTTCTTTTTCAAAGATGAGGGTTGGTCCCGTCATGGTAATTTCTAACACGGCAGAAGACTCTTTATTCTCTAACAAAGAATTTACTTTAAAAACTGACATTTCATCCATTACCCCAGATACTGGTACTCCTTTATTTCTATAATGGAATCTCCCTGCATCTTGCACCGTGGTATAAAAACCTGCTTTTAGAACTTTAAGCATCTATCTTAATTTTTTCAGGTTTATAAATACCCACTTCTGCTTCTATTATATGAAGGTCATGCTCTGCTCTAGATATCTGATAGAATTCAATTTTATCGCCAACACTTACAAAACATGGATTCTCTTTTGTTGCGTCAAAAATGGGCACTGCACAATTTCCAATGATATTCCAACCTCCTGGTGATTCTTGCGGATAGATTCCTGCTTGTTTACCTGCAATACCAACAGCACCTTTAACCACTTTAGATCTAGGTGTAGCTTTTCTTGGCATCTCTAACTCTTTATTGATACCGCCTAAATACATAAAGCCTGGTAAAAACCCAATACCGAATACTGTATACGTAGCGCCAGTATGCAAGGCTATAATTTCTTCTTTTGTTTTATTAAAATGATTTGCGACCTCTTCAAGGTCTAAACCGAATTCCAAATCATAACAAACTGGTAATCGCCATAAGTACCTATCTGGTTTTGGAGATTCTTTTAATTGTTCATACCAGTTGTTTATATCAGAAGATAATTTCTGAAAATCGATTTGTTTTGTCCTATTAACTATCAAAAGAGAGTTATAAGAA
Organism: Maribacter aquivivus; assembly: GCF_900142175.1. Lineage (NCBI taxonomy): Bacteria > Pseudomonadati > Bacteroidota > Flavobacteriia > Flavobacteriales > Flavobacteriaceae > Maribacter > Maribacter aquivivus. The sequence continues at coordinate 457,056 of NZ_FQZX01000003.1, read as the reverse complement.
GGTACTAACTCCCACTCCTTATTCGTAAACACTTCTTTGTTTAAAAACCGTTCAAAATGTAATATCTTTTCTAATATGATTTCACTAACCTCATTTGGCCATTCAATTAAAACAGAATGTACGCCAAATGGTTTGATATGTATTTTAGGGGAATTCACTATTTTATGAGTAGATTATGATGAGGTAATTCATTTGAAAGATACGCCAAAATTTGCAATGCCGAAGGTGTATCGCCATGAATACAATAGGTATTTGCGATAATAGGGATTTTATCTCCACTCACCGTTTTTACCTCATTTTCTTTATACATTGTTAATAGATGATTCAACACCTCTTTACCATCAGTTATTAGGGCATTGCTCTCTTTTCTAGAAACCAAACTTAAATCAGTATTGTAATTTCTATCAGCGAAGGCTTCAACTAGAACTTTAAATCCATTTTCTAATGCCAATTTTTGAATGACGCTACCATATGGAACATATAACACTACGTCTTTTTTGAATTCTTCTATACCAGTTAAAAACATTTTCGCTACAAGTTCGTCTTTAGCGATATCATTATAAAGTGCCCCGTGAGGTTTAATATGATGTAATTGAACATCTATCTGATTACATAAAGACATGAATAATTGCAATTGTTCTTTTATACTTTGGATCAATGCATCGCTAGATATATTCATAGAAACACGACCAAAATTTTCTCTATCAGGATATGATGGGTGCGCACCTATCTTTACATTACACTTCTTTGCCAACTCTAAACAGAATACTATACTCTTTTTAGAACCTGCATGACCACCACAAGCAATATTACAAGAACTGATAAGCGGAAATAACGCTTCTTCATTACCAACACCTTCCCCTACATCACAATTAATATCAATAAAATGTTTCGTCATCTATAAAAAGCCTAATACGGTTAAGATACTTTTAGCACCTAATAAAACGGAAAGCAGAATAATCAGTCCTCCGAATATATTCTGCATCATGTTATTCTTATATTCCCCCATCACTCCCGTTCTATTTACCACCCAAAGCAAAAAGACAGCTATTATGGGCAGTAACAAGCCATTGGTAATTTGAGCGAATTTTATAATCTCAATAGGTTTAATTCCGAAGGATAAAAAGAATACCCCTAGTATTAGTATCATTATCCATATCATTCTAAACTTAGCATCTTTAAATCCTGCATTCCATCCAAAACAACTATTTGCCACATAGGCTGCAGCTAAAGGTGCTGTAATCGCAGAGGTGATACCAGCAGCAAACATACCAATACCCAAAAAATACAAAGCCGCAGAACCGTATAAAGGTTCTAGGGCTTTTGCCATATCCATAACATTATTTACTTCTGTAGAGTTTATGGCCGCAGCTGATATAATTATACTGACAGAAACTAGTCCGCCTAAAATAATTGAAACTAGTGTATCTCGCTTAGCTAATTTTAAATCGTCTTTAGATTTCCATTTCTCACTTACCAATGCTGCATGTAGAAAAAGATTATAAGGTACAACGGTGGTACCAACTAAAGCGATTATAGTAAGAATGCCTTTTTCAGGAATTGTAGGCATGAACAATCCTTTAATGAGTTCCCATATATCTGGTTTGGTCAAAATAGCCGTCATTACAAACGATAAACTCATAATAAGTACAAGCACTATAAACACCTTTTCCAAAGACTTGTAACTACCCAAGTATAATAATATGAAAGCCAAACCACCCAAAATAAAAGGATACAGATTACTATAGGTCATACCAAATAAAGCTTCCATACCCAAGGTGGCACCACCTATATTACCTGCTTCATAAGAGGCATTACCAATAATAATGGCAGAAAAGATAAGAGCTATGACACTATTACGAATCCAAGGGTTATGCAGTTCTTGTTTGATAACATCTGCCAATCCCTTCTGGGTTACGATACCTAAACGGGCAGACATTTCTTGAAGAACATAGGTTGCTATGATAGATAACAACATGGCCCACAGTAAACTAAATCCAAAATTGACTCCTGCCAAAGTACATGCCGTAACCGTACCGGGACCAATAAACGCTGCGGCCACCAGTACACCCGGACCTAATTTCTTAAACATCTAGTAAAATTATCGTTCTTGTAAATATAATTGGTTAATCTGAATATTCTCACCATACCCAGAATCAATTTCACCACAATTTTAACATTTCAAAATGCCGTTTGTCTAAAAAAATGCAGTTCGTCTAAAACTTGGATGTCATTCATCGAGATTACATACTAATCCAAAAATAACAGGGTTATAGCTATCCCCAAACCTTAAACTTAACCTATTAATGATTTGCTTAGAATGTAACAAAGAACTCGGTTATTTAGACCACAAAAATGCAATGGAGAGTGCTGGCGTAGAGCTTTGCATGAAGCACCATGAACGTATTAAGTTATTGATTACTAAACACAATACACCCTTAGAAGCTATTCAGCTTTATTATGCGCTGAAAGAAGCTGGTGTAAACCCCATGTTAGAGTGGTGGGATGGTAAAAAATCTATCGATATCGCCATTTCTCGTGTAAAACTTAATATTGAAATTGACTCTGAATATGATAAGCTGACCGAACATGAGGCTATCAACAATTTAGAAGAAGCGATGCACTCCTTTAAAAATGGATTTACAACCATTAGAATTCCGCATATAGTAGTACGGTATTACCTAAATGAAACCGTAAACAATATCATAGGAATAATGCAAGGCCTAAAAGCCAACATTAAAGTTATTAACTAAAAAACCAGATATGGAAAATTCTAAAAAAGCATTTAGAAATCCGATTAGAGCTGCCATAGCCACACTTTTAATGGGTGTGGTAATGCGAATACTTCACTGGCCTTTTTCTGAAGGAATTATTTTCATCTCCTTTGCAGCGATTCTTATTCTATACGGATTGCGCTTTTTAAAAAAGGAAGAAAAAAAGACCGTAGATTTAATTAAAATGGCATTGGTGCTTTTTTGGACGACCAACGGACTCTTAACAATTTTAGATTTCACCCATACCCTATTTTTTCAAATTGGTACCGCATTTACTTTCATTGCTTGGTTTGCGATGGAAGGCACCTCTTACTTTATGTCTAAAGAAGATGGTGTTAAGAATAGTACTACCGAAATTATATGGAACTTTGTTATGGTAATAGGTGTAATTACCCTAATCTGTGGTGGCCTCATGAAACTATTAACATGGGATTACGCAATACCTACTCTAACACTTGGGCTTACTATAGTTACCAGTTACATACTTAAAGATATTTTTACAGCACCAAATAATAACGAAGACGATATTAATAATGAAGAGTTGTATTCTTAAATCATACCTCTTCTTTATAAAACTTTACCCCAACCAACCCTCTCTGTCGAGTGAACGGTATTGAATGGCCTCTGAAATATGATCACCGTTCAATACCTGCTCACCGGCTAAATCAGCAATAGTTCTTGCTACTTTTAAAATTCTATCATAGGCCCTAGCGGAAAGATTTAATCGTTCCATTGCATTTTTCAATAACGCTTTAGATTTATCATCTAATTTGCAATATTCACGAATCTGTTTTGTGTTCATTTGAGCATTATAGTGCACATTATCCAAACCTTCGAATCTGGCTGTTTGTATTTCTCTTCCTGCTGTTACACGTTTTCTTATTTCAACACTCCCCTCTCCTTTTCTTTCTTCGGATAACTTTTCGAACGGAACTGGAGTAACCTCAATATGTATATCTATACGATCTAAAAGCGGACCAGATATTTTACTTAAATAGCGTTGCATTTCTGCAGGCGATGAAGTTACCGGAGCATCTGGGTCATTGAAATATCCACCCGGACTAGGGTTCATACTAGCCACCAACATAAAACTACTTGGATAAGTTACCGTAAAACGAGCACGAGAAATTGTCACCTCTCTATCTTCTAGCGGTTGGCGCATAACTTCTAACACGCCACGTTTAAATTCAGGTAATTCATCTAAGAATAATACGCCGTTGTGTGACAATGAAATTTCACCCGGTTGCGGGTATGAACCACCGCCTACCAAAGCGACGTCGGATATTGTGTGATGAGGACTTCTAAAGGGTCGTTGACTCATTAACCCCATGTTCTTAATTTTACCAACTACACTATGTATTTTAGTGGTTTCCAAAGCTTCATGCAAAGTCATTGGTGGTAAAATAGAAGGTAAACGTTTTGCTAACATGGTCTTACCAGCACCTGGCGGACCAATTAATATGATATTATGTCCGCCTGCTGCAGCAATTTCCATACAGCGTTTAATACTTTCCTGTCCCTTTACATCTGAGAAATCAAATTCTGGAAAATCTAAACTCTTATAAAACTCTTCTCTGGTATCTATTATAGTCTGTTCAAGCGGAGTACCTTGATCAAAGAAGTCTAAAACTTGCTTGATATTATCTATGCCGTATACCTTTAAATCTCCAACAATAGCAGCTTCTTTTGCATTTGCCGTTGGTAAAATGAAACCGGTAAATCCTTCTTGCTGTGCTTTAATAGCAATTGGTAGCGCACCAGTTATCGGCTGTAAACTACCATCTAAAGACAATTCGCCCATGATGATATACTTCTCAATATCTTCAGATTTAATTTGACTAGATGCCGCTAAAATTCCAATTGCCAAGGTAAGGTCATAAGCAGAACCTTCTTTACGAAGATCTGCAGGCGCCATATTTATGGTGATTTTTTTGCCAGGAATTTTATAACCGTTGTTCTGTAATGCAGCTGCTATTCTATAGTTACTTTCTTTAATAGCATTATCGGGCAACCCTACTAAATGATAACCGATTCCCTTATCGATATTTACTTCAACAATTATTGTTGTGGCCTCTACACCAAATACTGCACTCCCATAAACTTTTGTAAGCATTTTTAATCCTTTGGCTTAAATGTAAGGATTTCTTTACTCATTTTAATTTCAGCAGTATTCATCATCATTTTACGGAACTCTCCGTTAACATACATTTCTGCCTGATCCTTGAAGTGTTTACTAAACGGATTACCAGATTGCCCAGTAGGCAGAATGCTGATACTATTCTCTACATCAGAGAAATCTATAAGTCTTCTCGTAGAAGGTCCCGAGGTTGTTTTGTAAAAACCAGTAGCGTCATAAGAAAATGCCATATTATTGATTACTTCTCTAGTACCATTCACCGGAAAAGGACCTACATTAAAAAAGGAACGCAAGGCTGCTATTTGACCAATTGGATGTGGATGTTCTATACTATGCACTCTCTCCCATTGCCAATAATCCATGTTTTTACCAAAATCTTTTTCTAAAGAAAATACCGCCTCCATAAAAGACATATTTACTATATCTGCCATGGTCTCTTGAACATCGGTGGTATTTACATTATCTAGCCAAACAGACTCTTCATCTTTAGATAATGGTGCTATTAATCTTTTTGTAAAATGGGTACCTAAAAACTGATTAAACAATTCCTTTTCCAATTCATCTTCAAAAGTATTCTCTAAAAAGTAATACACCCATCTATTATAAATAGTAGCCTCTATTGATGAAAGCTCATAGTCACCCTTCCACATTTTTAAACTGTCAATGGCTTTTAATCCATTTTCACTTAATAATGATACATCTAAATATTTAGATAAATTGGTGACAATTTCTGGATCTACAGCTGAAATAACATCAGTAATCATTTCACTTGCCGCGTTTAAATCCCAATCATTCTTAGGTTCTAATAGCTGCACTATTCGTTTTCCTCTGTTTTCAGGTAAATAGTAACCTGGGCATAACATACCTGCAATAGAATCTGGTTGATTGTTAGCAGAATACACATAATTATTTGACGGATTTATTGACTGTGGATTCTCATTAAAACCAATAAATTCCTTTTCTACCGGAAGCCCCTTTCCTACTTCAAAAATTAACTTTGTATTTATCGAATCAGGAATTTTATAAAGCTGAGCAGTGGCAAACCATGCTACATTACCCTCATCATCTCCGTACATTATATTTAAACCGGGTGCATGAATTTTTGGTAGAGCAGTCTTAAACTCCGTAAGGTTATTAGAATGGCTTAAACCGAATAAAGCATCTATAACTTTATTATCTATTTGAGTATATAACCATGACATGGCAATTGGTCTTTCACCTTGCACCTGATCTGCTATTCCGTTTAATATTGGTCCGTGGTTCGATTTTTTATATGAAAATTCAACTTCTGACGAATCTTTTACCTTAAAACTCTTTGTAATGATTTCATAATCTACATACCCATTTTCAGATAAGTATTGATTCTCTTTATCTGGATTATTCTGCTCGTAATAGAAATCAACATCATCATTCTCGAACATGGTAATACCGTAAGCTACTTTTCTATTATGCCCTAATAGTGGAAATGGTATACCTGCAATATGATATCCGTACTTTGAATACGTAGGTGTTTCAATATGAGCTTCATACCAAACTGATGGTTGAGAAAAACCAATGTGAGGATCATTAGCTAAAATCACCTTGCCGTTCTTTGTTTTTTCAGGTGCAATCACCCAACTATTACTACCTTCAAATAATGGAATATCTAACACCCCTAATGCTTTATTTACAGCTGCTGTTAGGTTATTTTGAATAGAGTCTGACTGCGACGGATTGTAATTCTTTATCCATTCTGTCTCCGCACTTGAACCAACATGCAAATCATTCAAGTATTCGGTTCCTAGTTTTGTATTTATCGTAGTCAAAAGAGGATCTGTCTTGTGTGCCATTGCAAAACTGAATGCCATATAACCAATAGTATTATAGACATCTTCTAAAACAAATTCTTTCTTTTCAATACCCGTAAGGTAAAACTCAACAGGTGTTGGTCCTTCTTTTATAAATTGATTAATGCCGTCTAAGTATGCTTTTGACAGAATTACTCCGGCATCACTCTCATCCACATTATTGGCAGACACTTTAGATGCATCTGCAATACCAAGTGATAAAAAGAATTTATCTGTACCAATTAAATCAGCACCAAAAACTTCTGACAAACCACCACTAGCAATTCTTCGCAATAGCTCCATTTGCCACAAACGATCTTGCGCATGTACATAGCCTAAAGTTCTAAAGGCATCTTTTTCATTTTCACCGTAAATATGGGGAATACCGTATTCATCGTAGTACACATTGACCTCTTTTTGAAGGCCTACTAATTCTTTCTCACCAGAATAATCTGGTTTTAAAGTGTATGCAAATGCTCCGACAACAATGATCAGAAGGGTAACAACAACCAATAGGATTGCTCCTATTTTTTTTAATGTTTTCATAGTTTAGTTTGGGGGAAACGTTCCCAAGTTAAAACTATTTTTTACAATAAACACTTCGTAGCTCTGCTTTTTATTGACAAGTAGTCAACATCCTACAAAACCTACCTATCAATTATTATTTTTCAAACCTTCTAGCAACCAATTTTTATAGGTTGGTACATCTGAATTTTGAATAGATGTATTTAGCACTTTCAAATCTGGAGAAAGCAATACGTAAAATGGTTGAGAAATCGAATTGAAATTTACATCTTGAAAGGTTCCCCATTTTTGGGCAATGTTCGAAATTTCCTTAACACGACCACTATCATACTGAAAATTAAACTGTTCCGCTTCAGGCAGTTCTTCTCGATCATCGGTATACAATGAAATAAGCACATAGTTATCCTTTATAATCGGGAACACCTCTGCATCGCTCCATACATTATCTTCCATCTTTCTACAGTTGACACAAGCCCAACCCGTAAAATCTAACAATATAGGTTTATTCACTTCTTTAGCGTATGCAAGACCTTCATTAAAATCTTTAAAGCAATCAATACCTAGTGGGCAATCGCTTTCTTGTTCAAAAATGCTATAAAACTCTGGCGGCGGAAAGCCGCTTAACAATTTTAGGTTTGTAATATTAGTAACGCCCAATATCATATAAATAGTAAAGGCAGCACTTATAAGGGCAGCAATTTTTCTACCAATAGACAACTTTTTAATCGGACCATCATGTGGAAATTTATATAATCCAAATAAATACAATGTCATTGCTATTCCTAAAACAATCCAAATACCTAAAAATACTTCTCTTTTCAGAATACCCCAATGACCCACTAAATCTGCATTAGACAAGAATTTTAGTGCTAAACCAATTTCTAAGAAGCCCAACACTACTTTAACCGTAGTCATCCATCCGCCAGATTTTGGAAGTGAATTTAACCATGCCGGGAATAACGCAAATAATGCAAAAGGCAATGCTAATGCAATGCCAAAACCTGTCATACCCGCAGTAAGATTCGTAGCCACTTCACCTTCTGCCAAAGTAGTACCACCTAATAATCCTCCTAAAATAGGGCCGGTACACGAGAAAGATACAATAGCCAATGTAACGGCCATAAAAAATATTCCTAACACTCCGCCAACCTTAGACGATGCATCATCCATTTTATTTGCCCATGAGTTTGGCAAGGTCAATTCATAATATCCAAAAAACGAAAAAGCGAAGAATATGAAGATCACGAAGAATAACAAATTCAACCAAACATTTGTAGCGATGGAATTTAAAATTTGAGAATCTACTGAGTCGAACAAATGGAATGGTAAGCTTAATAAGAAATAGATTAAAATAATGAAGAAGCCATAGAGCAATGCATTTACAATCCCCTTTGATTTATTCTGAGAATGTTTGGTAAAGAATGATACCGTTAGCGGAATCATTGGAAACACACAAGGAGTCAATAAAGCTATTAATCCGCCAAGAAAACCTAATCCGAAAATTACCCAAATATTAGTAGTCTCAGCAATGTTATCTTGACCTTGAGTTAGTAGTTCCCTATTCTTTAAATCTAATCGTAATTCTTGACCTAATGACAAACTTCTATCATCAACAGTCGCTACAACTGCTTCAGCAGCAGAACCATCTAATGTAAAAATGAACTTCTTATCCATAGGGATACAAACCTCTTCACATACTTGAAAGAACAAGTCAACATCTATTTGATTTATTGCTGGATCTACTATTTTAATACGCTGTGTAAAGGTCGCATTATCCTTAAAAAAGGTTTCTTCAACCTCAAATATTTCACTGTATTCTTTTATAGTTTCACTCTCTTCTGTACCATCAATAAGTTCATATATAGTGCCATTACCGTTATAGGTAAACTCGCTTGGCAAAGAACCAAATTCAGATGTAAATTGAGAATACATGTGCCAACCATCTAAGATTTTAGCTTGCATTATCAGCTCATATTCCGATTCAGATATTTTATTAACCTGCTGTTCCCAAACTACGGGTTCATCTTCTGTTTGTGAAAAAACACCTAATGGTAACACAACAATAAATAGTAATAAAGCAAAAAATCTTATCATGTAAATTCTATTTTTAAAATATCTTGAGTGGTATCGTCAACTTTAAAACGATGGTCTGCGCGCATACCAATAACCCAAACAATTTGCCCTTCTGAGCATAACAACCAAGTTTCTTCTTTAGACAAAACATCTACTTTTTCATCTTTAAAAAACTTTGCCAATTTCTTTTTCCTATTTAAACCTATTGGATAAAAATAGTCGCCAGTTTTCCATTTTCTTACTGTTAACGGATACTTTAATGTATTCTTTTGAACAAATATTACAGTATCTGTATTATCATGACGTTCTGGTACTACCGAAAATTTCAAATTTAACGGAAGGTTCAAAGGTACTTCTTCTTCCGTAATCAGATACTCCTGAGTATCCGATTTGCTTTCTACATTTGAAGTTAAAATCAATACATCACGATTTTTAACTAGTACATGAGTATTAGAAGACAATTGCTTACCAGAAAGTCCATCTAACAAAGCTTCAAGATTATCCATTTCCTTGTATCCGTAAGCACTAAATAATCCATGTAAATAAGTAGAAAGCGGATGTAATTCTTTCAATTTTGCAATTTCAATCTCAAACCTACCATGCTTATCAATAAAAAGTTCTTCTTTTAATTTGTAAAGGTATGCTGAAGCAATAGTTTCCGTCTGCTGTAGATAGTCTAGTGTATTCTTGAAATTATCTGAAAAAGTAGGATGCAATTCATTCAACTTCGGAATAATCTCTAATCGAATTTTATTACGTAAATATTTTGCATCGCCATTACTCGCATCTTCACGCCAATCCATTTTTTCAACCTGTGCAAAAGATTCCAGTTCTTGCCTAGTAAAAGGCAACAAAGGTCTCCGTATATTATTTATTTTAGCAGGTATGCCCGTTAAGCCATCAATACCTGTACCTCGAGATAAATTGATTAAAAAAGTTTCTAAATTATCGTTTGCATGATGAGCGGTTAACAAATAAGAACTATTATTCTCTTTTAATAATTGCTCGAACCAAGCATAACGAAGTTCACGAGCAGCCATTTGCACAGAAACTTTATGCTGATTCACATAACCAAGCGTATCAAAATGAGTTACAAAGAACTCTTTCTCTATTTTTTTGGCATAATCACATATAAAAGCTTCATCACCGTCACTTGCTGTGCCACGCAATCTAAAATTACAATGTGCTATAGAAAATCTCAAATTGGCTTGATGACAAAGCTCCACAAGCACTGAACTATCTAGACCGCCACTACATGCAATGATGAAGTGAGTATCTAACAATTCTGGAAAAGAATTTTCAATATGTTTTTTGAATGCTTCTAACACGCAATAAAGGTAAGAAAGTCCTCTAGTTTAATAGGGAAGCCTAAGGTTTATTTAACTTATGCCCTTTTTATAATTTTAAGAAATAGACTTTACAAAAGAAGCTACTTTGGCAGCATGTATCTCAGCCAACTTGGCATCAATAATCCCTTTTACTTCATCAAAATTCTCGTTATAACGCGGTAATGAAAAAGATTCAACCACAGTACCTTGAAATCTAGCAATCATTTTTTCTGCCACTTCTAAAGCACCAATAGCACCACGACCACCACCTGAAGTGGCCATCAATAAAATCTTCTTATCCGCAAAAAACTTAGAATCTATTCGAGACAACCAGTCCATCGTATTCTTAAAATATGCAGATGGGTAACTATTATGCTCATTTACTGAGATGATTAATCCTTTAGAATTGGCTATTTCATTATTGAATTCAACCAAAGAATTAGAGAATCCATTTTCCTTTTCTGCATCTTGACTATACATCGGAAATGGATATTTAGAAAGATCTCTCAACCTCACTTCTTCCCCTTTTATTAAGGTAGCAGTATGCTTTACCAATTTATAATTAATGGAAACTGAAGAATTGCTACCTGCGAATGCTAATACATAACTCATAGACCTATTTTATTGTATGATTGCGAATTTAATTCAATTACGATGAACCTTAGAATATTTTATCTAATTTTGCCGCTTTAAACATCCAAACATACTGTTTTATAAGTATATAGGATATAATTGTGATAATGAGCAACTCTAAGTCAAGATTGTTTTTTTTAGATGCCATTAGGGCGTGGGCTATCTTAATGATGTTACAAGGTCATTTTATTGATGGTCTGCTTGATAATGCCTTCAGAGACAACTCTAATATGTTGTTCAATACCTGGAAATATTTTAGAGGAATTACCGCACCGGTATTCTTTACCGTATCTGGATTCATTTTTACATTCTTATTAATTAAATCTAAGCAAACTGGTTGGGCAAATCCACGAGTTAAAAAGGGAATTAAACGCGGATTTGAATTATTGGTCATCGCCTACCTTTTACGAATGAACATCTTTGGGTTGTTCAAAGGTGAAGTATATGATTCTTTCTACTTGGTAGATGTTCTACACTGCATTGGCCTTTCGCTATTGTTTATTATTAGTTTTTACATCTTAACCTTTGCAAAACAAAAATGGATTTTTCCAACAATATTGGTATCCACGACCCTAGTATTGTTCATTTTTGAACCTATATATAAAACATCTAGTTTTGAATTTTTACCGCAGGTATTCGCAAATTACTTAACAAAAGCAAACGGATCTGTTTTTACTATTATACCATGGTTGGGCTACGCGACTATTGGTAGTTTCATGTCCGTTTTATTTTCAAAATATCAAGACAGCAAAAACTTATACAATTTCATCGTACCCACTTACATCGCAACAGGATTGATTCTTATGTTTCTTTCTTCAGATTTCTTCCTTTCAGTGTATGATGTTACAGGTATACAATTGTTTCAGGCTATAAATGACAACAACTACCTATTCATTCGTTTGGGTGATGTTTTAATAGTTTTCTCCATATTTATTTTACTAAGAAAAGTCTTAATGAATGCAACATGGTTAAGGATAGGTCAAAGCACCTTATCTATCTATATTATTCATTTCATCATTTTATATGGCAGTTTTACAGGTGTAGGTCTGTACCGCTTTTTTCATCATTCAATGAATCCGTACTTGGTTGTACCTGGCGCAATTCTATTTATGATAGCAAGTACTTATTTAGCTTTAAAATATGAAGACCATAAAGCGGAATTGAAAATAAACATACGTGCAATTTTATCCTCTACAAGAATTTACTTAGAGCAATTTGCAATTATCGCTTTTGAAGTTTTAAGAACAGCCACAGAAAAAGTATTACGTGTTCTAGGACTTATTAAAAATTAAGTTCACATTTTAGTATAAAACAAAAAAGGCAGCCAATTGGCTGCCTTTTTCTATATCAAAAATTATATCCTAATTAAACATGCAAAGCACGATCATCTGTAGCCGCTAACGCCGCTTCTTTAACCGCTTCTGCATATGTTGGGTGAGCATGGCTCATTCTAGAAATATCTTCAGCAGACGCTCTAAACTCCATCGCAGTTACCGCTTCGGCAATTAAATCTGCACAACGGGCACCAACCATATGTACACCTAAAACTTCATCTGTCTTTTTATCTGCAAGAATCTTTACGAATCCGTCAGTATCCATACTTGCTCTAGCACGACCTAATGCACGCATAGGAAATTGACCTACCTTATACTCTACTCCTGCTTCTTTCAATTCCTCTTCTGTTTTACCAACAGCGGCAACCTCTGGCCATGTATATACTACACCAGGTATCAAGTTATAATCGATATGTGGTTTTTGACCTGCTAATATCTCAGCAACCAAAGTACCTTCTTCTTCAGCTTTATGAGCCAACATTGCACCTTTGATTACATCACCGATAGCATAAATGTTATCGATACTTGTTTTCAAATGTTCATCAACAATTACTTTACCTCTTTCGTCAAGCTTTACACCTGCAGCATCAGCATTTAATCCGTCAGTATATGGTTTTCTACCTACAGCAACTAAACAATAATCACCTTCAAAAACAACTTCTTCACCTTTTTTGTTATCAGCCTTAACGATTACCTGATCCCCTTTTCTTTCAACAGACTTTACTTTGTGAGATAAAGCGAATTTTACTTTTTGCTTTTTCAACACCTTCGTCAACTCCTTAGAAAGCGCAGCATCCATACCAGGAATAATACGATCCATGAACTCAACAACAGTAACATCTGCACCAAGTCTTTTATACACTTGACCTAATTCTAAACCAATAACACCACCACCAATAACAATCATATGTTTTGGTATTTCTTTAAGCTCTAAAGCTTCTGTAGAGGTAATGATACGTTCTTTGTCTAATTTTATAAATGGTAAAGTAGACGGCTTAGACCCTGTAGCAATGATTATATTTTTTGCTTCAATTTCTTCTGTTTTACCATCATTCTTTTTAATGTTCACATGGGTAGCATCTTTGAAGCTACCAACACCTTCATAAACGGTGATTTTATTCTTGTCCATCAAGAACTCAATTCCTTTTGTAGTTTGATTAACAACACCTTGTTTACGAGCAATCATTTTCTCCAAGTTTACTTTAATCTCACCAGGAATTTCAATACCATGCTCTTCAAAATGTTTAGTTGCATCCTCGTAATGATGAGAAGAATCTAGCATCGCCTTAGAAGGAATACACCCAACATTTAAACATGTTCCGCCTAGAGTGGAATATTTTTCAATTATTGCTGTTTTCATTCCTAATTGAGCACAACGTATTGCTGCTACGTATCCTCCAGGTCCTGAGCCTATAATGGCTACATCATATTGATTCATAAAATTTTAGTTTTCTAATGTCCTACAAAATTAATACTATTTTTAGTTTTAAAGGGGTATAGCCGTAGAATGCTTTACCTCTTTTATGGTAAAAGAGCTTTGGGTACTACCAATATGATTCATGGTTGTTAATTTATTGACCATAAAATTTCGGTATGCATCCATATCTCGAACGTGAATTTTCAACAAATAATCATAATCTCCGCTTAAATGATGACATTCTACCACCTCTTGTAAACGCAAAACTTGAGCTTCAAATTGTGCTATATTATCCTTTACATGTTGCACAAGTTTTACATGACAAAACACCGTAAAATTCCTATCTACAATGGCTTTATCGACCAATGCTACGTAGCTTCTAATGGCTCCAACTCTTTCTAATCTTTTTATACGTTCGTAGATAGCAGTAGTAGAGAGTCCTAGTTTTAAAGCATATTCTTTGGTAGTTCTTTTGCTATCTGCCTGCAATAAGTCTAAAAGTTTATTATCTATTTGGTCTAGTTTCATAATGAATATAATTCTGTCTAGTTGTTATAAAACACACAATAATAGATTTTCAATCTATTATAAAATTAAATATAGTTTTAAAAACCAATAAAACAACTTCATGTTGACAATTTTACACTCAAACGGTATTTTTACTGAAAACAACAACCCATGAGCCAAAAGAACAGCAATGACTTACAAGACCTACAATACTTCGGAGAATATGGCGGAGTAAATCCTTCTATATCCGATTCATCAACGTACACCTTTATATCGGCAAAAACTATGTTCGACACCTTTGAAGGAAATACCGAGGGTTGTTATTTGTACAGCAGACATTCTTCACCTTCCAATTTATATTTAGGTGAAGCACTAGCAGCTTTAGAAGGCACCGAGAGTGCAAATGTAACCGCTAGTGGCATGGGCGCCATTACAGCCGTGATATTACAATTATGTAATGCTGGCGATCATATTATTAGTAGTAGAACTATTTATGGTGGCACATATGCTTTCATGAAAAATTTCTTGATCAAATTCGGAATTAAAACTACCTTTCTAGACATTACAGATCTTGATGCAGTAGCCGCAGCTATTACACCAAATACTAAGATGATTTACTGCGAAAGTGTAAGTAATCCGCTTTTAGAGGTTGCTGATATTTCTGCACTTTCACGCATTGCCAAGAAAAATGAATTACCATTAATAGTTGACAATACTTTTTCACCTTTAACCGTTTCGCCTGCCAAATTAGGTGCAGATATCGTTATTCATAGTCTTACCAAATTCATTAACGGAACCAGTGACTGTGTTGCCGGTGTTGTTTGTGGTACTACAGAATTCTGCCTTAGTCTTAAAGATGTAAACAACGGTGCAGGAATGCTTTTAGGCAGCACTCTAGATAGTATGCGCGCAGCTTCGATTTTAAAGAACATGCGCACGCTACATATTCGTATGAAAAAGCATAGTGAAAATGCACAGTACTTAGCTGAGAATTTTGAAAAGGACGGATTAAGAGTTGTCTATCCAGGATTATCATCTCACCCGGGGCATTTAATTATGGAAGATCAAATGAATCCCGAATACGGATATGGCGGATTAGTAACTATGGATGTAGGTACTCTTGAGAATGCAAATGCTTTAATGGAATTAATGCAAGAAAGAAAATTAGGCTATTTAGCAGTTAGCCTTGGGTTTTACAAAACATTATTCAGCGCACCCGGAAGCTCCACATCTTCTGAAATTCCGTTAGAGGAACAAGAAGAAATGGGACTAGGAAACGGATTAATTCGATTTTCAATTGGCTTAGACGATGATATTCAAAGAACCTATGCCTTAATGAGAAAATGTCTTGAAGACCTTAATATACTGGATGTCAAAAGCATAAAAGCCTAAAATTTGATTTATAAAATGGGTTTGCACAACCGTTACAGAAATCGTAATATTACGTAGAAACCAAACTAACTTTTAATGTCAGACCAAAATACCAATGAACACAGGGAAAACGAGCATATCGTTGACAATAAAGAATTAAGCATATTTGCCGCTTTAATTCCGGTTATAGCCCTAGTTGCTATGCTAGCATATAATGTTTATGTATTTGGTGATGACGCCTTAAGTGGCTCAAATCAGTTCATACTTTTAATGGGCGGTGCAGTTGCAGCTATTGTTGGGTTTGCAAATAAGGTTTCTTATAAGCAAATGATAGCCGAAGTAGAAGAGAACATTCGATCTACCACAGGTGCATTGTTAATATTACTAATGGTTGGTGCACTGGCAGGCACATGGCTTGTTAGTGGTATTATACCTGCAATGATTTATTATGGACTCCAAATTCTTAATCCCACAATATTCTTAGCGGCTTGTGTAATCATTTGCGCTGTAATTTCTGTTGCAACGGGTAGCAGCTGGACAACGTCTGCAACCGTAGGTATAGCATTAATAGGTATAGGTGAAGCATTAGGTATTTCTCTAGGGATGACCGCTGGGGCTGTTTTATCTGGCGCATATTTTGGTGACAAACTTTCTCCACTGAGTGATACTACAAATTTAGCACCGGCAATGGCAGGTGGCGAATTGTTCTCACATATTAAGTATATGCTGTGGACAACTGTACCTACCATTTCAGTTACGCTAATTGTATTTTTGATTATCGGCTTTAGTTTAGAAACTAACGGAGAAGCGGATGTAGATGCTATTTTAGCATCTATAGATTCCTCCTTTGATATTAACGGTTGGTTATTTTTGGTACCTTTAGCCGTTATATTTTTAATCGTTAAAAAGACGCCACCATTGGCTGCCTTATTAATAGGAACCCTATTAGCTGCACTTTTTGCACTAATCTTTCAACCAAATATAGTTGCTGGCATCACAGGGGCATCAGAATTGACTTTTCAATCAGGTTATCAAGGAATTTTAAAAGCCATCACCGTTAGCACAGATGTACCAACTGACAACAAAGCATTAAGCGATTTATTCTCTTCTAAAGGAATGACAGGTATGCTAGGTACCATTTGGTTAATTATCTGTGCTATGTTTTTTGGAGGAATTATGGACGGGATAGGTGCTTTATCAAGAATTACAAAATCCTTGCTTAAAATGGCTAAATCTACATTTGGTCTATTCTTTAGTACAGGTATAAGCTGTATCGTTTTAAACGGAACGGCTTCTGATCAGTACTTGGCGATTGTAGTACCAGGAAAAATGTTCTCAAAAGCATTTAAAGATAGAGGTCTAGCACCGGAAAACTTAAGTAGAACATTAGAAGACACAGGTACGGTAACATCAGTACTAATACCTTACAACACTTGTGGAGCTTACCATAGTGGCGTTTTAGGTGTAGGCGTAGCAGAATATTTTGTATATGCCATCTTCAATTGGTTAAGTCCAATAATGACTTTCATCTTTGCCGGCTTCAACATTAAGATTAAAAAATTAGCTACTAAATAATTTTAAAAAAACCATTCTCTCTTATTATCACTTCAAACAATAAGTTTCTGTTGATCTGATAATTTTTAAGCTCAAAAATTACATCATTCTTATTGAACTAGCCCTTTCTCTTTAGCTATTCAAAATAGTTATTCTTGCATTGAAAATTCTAATTTAGAAAGTCTGTAAACGCCGTATCAAGTCTTAATTTTGCTTTATAATTAATTATAAAACGAAAACATATTATGGCATTTGTAGGAAAAAAATTCCCAAATCTTAGTGTTAACGCAATGAACGACATGGGCGACACTTTTAAACTTAATGTATTAGAAGAGGCTCAAAAAAATAATAAAAAAGTGGTTCTTTTCTGGTATCCAAAAGATTTTACTTTTGTTTGCCCTACAGAATTACACGCTTTTCAGGCTGCTATTGGTGAATTCGAAAAAAGAAACACTATCGTAATCGGTGCTTCATGTGATACTCCAGAAGTACATTTTGCATGGTTAAGCACTGCTAAAGATAATGGTGGTATTGAAGGTGTTAAATACCCAATATTAGCAGACAGCAATAGAAACTTAGCTTCTACTTTAGGTATTTTAGACATTACCAATGAAAAATATGACGAAGAAAATGATGTGGTAACTGTTGAAGGTGATAATGTTACTTACAGAGCAACATATATTATTGACGAAGATGGTGTTGTACAACACGAAAGCATCAACAACATGCCTTTAGGTAGAAACGTGAACGAATACCTACGTATAGTAGATGCTTTAACGCACGTACAAGAAAAAGGTGAAGTATGCCCAGCAAACTGGGAAGAAGGTAAAGATGCAATGTCTGCAAACAGAGACGGAGTTGCTAGCTACCTTTCTACACATGCTAACTAAGCAAAAACAGTAATGAACATGAAGTCATTGACTTCATGTTCATTTTATTAATCTTTAAATAACTTTAATTATGTTATTAGAATTAGAACAAGATAATTTACAGGAAATCATAGATAATAATCCAAATGTTGTAGTTCAATATTCTGCAACATGGTGTGGTAACTGTAGAATCATGAAGCCGAAATTCAAAAAAGAGGCTTCACAAAATGAGAACATTACATTTGTATTGGCAGATGCAGAAAAATTTCCTGAATCTAGAAAGCTAGCAGATGTAAGCAACTTACCAACCTTCGCTTCTTTCGAGAAAGGGAAAATTAAAAATCAGGTTCAGACTAACAAGTATGACCTATTAAAAGATTTGATCAGTGAGATTACCCATAATTAAATTACTGACAGAGTTCATAGAAGAAAAAGATAGCGATTTTGTTCTAGAAACTATTGAAACTTTAGAAGCACTAACAGAGTTACCTTCACTAAAAGATGAAGAGCTTGATGTAATTGGCGAATTAATTTCTAATATGTACGGTGCCATAGAGGTTGCGAACAGCATAGAGCAAGGCACCCCAAAAAAAGATGCTATGAATCAATTTATGCAGCGAGTTTTAGGCTCCATAGACAAATAATAGCTATTTAAAATACACAAAGTCCTTTCAATTATGAAAGGACTTTTTTTTATCATATTCCCGCTCATTTCAACTTTATATTTTATAATTTCACACTCTCAATTATAAAAAGATAAAAGTTATGGCTTCGGTTACACTAAAAGGAAACGAAATACACACATTAGGAACTTTACCTGCAAACGGCGAAAAAGCTCCAGAATTTCAATTAACTAAGAATGACTTATCTACCGTAAAACTTTCAGATTATGAAGGTTCTAGAGTAGTATTAAATATATTCCCAAGTGTTGATACAGGTACTTGCGCACAGTCTGTACGTCAGTTTAACCAAGAGGCTGCTGAATTAGATAACACTATTGTACTTTGTATTTCTAAAGATTTACCATTTGCACAAGCAAGATTTTGTGGTGCAGAAGGTATAGAAAATGTTGAAATGCTTTCTGATTTTAAAGATGGTAATTTTGGAAAAGGATACAACGTAGCATTTTCAGACGGACCATTAGCTCCATTACTTTCAAGAGCAGTTGTAGTTGTTGATGAAAAAGGTAATGTATTGTATACAGAGCAGGTAGCAGAAACTACAGAAGAGCCAAATTACAAAGCAGCTTTAGAGGCATTAATGAACTAATAATATAGGAGACTCATGCCCAAAGAATCCTTTTTGGTAAATCGTATTAAAAGTGTAGGCTTCGCCCTTAAAGGCGCCTTCCTTTTAATACGAACCGAAGCTAGTATAAAAATACAGGTATTCATTGCCATAGTAATGACTGCCGCAGGCTTCTACTATGATATTTCAAGTACAGAATGGATACTTCAAATATTTGCAATTGCAATTGTTTTAGGAATTGAAGGCATGAATACCGCTGTTGAAAAAATTGCAGATTATATTCAACCAGAATTTGATATCAAAATCGGATTTATAAAAGATATTTCTGCAGGTGCCGTAATGCTAGTTTCAATAGCTTCTGCCATTGTTGGACTCATAATCTACCTACCCAAGATTCTATAGGTTAGTTCTTAGTTTCAACGTAGCTCATCGTAAATTTGTAATTTAGCATCAGAATTAAGTTTTAATGGCAAAAAAGGCAACTAAATCAAAGCCAAAACCTACTAAAAAGCGAACACCGTTTAAATTATCCAAACAGAATAAAATCATTTTGGGTAGTTTATTGATGCTCTTTAGTATTGCATTGTTCTTTTCGTTTATTTCATTTTACTTTAACTGGCAAGATGACCAAAGTCTATTGTCTGAATTTAAAGATCGTAATGAACTTGCAAAAAATTTACTGAACAAATTCGGAGCAAGCATTAGCCACTTTTTTATGTATAGGGGCTTTGGTATAGCTTCTCTAATTATTCCGTTTTTAATCTGTATTACAGGTATTTACCTCTTTTTAGGCCTACCTTTAAAAGCATTGTTCAAAAAATGGATTTGGGGTCTATTATTCATTATTTGGATTTCTATTGCATTAGGTTTCTTTGCAACCACTAGCCCACTGTTAGGCGGATTGGTTGGTTTTGAAATGAATGATTTCTTACAAGATTACGCCGGTAAAATTGGCGTATTACTTATATTGGTATTCGGACTCATATTTATTCTAGTTCGATTATTTGAAGTTACACCTGAAGGTATTTCATCTTTCTTTAATTCTAGAAAAGAAGCTATTTCTACAGAATTTAAAGCCAACCAAGAACGGAAAGCAACTAAAAAGAAAGAACAAAAAGAGCAAGAAGATATTCTTACCACTTCATTAGAAGAAGAAGTTCCAGTTATTTTAGACACCTATACCCATAAGGCAGAAATTCCTCATTTAGAAAAAGAGAAAAAAACTAACGATTTTGAAGTTACAATACCAGAACCTGAGCCAGAAGAAACATTAGCAATGGAGGTTGAGTCGGTTGTTGAAGAACCCGAAGAAATTGATATTCTTGCCAATAAACTTGTAGATGATTTTGGAGAGTTCGACCCTACCCTAGAATTAGGTAACTACAAATTCCCTACACTTGATCTTTTAGATGCTCATGGGGCTACCGGTGGCATTACCATCAACCAGGAAGAATTAGAGGAAAACAAGAATAAAATTGTTGAAACTCTAAAAAATTATAAAATCGGAATTGCCCAAATTAAGGCAACCATTGGTCCGACAGTTACATTATACGAAATTGTACCAGAAGCAGGTGTAAGAATATCGAAGATTAAAAACCTTGAAGATGATATCGCCTTATCATTAGCAGCATTAGGCATACGTATCATTGCCCCTATTCCTGGTAAAGGAACTATTGGTATAGAAGTACCTAACAAGAATTCATCGATTGTATCTATGCGTTCTGTAATTGCCTCTAGCAAATTTCAAAAGGCAGAAATGGAATTACCAATTGCTTTCGGTAAGACCATTAGCAACGAAACTTTTGTAGTAGATTTAGCAAAAATGCCTCACCTTTTAATGGCAGGTGCAACTGGTCAAGGTAAATCGGTTGGTTTAAATGCAGTACTTACATCATTATTATATAAAAAGCATCCGGCAGAGGTGAAATTTATTTTGGTAGATCCAAAGAAAGTTGAACTTACGCTGTACAATAAAATTGAACGTCATTTCTTAGCTAAGCTTCCTGATTCTGAAGAAGCTATTATCACAGATAACACAAAAGTAATTCACACCTTGAATTCACTTTGTATTGAAATGGATAATAGATACGAGCTATTAAAATTAGCGATGGTTCGTAACTTAAAAGAATACAACACTAAGTTTAAGGCTAGAAAACTGAATCCGAACGACGGACACAAATTCTTACCATACATTGTACTAGTAATTGATGAGTTTGCCGATTTGATCATGACTGCCGGAAAAGAGGTAGAAACGCCCGTAGCAAGACTTGCTCAATTAGCAAGAGCAATTGGTATACATTTAATCATTGCAACGCAAAGACCTTCTGTAAACGTTATTACAGGTATCATCAAAGCCAACTTCCCTGCGAGGTTAGCGTTTAGAGTAACTTCTAAAATAGATTCAAGAACTATTTTAGATACCGCAGGTGCAGATCAATTAATTGGTAGAGGAGATATGTTATTTACACAAGGTAATGATGTCACCCGTATTCAATGTGCATTTGTTGACACCCCAGAGGTAGCAAAAATTGTGGAATTCATTGGTAGTCAGCGTGCTTACCCAGATGCGCACGAATTACCTGAGTATGTTGGTGAAGATTCTGGCACGAGTCTTGATAATAACGTGTCTGACAGGGATGCAAAGTTTCGCGAAGCTGCTGAAGTTATCGTAATTGCCCAACAAGGTTCTGCTTCTTTAATTCAACGAAAATTGAAACTAGGGTACAATAGAGCCGGTAGAATTATTGATCAATTAGAAGCCGCAGGCATTGTAGGTCCGTTTGAAGGTAGTAAAGCAAGACAGGTTTATGTATCTGACATGGTTGCCCTTCAGCAAATATTGGATAATGAATAATATTAAAAAAAGATGAAGAAAATTATTATTGTATTGACGATTATGTTTACTGCAACCTTTGCAAATGCACAAGGTTCAGATAAAGCAAAAGCATTGTTAGATGAAGTTTATAACAAAGTACAGAGTTATGATAACATCTTCGTAGATTTTAAATTCGATTTAAAGAATGCAGAAGCCGGTATTAACCAAGAAACAAGAGGAGACGTTACCCTTGCAGGTAATAAATATATGTTCAACTATTTAGGCTCTCAACAAATTTTCGATGGTAATAAAGTATACACTATTGTACCTGAAAATGAAGAAGTAACTATTGAAGATAAGTCTGATGATGAAAATGCAATGACACCTTCTAAAATGTTGACTTTCTACAAAGAAGGACACAATTATGATTGGGATATTTTACAAAATGTACAAGGTAGAAAAGTGCAGTATGTAAAATTGACACCTATAGATTCTGATACTGAAATAAAATCTAGATTACTAGGTATTGATATGGGTACTAAACACATCTATAAACTTATTGAAACTGGTAAGAACGGCACTAAGACAACTATCACTGTTAATTCTTTTAAAACAGATCAAGATTTGTCCAAAACCTTATTTACTTTTGATGAAGCTAAATATAAGGATGAAGGTTATTTCATTCTAAGAAATTAGAACTATTGAGAATACTAGACCGATACATCCTATCAAGGTTCGTCTTTAATTTTATCAGTTCGTTTGTAATATTGATGTTCATCTTCATATTCCAAACGATTTGGCTTTTTATTGATGACCTAGCGGGTAAAGGTTTAGACATTGTCATTATTGGTAAGTTCCTGTTTTATTTAATGCCAGATCTTACTGAAAAAGTGCTCCCTCTTACCGTACTTTTATCTTCCATTTTAACCTTTGGCTCTATTGCAGAAAATTACGAGTTCGCTGCAATGAAGGCATCAGGTATTTCACTGCAACGTTCTATGTTGAGTTTAATCATATTCGTGACCATTTTAGGCGGAGTCACTTTTTTCTTTGCTAATAACGTTATTCCCCTTTCACAACGAAAAATATACAATCTCCGTAGAAATATTGCCAAGGTAAAACCTGCAGCGGTAGTCTCTGAAGGCGTATTTAGTGATTTTGAAGGAATGAATATTAAGGTAGATGAAAAATATGGTGATAATGATCGTTTTCTTAAAAACGTAATTATACATAGAAAATCTGCAAACAACCTGAACACTACCGTCATCAAATCTAAATCAGGAGAATTAATAAGTAGCGAAGATTCTGACGTTATACAATTGGTAT
The DNA here is from genome assembly GCF_900142175.1 of Maribacter aquivivus. Classification (NCBI taxonomy): domain Bacteria; kingdom Pseudomonadati; phylum Bacteroidota; class Flavobacteriia; order Flavobacteriales; family Flavobacteriaceae; genus Maribacter; species Maribacter aquivivus. The sequence goes on along the minus strand of NZ_FQZX01000003.1, from coordinate 433,319 downwards.
TAACAGATGGTCACTACTATGAAGACATCACGTCAAAAAGTAATGATAGCAAAATGAAATTCCCTTTTGCTCAGGCAGATTTTGATACCTATACAATGAACATTGAAATTCCTGAAATTAATAATGATGATTTAGAAGAAGAGCGAGATATCAGTACTGACAAAATGAAGAATATATCGCGACTTTCAAAAGATATTGATTCTTTACGTGGAGACAATTATCGTATTGTTCGTGCATTTTCTAAAAACATAGAAGGTAGAACAGGTATGTTTTCTCCTTTGGTTGCCAAAAACAATGATTCAACCAAAACGGATATGATCCGTAAAAAAGATTCAGTTTTAAATGCGAAAGCCAGTATTGCTATGAAAAATATAGCGCTACAAGATTCTATCAACGATAATTTTCTTGTTCTTTTTCCAGACTGGCAACAGATTCAGATATTAAGTAGTGCTAAAAATGCTACAACTAGTATTTTAGGTACCGTTAGCGGTAAAAAAGAAGAAATGCAGAAGAGATATAAAATCTATAATATGCATATTCTATCGCTCCATAATAAGTATGCTTTAGCGTTCTCGTGTATCATTCTTTTCTTTGTAGGTGCTCCATTAGGTGCTATCATTAGAAAAGGAGGTCTAGGTTTGCCTATGGTAATTGCCATAGTACTATTTCTAATTTACTATTTCATAGGAGTTTTTGCAGGAAACTATGCTAAAGAAGGTAATATACACCCAATGTTAGGTGCATGGCTAGCAACGTTGATTATGCTACCTTTAGGTGTTATTTTAACCAAAAGAGCAACAGAAGATAAAGGAATGATGGATTTCGGATTTATAGCCGATTTCTTCAAAAAAATATTTAAGAAAAAAGATAAAGCTGATTCTTAACCATGACAGATCTTAGTACAATACAATTGAATAGTATAGAAGAAGCGATTGAAGATATTCGCGCAGGTAAAGTAATTATCGTTGTTGATGATGAAAATCGTGAAAATGAAGGAGATTTTTTAGCAGCCGCTGAACTTGCTACACCTGAGACTGTCAATTTTATGGCAACTCACGGTAGAGGTCTTATTTGCGCGCCATTAACCGAAGGTCGTTGTAAAGACTTAGGATTACATATGATGGTAAGTACCAATACCGATCCTTTAGAAACGGCATTTACCGTATCTGTAGATTTAAGAGGTAAAGGAGTTACCACAGGTATTTCTGCAGGTGACAGATCAAAAACTGTTATTGCATTAACAGAAAGTGATACCAAACCTCATGATTTAGCTAGACCAGGACATATATTTCCATTAGTAGCTAAAGAAGGCGGGGTTTTAAGAAGAACAGGACACACAGAAGCTGCTATTGATTTTGCGCGATTAGCAGGATTACAACCTGCGGGAATTATCGTAGAAATCATGAATGAAGACGGCACCATGGCGCGACTACCCCAATTGGTAGATGTTGCTAAAAAATTCGATCTAAAAATTGTGTCTATTGAATCTCTTGTTGCCTATAGAATGGAGCATGATAGCTTAATCGACAAAGAAGTTGATTTTGATATTACCACTCGTTTTGGTGAATTTAGATTAAGAGCATATAAGCAAACTACTAATAATCATATTCATATTGCTTTAACTAAAGGTTCTTGGTCTTCGGATGAAAAAATCTTAACCAGAATCAACTCTACCCTAATCAACAATGATATTTTAGGAACATTAACACATAACCCTGATGAAAAGTTAGAGGATATGTTCAACAAGATTAATGAAGAAGGTAAAGGAGCAATCGTATTCATCAATCAAGATTCTGAATCGCTTAATTTGCTTTCTAGATTAAAAGAGTTGAAAGAATTGCAAAAACAAGGCGTTCACAAAGCGCCTAAAATTGAAATGGATAATCGTGACTTCGGAATCGGAGCTCAGATCTTACATGATTTAGGTATTCATAAAATGAAACTAATGACCAACAGTACCCAAGCAAAACGTGTAGGTATTGTAGGATACGGATTAGAAATTTTAGAATATGTGAAGTATTAAAGTTTTAAATAAACTTTTCTAATACATCTTTCATTTTAGCTGCACGTTCAGTAACCTGTTCATCTGTCCAGCTTAGTTTTACAAGACATGAGATGGTTCTGCCAATCCAAGCATCAGATTTTGAAAAGTCTGATTTTGAATAGTCAGGCAACTGATTAACAACCTCTTGCGGCAACTTACCTAAAGATCTTTTATGGGTTAAATGCTCCCATTTTTTGTAGTAATGCCAGTTATTATCAAACCAATAAAAACACGCATCTACACCAGCCTCACCCAAAGCTGTATGTGCTTTTTTAGCTAACTCTGTAGTTGGCAAGAAGAAAGAAATAAATGAATAATTCTCTACTCCCCCTTCTGGCACTTTTCTAAATGTAATATTAGCAAGCGGCGATAAGGCATCTCTTAAAACGGTGTAATTTTTCTTTTGAATAGATAAGAAATCATCTAAGCGCTCAATTTGCGCACAACCTACAGCTGCATGCAATTCTGAAATTCTAAAATTATACCCTAAAAACGGATGTGTTTCCGTTCCTCGATTGTTACCCACATGATCATGACCATGATCGGAATAATGATCAGCATTTATTTTATATTGTTCGTTGTTGGTAATGATTGCTCCGCCCTCGCCACAAGTAATTGTTTTTACATAATCAAATGAGAAACAGCCTAAATCACCATAACTACCCAAAGGTTTGCCATCATAACTACCCCCTATAGCTTGACAGGCATCTTCTAACAACAATAAATTATGTTTATCACAAATAGCCTTCAATGCACCAAGGTCAGCCATAGAACCGCACATATGAACCGGCATGACTACTTTAGTTTTATCGGTGATAGCATTTTCAACTGCTTCAGGACTTAAGGTTAAAGTATCATCAACATCAACAAGAATGGGTATGGCACCAATAGCCAAAATAGATTCAAAACTTGCTACAAATGTAAAAGTTGGCATAATTACTTCATCCCCTGCTCCAACACCTGCACTTGCAAGCGCAACTGTTAATGCAGCAGTACCACTACTCACTAATTGCGCATATTTAGATTCCATGCGTTTAGATAAAGCAGCTTCAAGCTCTAATGCCTTCCAATGGTTGTTTCGCATTCCGTCAAAGCCGTAACGCATTAAAACACCTGAATCTAAAACATCTTGAACTTGACTTTTCTCACTCTCTCCAAACAACTCAAAACCTGGCATGCTATCGTATTTTATATTGTATTACAAATTTTGGTTAAATTATTGGTAAAACCAAAGTTTTACAGCTAGTATCGACACCATAAAAATCAAGAACTTTTTCACGAAGCCATCACCCATATTTACAGATACTCTGCTCGCCACCCAAGCTCCACTACCATTACCTATGGCCAATATTAAACCAATTTTCCAATTTACCTGATTGTTCCAAGCAAATACAATCAATGCTGAAACCATATACATAAAAACAACAGCAACTTTGGTTGCATTAGAACGCACCAAGGTCATTCTATTTACATAATGTAGAAATAGAATTATTATAAATCCAAGTCCCGCATTAATGAATCCCCCGTAAATTCCGAAAAAGAAAAACGCAATAATACCCAGCCACAAATATTTACCCGTAAGTCGTTCTTGAATTTCTTTCATTCCCATTTTTGGTCCAAATGCTACTATCAGTACTACGCAAATCATTACAATGGCGAGAATTCTATTAAAAAGTGCACCACTAATATCAACCGCTAAACGAGCTCCGAGAATAGAACCGAAAAATGCAGAACAACCTAAGTATATATTAAAAGGAAATGTAGAGACCCCTTTACTTTTAAATCCTGCAGTAGCTACAGCTGTTTGAAAAATTACTGCTACTCTATTTGTACCATTTGCCAATGTAGAAGGTAAACCCAAAAAGATTAAGATAGGCAACGAAAGAAGAGAGCCACCGCCAGCAACCGTATTGATAAAACCAACAACGAAACCAACTAATATCAATAAAGGATAGGCATACCACTCTTCCATACCACAAAGGTAAACCGAATTTCAGCACTGAACTTTACACATACCAAGAACTATAAACAGAATCAAAATAGATACTAAAGATCAACTATCAATAATTCTATTTAAACCCCTGGTAACCAAAAGACTTCATTTGCTTAAAACCATCACTTACGGTTTTCACAGGTAACTTACAGGTGTTATTTTGACAAACATATATGAAGGTGTCATCTTCATCATAGCGATCTTTAAAAAGGGAAAGGTCACTTTCAACAGTAGAACCTACTATAATAGAATTCACTACATAGGTCTTATGTATTTCACTCATTAGCTTTTTGGCATTTTCACCAACAACAACAATTTCATAAAAAGGATATGCTTGTTGCAAAAGCAAAGACCCCCAAGCACCGTAGCTTACAGCATGACTTTCAAAATCGCCTGTAATTAAAGCCCCCATTACCTCTGCCTTTTTCAAATAATCGGTATTATATTCCAAATGACCTAGTCGCAAAAAATTCTGCGCCATAATAGCGTTCGCAGAAGGTACTACCCCATCAGAAGTATTAATTATACTCGGCACCAAATCACTAGAAACATTATAATAGAACAACTCAGAATTACTCTTATATTTTTCTGAGCCCATATCCATTAACTCTTTTGAAGTCTGCAGATACGATACATCTAAAGTAACTTCATACAAAGCAAAAGCACTTTTGGCTAGAAAAGCGTAATCTTCTAAGAAAACCTCTGTCTGCTTACTATCTTTTGTATAAGAATGCACCAATTGTGCATCTTTATAATTATTCTCCTTTAAATAATTAAATACAGACACCGCCTCCGTTAAATATTTTTCATCACCAAAAGCCTTGTACGCTTCTAAAAGTCCGTCTATTAAAAGAGCGTTCCAAGATGTTAAAATCTTAAAATCTTTGGTAGGCTTCTCTCTTTTTTGTCGCGCTTTATATAAAGTCGATTTCCAATTCTCCTTTTTCTCATCAAACACTTCTTCACTTATCCCGAACTCCTTTAAAAATTCACCTTTAGAAATGGTGTTGTTCAAAACAAAGTTCCCATCTTCCCAAACCTGACTATCCTCTATATTAAAGTACTTAGAAAACAATATAAAATCTTCTGAAAGTAATGATGCTAACTCTTCCTTATTCCAAACATAATAGACTCCTTCCTCCCCTTTCGTATCTGCATCCATAGCACTAAAATAACCTCCATCTTCATTTCTCATTTCAGATTTCAAAAATTTAAAAGTTTCTTCCACCTTACTTTTGTACTCCTTATTTTCAGTCAATTTATAAGCTTTTGAAAGTAAATACACCAGTTGTGCATTATCGTACAACATCTTTTCAAAATGAGGTACTTTCCATGTATTATCAGTGCTATATCTAAAAAAACCGCCATCTACGTGATCATAGATTCCCCCATGTATCACTTTATTCAACGTATTAATAACATGATTTTCAGCTTCACTATTTTGTTGAAGGACGGCATAATCTAATAACATAGTCAAATTAGCAGGTAGTATAAATTTCTGTTGACCAAGATTACCGCCCCATTGTTTGTCCCAAACAGTTGCCCACTCCTTAATTCCGTTTACAAACTTATCTGGTGTAATGGCATTCGCCAATTGTTTTGCTGGTTGTTCATAAACCTCTTGCACCCCATCCGCTAACATGGTGGCATACTCCTTCATTTTTTCTGGATTTTTTTCATATTCAGAGCTGAATTTGACTAAAATATTCTTCCACTCTTCTTTCTCATAATACGTACCTAAAAACACCGGACTCCCATTAGGCATAATAATGGCGTTCATAGGCCACCCTCCTGTTCCGTTTACCAATTGCAGTGCGGTTTGATAGACCATATCAAGATCTGGTCGTTCTTCGCGATCTACCTTAATACTTACAAACTTATCGTTCATAAGTTTAGCTACTTCGGTATCCTCAAAAGATTCCTCTTCCATAACATGGCACCAGTGACAGGTAGAATACCCCACACTTAAAACCACTAGCTTATTTTCTTCGGATGCTTTTTTAAAAACCTTGCCTGACCAAGCTTTCCAATCTACTGGGTTATGTGCATGTTGTAATAAATATGGACTAGTTTCATGTATAAGATCATTGGTGAATTCATGATCTTCTTGCGCAATACCATCAACTTCATTCTTGTTCTGATTTTTACAAGAACTAAAAATCAGCACACCAATAAGTACAAAAAACAAGCTATTAATCTTCATAAGTCTCTAATAATAGATTCAAAGATATATTTAATTTATCTATCACAAACTTCTAGAAATCCTATCAGAATTATAAAAACAATTTCATCTGTAATTGCGAAATAGACAACAATTAAAAACAAAATCAAGAAATCCTTAAATCTAACGGGTAAAAAATACTGTTATCATAAATATTACACCCATAAACTACCGTATTACTAACATATAAAATGTATTTGCACCATATTTACTAGTGTTCGCTTCATTTGTTTTATTGCTCACACCTACCTACTTCTATATTTGTTGTGTTAAAATCTGTTAAAAAGGTTTACGACAAATAACAACTTAAAACTTCATTAATTATGACTAAACTCAAAATTACATTCATTGCATTAATTGCAATGTTGGGGCAATTTGCCTACTCACAAACATCTACTGTAAGCGGTGTTGTTTCTGATGAAACCGGAGCTCCTCTTCCAGGAGCCTCAGTGGTGGTATCAGGTACAACAAATGGTTCACAAACCGATTTTGATGGAAACTTTTCACTCTCTAATGTTCCATCAGATGGTTCTTTAACTATTAGCTATATAGGCTACCAGACACAAAAGGCGCAAGTTAACGGTCAATCATCAATCAACATATCTATGGCAATAGATGCGCAAGCGCTAGACGAAGTTGTAGTTGTTGGATATGGAGCACAAAGTAGAGCTGCGGTAACAGGTGCAATTTCTAGCGTAAAATCTGAAGATTTAAATGCAGTTCCCGTAGCTAATGCAACTGAAGCTTTACAAGGACGTGCCGCAGGAATTTCTGTAGTGAACACAGGTGCACCAGGTACAGAACCATCTATTACCATTAGAGGTCTAGGTACATTTGGCAACAACTCTCCACTATTTGTAGTAGACGGAGTAATTGTGGGCAACCTTTCTGGTATTAACCAAAATGATATAGAAACCATTAATGTACTTAAAGACGCCTCTACTACTGCAGTATATGGTGCACAAGGTTCTAATGGTGTAATTATCGTAACAACTAAAAAAGGTAAAAGCGGTAAGACTCAATTATCATTCAATGCACATACTGGCTTTCAACAAAATACACAGCGGTATGATGTGTTGAATACCGAGCAATATCTGCAATATGCTAATGAGGCCTTTGGTATCGTTCCAAATACCCCATCGTCTACTTCTGGTGTAAATACAAACTGGCAAGATGAAATTTATACATCTGGACTTATTAGAAGTTACGATATGGCTGCTTCTGGCGGTAGTGACACTAGCAACTTTAGAATATCTGGTGGATATTTTGAAAGAGAAGGTATCATTATTGAAACTGGGTTTCAGAGATATTCTTTTAGAGCAAATAGTGATTTCACTTTTGGCAAATTAAAGTTGGGACAAAATTTATCCGTTAACTTTAACAAACAAAATTCTGATAGAATAGAATTTGGTCAGCGTTCTCTTTTAGAGCACGCTATTAAAGCAGCACCATATTTATCCGTATATAATTCTAACAATCTAGGTGGATTTCAAGGACCTAACAGTGCTGGTGACGGTCAAGATGCCGAAAACCCTGTTAGAATATTAAAGCATGGTGATGCCGTTAATAATACTTTCGCATTAGTAGGTAACATTTTTGCCGAGTACGCTATTGCAGATGGTTTAAAATTTAAATCGCAAGTAGGTTTAGATTATTATAAAGGTACTAGTAATAATTTTGTACCATCTTATAACGACGATAGCTTAGGTGGCACACATCAACAAGCTTTTGCTTCAATTACTAAGAACACTTCTGCAGGTCAAACAATAATTTTCACCAATAGTTTAACTTATGACAAAACTATAGCGGATGTTCATAATTTCGAAGCTTTATTATTAGCTGAAAAATTTGAAAGTCAAGGCACTAGTTTAAACGCAAACAGTAGAAACACAGTATCAGATAATATAAACGAGCTATCTAATGAAGATTCTAGTTTACAAAGTACATCTTTCGAATATAACAGATTAGGTTTCTTAGGAAGGTTAAACTACAACTATGATGATAAATACATCGCTGCTGTATCGTTAAGACGAGATGCTTCTTCTAAATTCGGCGCAAACAATCGTTGGGGTTGGTTCTCATCTTATGCCTTAGGTTGGAACATTGCAAAAGAAAATTTCTTGGTTGATTCTAATGTAAGCACCTTGAAGTTAAGAGGTAGTTTAGGGTATTCTGGAAATGACAGAATAGCCAACTATTTATATAGTGCAACATTGGTAAATGATTTCCTTTATCCTATTGCGGGATCTAATGCTGTAGGTACTACTGCATTTGGCTTGGCCAACCCAGATTTAAAATGGGAGGAAACAAGACAATTGAATGTTGGTCTTGATTTTGGGTTTGCAAATGATAAATTTACAGCTGCTCTTGAATACTACGAGAACCAAAGTGATGATTTATTAATTAGAGTTCCTACTTCTACTTCTTTAGGTATTAATGAAGGAAGTCAAGTGAGAAATGTAGGAGCGGTAGAAACTACTGGTTTTGAATTAAGTTTAGGGTACAATGATTTTGAAGGAGATTTCAAATGGTCTGCTAATTTAAACTTATCTACAAGCTCAAACGAAGCTATATCATTAGGTGGTGTTGATGAATTAAATGGCGGTAATTTTGAAAACCAAAATATCACAAGAGTTACTGAAGGCGAATCATTATTTCACTTTTTCGGATTAGTTACAGATGGTATCTATCAAAACCAAGCTGAAGTAGATGCTGTGTTTACAGCGAATCCTGGTCAAACTACAGTACAACCTGGTGATATTAGATTTAAAGATTTAAACAATGATGGTGACATCACTTCTGAAGATAGAGATATCATTGGAAATCCACTACCAGACTTAACATATGGTTTAAACTTAAGTGCAGATTATAAAAACTGGGATTTCAACATGTTCTGGACAGGTATCTATGGTAGAGATCTTTATAACACCAATATTTACGATTTAGAAGGTATGCCTAGATTATTCAACGCAGGTGTTGCTGTTTTAGATAGATGGACACCAACTAACCCTTCTACTACAGTTCCAAGAGCTGCTGGAGCGCCACAAAACATTCAATTATCTGATCGTTTTGTAGAAGACGGTTCTTTCTCTAGACTTAAAAACTTAACTATTGGGTATACGTTACCAAATGACGCGTTTGGTCAAGAATTGTTCTCTAAGTTTAGAATATATGTTAGTGGTCAGAACTTGATAACCATTACAGATTACTCCGGTTTAGATCCTGAAGTAGGTAGTGGTGATTTATTTGAATATGGTATCGACAGAGGTGCCTACCCTCAGCCTAAGACCTATTTAATGGGATTACAAGTATCATTTTAATTGCTAAAAAGAAAAGAAATATGAAAACAACAAAAATAATTTTTTCAATGTTTACGCTCTTCACCGCAATGGTGATTATAAATGGGTGTAGTGAAAATGATTTGGAGTTAGTTAATCCTAACGGATTGTCTCCAGAGACATTTTTCAAGACCGAAGCTCAAGTGCAATCTTCCGTAAATGCGGTATATGCCAACTTGCAAACAAGAGGTCTGTACTCTAGGCACATGTTCTTCTCACAAGACAACATGTCGCATGAGAATGACGGGAATCCGCAACTAGAGGCTGATAAAAGACAGTATTTAGATTTTTCTTTTGACTCAAGTCACGGACCAATAGCAGATTATTGGGAAAGCTGCTTTAGAGGTATCAATAAAGCAAATTTTGTAATTGGCAACGAAGAAGCTATTAATGCAATAGAGGAGTCATTGGTAAGCAATACCATTAAGCAAAAGTTTATTGGTGAAGCAAGATTCTTACGTGCACTTTTTAATTTCTTATTGGTTACTAGATTTGGTGACATGCCTTTAATTACAGAAATACCTACAAGTACCGAGGGTATCGCTAAATCTTCTGCTGATGACGTTTACGCTTTAATCATTTCAGACTTACAGTCTGCATCTGCTACTTTACTAGATAAAAGTGAAGAAGCTAATGGTAGAGCTACCAAAGGAGCTGCTATTGCACTTTTAGGAAAAGTATATTTATTTAGAGGAGAGCATGCTTTAGCCTTGGCTGAATTTAATAAGCTTTCTGGTTACTCATTAGAACCAAATTTCTTTGACAACTTCACAGAAGAAACAGAGCATGGTGTAGAGTCAATTTTTGAGATAGAGTACGATGATGCTTTAGGAACTAGTGCTCAGTGGAATTCATCCGTGACTGGTGCTGGACCAAACGAAGCAACTTTTAGAGGTCAAGAATATGGCTTTAATGATTGGTTCAACGTTTTCCCTTCAGATGATCTTTTAGATGAATATGAAGCAGGTGATACTAGATATGCAGATACATTCTATTCCGTAGGTGACACTTTCGGAGGTGGTGTAGTTACAGCAGAAATGCTAACTGCGGGCGACCAGAGACGTGCTGGCTGGAAAAAGTATCAGAACTATTACAAAGATGCTAATGAAGATCAAGAATCAGGCATCAACTTCAACTACCTACGTTACGCAGATGTTCTATTGATGAAAGCTGAGTGTGAAAATGAAGTAGGCACACAGGATGATGCTATTGATTTAATCAATGAAGTTCGTGAAAGAGCAAGTCTTGACGGTTTACCATACGGACTTTCAAAAGCAGCTGTTTTTGAAGCTATCGTTCATGAAAGAAAAGTTGAATTAGCAGGTGAACAAGTTCGTTATAACGATATTCTAAGATGGAACTTAGTTTCTACAGAATTAGCCGGCACCAACTTTCAAGTAGGTAAAAATGAACTTTGGCCAATACCGGATAGAGAAATAACCTCTAATGAAAATGTAACTGCCGCTGACCAGAATCCTGGTTATTAAAATAATATTATTAAGTTAGTTTAGTTGAATTCCATTAAGCAGCATGTGCAGTCATGCTGCTTTTTTAGTATTACTTTTAAATATATAAAACTTAAAAAAATGAAACTATCAATTGTGCTTAGACCATTAATCTGTTCTATAGGTTTGTTGGCATTCATCAATTGTTCTAAAAAAATAGAACCGGTTGACAGCAAAATATTCTCAAGTTTAGCTGCTAGTAAAACCGGTATCGATTTCAGTAACATACTTACTGAAAATGACTCTTTAAATTACTTCACTTATTCATATTTATACATGGGTGGTGGTGTTGCAACTGGTGACATCAACAATGACGGACTTTTAGACCTTTTCTTCACAGGTAATCAAGTACCAAATAAATTATACTTAAACAAAGGAAACCTTCAGTTCCAAGATATTTCTGTGAAAGCCGGGGTAGTTGGTGACGAACGCTGGTATACAGGTGTAACTATGGCAGACGTCAATGGTGATGGGTATTTAGATATCTATTGCTCTGTTGGCGGCAAATTCTCACCCAAAGAAAATCAATTATATATAAATAACACCGACGGTACTTTTACCGAGAAAGCAGCAGAATATGGTGTAGCCAATACAGGAAATAGCGTGCAGGCTACCTTTTTAGATTATGATAAAGATGGCGATATAGATATGTATGTTGCCAACTACCCACCCACCAACTTTAAATCGCCAACGTTCTACTATTCCTTTAAAATGAAGAATCCAAAAGCTTCAGAGTCTGATCACTTATATAGAAATGATGGAGATAAATTTATTGATGTAACCCAAGAAGCAGGACTCACAAATTTTGGACTCACCTTAAGTGCAACGGTTGGTGATATTAATAATGACGGCTGGCCAGACCTATATGTTTCCAATGATTTCAATTCTCCAGATTTTATGTATATCAACAACCAAAACGGCACATTCAAAGAAGTTGTTAAAGAAGCAACTGCACATACGGCATTCTATGGTATGGGCACCGATATTGCAGATATCAATAATGACGGAAACTTAGATATTTTTCAAGTTGATATGGATGCCAGAAGTAATCGAAGAAAAAAGGCAAACATGGCAAGTATGAACCCTGGTTTATTTTGGGGGGTGGTGAATGCAGGTTTTCATTATCAGTATATGCATAATTGCATGCAATTGAATTCAGGTATTTATACTGATGGTATTCCGCACTTTTCTAACGTATCTAGAATAACGGGCACCTCCTCTACAGACTGGAGCTGGGGACCTTTATTCGCTGACTTTGACAATGATGGAAACAAAGACTTATTTGTATCTAACGGTACCAGAAAAGAAATCAACAATAATGATTATTTTAAGAAGCTTGATGATATTAAAATTAAAAAAGACACACTTTTAGAATTAAGCAAAAGCATACCCTCTGAAAAAATCGAAAATTTCATTTTTAAAAATAATGGCAATTTAGATTTTGAAATGGCAAACGACATTTGGGGAATTGACTATAAAGGATTTTCTAACGGTGTTGTTTATGCCGATTTAGATAACGACGGAGATTTAGAAATTATAACTAATAACATTGATGACAAGGCTTCATTGTTTGAAAATAAAAGTTCAGAAACTAATAATTATGTTTCAATAAAATTCACAGGTAAAAAAGGTAATACGTCTGGCTTGGGCAATAGAATTTATGTTACAACAGAAGGTATAACTCAAGTACAAGAATTAACCCTTTCTAGAGGCTTTCAATCATCTGTTGCTCCAGAATTACATTTTGGTGTAGGCAAACACACGAAAATTGATGAAATAAAAGTAGTATGGACAGATGGCACAATTCAAAAATTGAATAATATAGATAGCAATCAACAATTAACACTGTCACCCGCAAATGCTCATGAAACTATAATAAAAGTAACAGAAGCAGCTAGAGTATTTGAAACTGACACTACAGGATTGTTTCCTAAACATAGACATGTAGAAAATTATTATGATGACTTTGCTACTCAAGTACTACTACCCCACCAAATGTCTGCTTTTGGTCCGGCTTTAGCTATTGGTGATGTAAATGGTGATGATCTAGAAGATTATTTCGTTGGTGGCTCAGTAGGTAATACCGGTAGTTTATTTATTCAAAATTCAACCGGATTTATTAAAACAGATGCTACTTTCTTAGATGATGACATTTTAAGCGAAGATACTGGAGCTTTATTTTTTGATGCTGATGGTGACGGCGACAATGATTTGTATGTAGTAAGCGGCGGATACGAATTTACCGAAAACAATATAAAATTAAAAGATAGACTTTACGACAATGATGGCACTGGTCTATTTAGTAAAGTGTCTAATGAAAACATGCCAAATTTAACCATTAGTGGCGCTAAAGTTTATAATGCAGATTTTGATAAGGACGGTGATGTTGACCTCTTGGTACTAGGCAGACAAGTACCTGGCAGCTACCCTAGCCCTACAGATAGTTATATTTTAGAGAATATTAGCACCAAAAACCAAGTTGCATTTCAGGCAAGTGAAAAATTACAACCCTCAGCTTTTAAAAACTTAGGTATGGCCACAAGCGCAGTTATTACAGACTATAACAATGATGGCTGGCAAGATATTATCGTTGTTGGTGAGTGGATGCCGATTAGAGTATTTAAGAATAGTGAAACAGGCTTTAGCGAAGTTTCTGAAGATATGGGCCTAACAACTGATACCATTGGTTGGTGGTGGAGTATTGAACAAGGCGATTTTGATCAAGATGGTGATATGGACTATGTTGTGGGTAATAATGGTCTCAACTATAAATACAAGGCCACAAATGATGAAACCTTCGATATTTTCGTAAACGATTTTGATAAGGATAATAAAGAAGATATTGTTTTAAGCTATTATAATGACGGTAAACAATACCCTTTACGGGGTCGTGAATGTTCTTCTCAGCAAATACCAGCCATAAAACGCAAATTCCAGAATTACGAGAGTTTTGCCGAAGCTACGCTTGAAGATGTGTATACAGAAAAGTCACTAGAGTCTTCGCTACACTATCAGGTTAAGTCATTTGCCAGTGTATATTTAGAGAATAAAGATGGTAAATTCATTGTTCACCAATTACCAATAGCAGCTCAAATATCTAGCATAAATGAAATTCTTGTAGATGACTTTGATAAAGATGGTTTGCTTGATATTCTAATTGCTGGCAACCTATTAGTTTCTGAAGTAGAAACTCCAAGAAATGATGCTGGTTATGGCCTACTATTAAAAGGTGATGGTAAAGGAAACTTCAAAAGCATTACTGCAGACGAAAGTGGATTATTTATACCTGGCGATGTAAAAGCCATTGAAATAATTCATAACAAAAACAAGGCACCTTACCTAATTGCTGCTAAAAACAACGACTACCTGCAGTTTGTAAGATGGAATTAACGAAAAGGTTATAGTAAATTAAGTGCCTCAAAAATAAACACTTCTGATAGCCCTAAAAAGGAGTTAAAACTCAGAAAGAGGCAAAATTAAAAAAAATACTATGACGCCAAAGACATCTAAAACAGATTGAAATAAAAATTGAAGTAGGCACTTAATTTCAGAATAGACCTATTTTTAAAGGTAAAGCACTTGAAAAAAAGTCATAAAAAAAACCTTGTAATCAACTATATAGTAAAATGAGTGACAAAAAATTATTTGTATGGGTGTTTGCTATTTGCATGACGCTAGCCTTACAGGTTAGTGCGCAAACAAATAATGATATCTATAATTTTGTTACTATTGATGATGGCATACCAAAGAGCGCTATCACCAAAATAATTCAAGATAAAGAAGGTCTTATTTGGATTGCCACCTACGGAGAAGGTTTGTTAAAATATAATGGTACAGATTTAAAAAAGTATAAGCATGATGACAATGACAGCAGCTCAATAAATAACTCAATAGTCAATACCATCTTTATTGACTCTAAAGATAATATTTGGGTAGGATCAAACGAAGGCTTAAATAAATACGACAAAGAATTAGACCTATTTTCTAGTATTAGAATTTCAAAAAATGAACTAACCAACAAAGATCTACCTGTCTTTTCTATTAGTGAAGATATCAATGGGTCTATATTCATTGGCACTCCAGCACACGGTCTTTTTAAGTTAAACGTAATAGATAATTCAATTGAAGAAATAAAAGACGAGACTGGCTCATTAGGCACACAATCAGTAATAAATGCTATTGTTCCTTTAAAGAATGGTGACATGCTAATTGGCTCCACTGATGGGCTATTCAAATATCACAAAAGTGATAATGTTCTAAAACCAAAAACAATAAGTACCGAAAATGGGACTCTTTTAAATGACTACGCCATACAATCAATAACCATAGATAATAATGAAAACATTTGGCTAGGCACCTTTACCAAGGGATTATTTAAAGTAAGAAACAAAATAGACGACCGCTATACAGCTTCTATTTTCGATTTTACAGACAAGCGTATTTTTGCAATAGAAGTATTACCAAATAACACCGTCATATGTGCTACGGAAAATGATGGCCTTTTTGTTTTAGACCGTAATGGGAACCCAATTCATAATTACACATATGACAAATCTGACCCAAAACGCATTCGTTCAAATTCTATATGGTCAATTTTTGTGGACAATCAAGAACGCATATGGTTAGGTTATTATAATAAGGGCATTAGTGTTTACGACAAATATTATGACAAATTTTCAGAATTAGAAAGTCTACCATACAGCGATAACTCCTTACAATCGCCTTCTGTAACTGGTATTGTACAAGGTAGTGATCATCAACTTTGGATAGGAATGGACGGTGGCGGTATTGATAAATACAATTTAGAAACTAAAGAATTCACACATATATCTGACAACTTTATTAGTAATTCTGAAAAACTAAAAAATTTAGACGTTCAAACTATTTTCTTAGACAAACAAGAGAACCTATGGGCGGGCACGTGGAGTTCTGGTATATTCTACTTACCTAAAGGTGGTAGATCGTTTAAAAACTTTTCTATTGAATCAACCAACCGGGCATTAACCTCTAATAGTGTTATCAGTTTCTCCGAAGATTCTAAAGGTACAATTTGGATAGGCACCTATTTTGGCGGTTTACATTCATACAATCCTGATACAAAAGAGTTTCACCACCACTCTAGCGATGCTTTCACCACCCCTTTAGGTAAAGAAGGCCATGTTAGGACCGTATTAGTAGACCACCAAGACCATATCTGGATTGGCGGACCAAACGGCTTGGTTAAAGCCTATTGGCCTGATGAACAAAAACTAGAAACTAAAATTTTAAATAATTTAATTACCAAAAATTCTAATATTCAAGGTACCATAAATGCAAGATCCTTATATGAAGACAGTGCTAACAATATTTGGCTTGGAACATATGGCAATGGGTTATGTAAAATTAATCTAGAAGAAAACAAAGTTGATTGGTTTAATGTAGATGACGGTCTGTTATTAGAAAATATTTCATCGATTATAGAAGATGATAACCAGAATATTTGGGTAAGTGGCGAAACGGGACTTGCCATGTTAGACACAAAAACAAAGCAATTTTTAAATTACAATAAAGAAGATGGTTTACTCGCTAACAACTTCAACTATAATGCCGTAACTAAAGATAAACACGGAATTCTTTATTTTGGCAATTATGAAGGTATTGACTATTTCAACCCTAATAACATATTAGAAAATACAAACAAGCCATTAGTATATTTTACTGATTTAAAGCTGTTTAACAAATCAGTAAATCCATTAGAAAAAGGATCTCCTATTCAAAAAACTATTTCAGAAACAGAACAGCTAACCTTAAAACCAGATCAGTTTGTATTCACACTTGAGTATGCTGCAGTCAATTTCACCAGAGCAAACAATAATGAATATGCCTATTACTTGGAAGGGCTAGAAAATAACTGGAACTATGTAGGTAATACAAGAACCGCCACGTATACTAACCTAAACCCTGGCGATTATATTTTTCATGTAAAAGCATCCAATAATGATGGTGTTTGGACAGAAAGCTCATTAGAACTACCTATTACCATACTTGCGCCATGGTGGGCAACAACATGGGCTACAATTGGTTATATGATAGCATTCATTAGCCTTATTTTATTAGTTAATTGGATACTGAATAAGCGAAGAGAAGAAAGACAAATCATTCAGTTAGAAAGATCACAACGACAACAAGAAGAGATTTTAAACGAAAAGAAAATTCAATTTTTTACCAATATTTCCCACGAATTCAGAACTCCCCTCACCCTTATCATGAATCCTATTATGGATATCATGGAGACTAATAATTACAAACTAAATAAAGGCTTAAAAGAAAAACATAGAATCATCTACAGAAATGCCCAAAGACTTAAAACCCTTATTGATGAATTAATGGATTTTAGAAAACTCCATATTCACAAAATGACATTAAACACTTCAAAAATAGATGCTTATAAATTTGTTAAGGAAATTGCAAAGCACTTTGAAGAAGAGGCTTTTGAAAAGAACATACTGCTTACCACTGAAACAGATGACAATAACGAAATGGATTTTTGGGGGGATCCAGGATTATTGGAAAAAGTCATTTTCAACTTGTTATCCAATTCTTTTAAGGCAACACCAGAAAGTGGTGTAATCACGTTAGGAATTTATTCCCATAAAAACAAAGTAGTTTTCCCCTTGCTAGATGATTCTAAAATGCATAAAGCATTAGAAATTAGTATTGAAGACACAGGATCAGGTATTAACAAAGATGATATTGAACATATTTTCAAAAGATTCTATCAAGCAACAAATAAAAGTCAACATTATTTTGGCGGATCAGGCACAGGTATTGGCCTTGAGTTGGTACAAAGTTTTGTACAGATGCATAAAGGCATCGTAGAAGTAAGTAGCGAAGTTAATCAAGGTACAAAATTTACATTGTTATTTCCATTGGGGAAAGAACATTTTCACTCTTCAGAAATATCCATTCCTTCAGGTAAAGTTTTAAACCTAGATATTAAAGAGGAACATCTAGAAGAAGACCAAAAAATCAATGCAATAAGTAATCTGGATATTGAAAACAAAAAGACCATTTTGGTAGTGGAAGACAATATTGAACTTAGAAATTATTTAAAAAATAAACTTAGAACAGATTATACTGTTGTAGAAGCTGAAAATGGGAAAACCGGTTTACAAATGGCACTTAAGGGAATTCCAGATTTAATAATTTCTGATGTTATTATGCCAGAAATGGATGGTTTTGAATTCTGCACCCATATTAAAGAAAATTTAAAAACGAGTCATATCCCTGTTTTAATGCTTACCGCTAAAGCAATGAGCAGCGATAAAATAAAAGGCATAGATTCTGGTGCAGACGCATATCTTAATAAGCCTTTTGAAATGAAATTATTAAGGTCATATATAAAGCGATTAATAGAAACGCGACAACAATTTATAGAGAAGAACATTAATGAGGAGAATAAAATAACCCTTCTTGAAAACACAACCAGTTTAGATAAAACTTTTATGCAAAAAGTGCTAGATTATGTAAACGAAAATCTAGGGGAACCAGATTTGAACGTTGAACATTTAGCTGATGACATGTCTTTAAGCAGAAGTCAATTGTATAGAAAAATAAAGGCCATTACTGGGATGACCGCCACTGAACTCATCAGAAAAATTAGACTTAAAAAAGCCAAACAAATGATAGAGAGCGGAAGTGAATCTATTAGCGAGGTTGGTTTTAAAGTTGGTTTCTCATCTGCATCTTACTTTAGCAAATGTTTTAAGAATGAGTTTGGCATCCTACCAACAGAATTAAAAGGGAATTCATAGTAAGTGAGAATATGATTTTCGCTTAGGTTATTAATTATCAATTCCTTAATTTTTTAAAGCCGAATCTACTTAAAATTCAAATTAGACCACCGCACTATCCCATGATGCAACAAGATTCCTATCTAATGCATCAAATATTACAATGCAAACTAGTTCAAGATTGTATTTTTAAGCCCCTACTGAAATCCAAAAACAACAACAAAAATTATGAAAAGAAATTTAAAGTCTAAACATAAAACAAGCATTAAATTCACTTTAATACTTGCCTCAATTTTAATGATTGGCTGTGGAGAAAAAAAGACAACTCCTGAGGTTGAAAAAGAACCCACACTTAAGGAGGCGTTTAAAAGTAATTTTTTAATTGGTAGCGCGGTTAACGACAATCTTGTATCAAAAAAAGATAGTCTTGGCGAACAAATTGTACTAACAGAATACAACACCATTACACCAGAAAATTCAATGAAGTGGACGTATATGGAACCAGAGCAGGGAAAGTTTGAATTTGAGACCGCAGATAAGTATATAGATTTTAGCACTAAAAATGATATCGCCTTTATAGGGCATAACCTCGTTTGGCATAGTCAACTTGCAGGCTGGGTGGAAAAAATAGAGTCAAAAGAAGAACTATCCGCTAGTTTAAAAAACCATGTTCAAACTGTTGCTGCTAGATACTCAGGCAAAATACATGGTTGGGATGTTGTAAACGAAGCGCTAAACGAAGATGGCACCTTAAGAAATTCATTATTTCTAAAACAACTAGGACCAGACTATTTGATCAATTCTTTCAAATGGGCACAAGAAGCCGACCCTAAGGCGGAGCTCTATTACAATGATTATAACATGACCCGCCAAGAAAAAAGAGCAGGTGCAATTAAGTTGGTTAAGGACATACAAGCAAGCGGCGCTAGAATTGATGGTATTGGAATGCAAGCACATTGGGGTTTAGAAGATCCCACATTAGAGGAAATTGAAACAAGTATATTGGAGTATTCAGATTTAGGCATTCAAGTAATGATTACGGAATTTGATATCACGGTACTACCAAATCCTTGGGACTTAGAAGGTGCAGAAGTAAGTCAGAACTTTGAAGGTAGTGAACACATGAATCCCTATACTAAAGAATTACCAGACTCTGTTAATACGCAATTAGCACAACGTTATAAAGACATCTTCAGCTTATTTAAAAAACACAGCGATAAAATTAGCAGGGTTACTTTTTGGGGTATAAATGACGGTGTATCATGGTTAAACAGTTGGCCAATAGAAGATAGAACTAACTACCCATTATTATTTGACCGAGAATACAATAGAAAACCAGCTTATTACAGCGTACTCGAAATAGCAAAAGATAGTACACTTTAATAAAACGAACCAAATACCACAAAATGAACAACGATCATAAAATATCTCTTAAGGAGAAAATAGGGTATTCTTTAGGAGACTTATCCGCCAATTTGGTCTTCCAGACCTTAGTTACCTATCTAGCTTATTTCTATACCGATATTTACGGTCTAGAAACCAACGACGCCTCGTTAATAATATTTGTTGTCGGTATGGTCGCTGCATTTGCCTTTAACCCTATTGTAGGTGCCTTGGCAGACAGAACCAGAAGTAAGTGGGGTAAATTTAGACCTTGGATCTTGTTTACATCCATTCCCTTAGGTGTTGTTGCTCTATTAGCTTTCAGCACTCCCAATTTTGACTATTCTGGCAAAGTAGTCTATGCTGCGGTAACCTATACCCTACTCTTATTATTATATGCTGCTAACAATTTACCGTATGCTGCTTTAAGTGGTGTAATTACAGGTAGTATGAAAGAGCGTAATAGTATTTCATCATACCGTTTTGTGGCGGTAATGTTCGCTCAATTCTTTGTACAAGTATTCATGTTGCCTATCATTCAATATGCAGGAGGCGGAAACAAAGCGGTAGGTATTGAAATTGTAATGACCTATTTGGCAATTATAGGAACGATAATGCTGTTAATCACCTTTTTTACAACCAAAGAGAGAGTCATACCCACCATAGAACAAAAATCAAGCTTCAAAGAAGATTTAGGTGATTTGGTAAAGAACAAGCCTTGGATCATAATGTTGGTATTAACCACTTTGGTATTCATCACTTTAGCGATGAAAGGTGGTTCTTATGTTTACTATTTTGAAAACTATGTAGATGCTACAAGTTTGGCAGAATTTATAGATCCTATTTTAAATGGACTTGACAGTATAGGAGTAGATTTCTTTGGTGACAACCCAATTTCTGCAGGTTTCGGACTGTTCAATGCCGGTGGTATAATATTTATGATCGTTGGTATATCCTTATCCAAAGGCTTGGCGGATAAATATGGTAAACGAGATGTTTTTGGTGCAGCGCTATTTGTCTCTACTATTTTCATTGCAATTTTTTACTTTTTTGCGCCAACCTCTGTAGAGCTAATGTTCTTATCTCAAATTTTACACGGATTCTTTTACGGTATCACCATCCCATTACTATGGGCAATGATTGCAGATGTAGCAGATTACTCTGAATGGAAAAATAACAGACGGGCAACGGCAATTATATTTTCTGCAATGATGATAGGTCTTAAATTGGGCTTAACCATTGGTAGCTCTTTAGTTACTTGGATATTAGGAATCTATGACTATATACCTAAGAAATTTGCAGCTACAGATGCGATCATACAACCAGAAAGCGCCATACAAGGAACAAAAATGCTGGTAAGCATATACCCTGCAATTTCATTTTTCATAGCAATAGCATTGTTATTTCTTTATGAAATAAATAAAAAAATGGAAACTCAAATAGAACAAGATTTAATAACTAGAAGAAAAGCTTAAGTATGCCAGAAGATAGCATTGACCACATTGATTTTGATAAACTGAACGAAAAGGCAATTTCACAACCTTTAGTTAACCATATCTATACCGCAGATCCTTCTGCACATTATTTTGACGGAAAAATTTATATATATCCTTCTCATGATATAGAATCTAATATTCCTTTTGATGATTTAGGAAGTCATTTCGCTATGGAAGATTATCATGTTATTTCCGTAGATAGGGAAAGTGGTGAAGCCACAGACCATGGTGTTGCACTTCATGTAAAAGATGTTGCATGGGCAGAAAAACAGATGTGGGCTCCAGATGCCGCGCATAAAAACGGAAAATACTACTTATACTTTCCTGCTAAAAAAGCAGATGGAATTTTCCAAATAGGTGTCGCTGTTTCCAATAGTCCTAAAGGACCATTTACCCCAGAACCAGAAGCTATAAAAGGAAGTTATACCATTGACCCAGCAGTTTTTGAAGATGAAGACGGAAGCTATTACATGTACTTTGGAGGCATTTGGGGCGGACAGTTACAGAAATACCGTAACAATGTATATAATTCCAATAACGAACTCCCAAAGCCTAATGAGCCTGCACTATTACCTATCGTCGCAAAGATGACCGATGATTTATTGGAATTTTCAGAAGAACCCAAAGAAATCAAGATTCTTGATGAGAATGGCGAACTTTTATTAGAGGGCGATAATGACCGTAGATTCTTTGAAGCATCATGGATGCACAAGTATAATGGCAAATATTATTTTTCATATTCCACAGGCGATACGCATTTTATTTGCTATGCTATTGGCGACAACCCATACGGACCTTTTACTTACGGTGGTAGAATTTTAGAACCAGTAGTAGGTTGGACATCACATCACTCTATTTGCCAAGTAGAAGATAAATTCTATTTATTCTACCATGATAGTAGTCTTTCTAAAGGCGTAACACATTTACGATCTGTAAAAATGGTGGAATTAGAGCACCAAGCAGACGGACATATTAAAACTATTACCCCTTATAGTTCATAATTAATAAAACATCAATTTTCTTGTATACACGAATAACGGAGTCCTAATGATTCCGTTATTCGTGTTTCTTTTTTCAGCAAGGCTAGAGATTTATATACTAATTTCGCCCTTTGAGATATAACAAATTGGAACTATTTAAGTTATACAGAAAAAAATAAACTTACGCCAACAGAAATGTTCAATAAAAAATATACCGTTTTAGGGGAGACCATACAAAAAGGCAAAGGCGCCCAATTAAATTTAGACATTGCAAAGTTACACACCAGAACCAAAATTGAAGTTCCGGTAATTGTACAGCGTGGTAAAAAGGATGGTCCTACCCTTTTGATTACAGGTGGTATTCACGGTAATGAAATTAACGGTGTAGAAATTGTTAGGCAAATCGTATCCAAAAAATTCAACCGTCCAGAATGTGGTATGATTATTTGTATTCCTGTTGTAAACATATTCGGGTTCTTGAACCAGACGCGTCAATTTCCAGATGGTCGAGATTTAAACAGAGTTTTCCCTGGTACCTTAAGAGGATCCTTAGCAAGCCGCTTTGCATATCATTTGGTAAAAGATATCGCTCCTGTTATAGATTACTGTATAGATTACCATACAGGTGGTGACAGCCGTTTTAACGCTCCACAGATTAGAATTGATAGTGATGATGTTGACGGATTAGCGTTAGCAAAAATATTTGGTGCAGAATTCATTGTAAAATCTGCCGGAAGAGAAAAATCGTTTCGTGAAACGCTACATCAACTTGACAAAAAGGTACTGTTATACGAGGGCGGAAAATCACTTCATATAGATAGCGAAATTACCGATACCGGTATAGTTGGTGCGCTGAGAATGATGCACCATTTAGGCATGCGAAATTTCGAAGAAGAACTTTCTCATTATGCATTAAAAGAAACGGTTCCGAAATTGGTTCATGCCTCTAAATGGGTTCGAGCAAAACATTCGGGCATGTTTCACCCCACAATCAAAATCGGTCAAGCAGTAAAAAAAGGAGAAGTAATCGGAAGCATTTCTGGTCCGTTCGGGTATTTTGAAAAGAAAATAAAAGCCAAAGAAACCGGATATGTAATTTGCATCAACGAATCACCAATTGTGAATCAAGGCGACGCTATTTTCCATATTGCACACGATGTGGAATAGACTTCAAAACCATTTTATTTTTCAAAAATTAAAGGTCAAAACGTTAAAGATCACCTGCAATTAAAATCCGCTATCTTACTGACTGAAGGATCATTAACCTTTCATCAAAAACACAAACTACCAACTCGAAAATTGAAGCAACTACAGATAAAAAACCTTCATTTTTTAGTTAAAAAAAATATATAATTCACCGATTTTCTAACCGAAACTCTTTATTCTTAAAAATTGAGTCCTCATCACCATATTATTCGAATTTTCAGCACTTTATAACAAAAAATCGAACTCTATTCAGTAGACTAAATTGCTTAATTTAAAGTTAAAGATCCTCTCAAGTTGAAATCTTCTAAAACATTGATTACATTAGTGTTAAAGGTATTTTTAAACTGCTTTTTTGCATGACTGAAATAGAAAAAACATTAGATAATAAAAGTGTACGCCCTACTGCAATGCGCATACTTATCTATAAATTTATGGCAGGTAAAAAAACTGCCGTCGCGTTAACCGATATTGAAAATGCTTTTGAAAAAGCGGAACGCACAACCTTATATCGCACATTAAAAACATTTGAAGAAAAAGGTATTGTACATCAAATTGATGATGGTACAAATATTTCAAAATTCGCACTGTGTCAACCTGGTTGCAATTGCGAAATTGATCAAGATTTACACCTACATTTTCACTGTAGTCAATGTGACAAAACGATTTGCTTGACCGAACATAAAATTCCGCATATTAATTTACCATCAGGATATATCGCTGAAGATGCCAATTTGGTTATTAAAGGTATTTGCGATTTGTGCAGTGAGCATTAAATGCACTTCTGTTGCACTATTCATTTTCAGACCTTGCAGGTATTATGAAAAAGAATAAATTAGATTTAAAATCCCTTACCGCTTCCAAAAGCACTTGTGAACACTGCCATGATGACGATGGGCACAATCACAACGAAGCTGGCGAAAATTTCACCATCAATACATACTTACCTGCAATCATCAGTTTTATAATGCTGATGATTGGTATAGCTCTAGACTATTTTAAGTCGTTTCCATTCTTTGATGGTTACATACGTTTAGCCTGGTATATTATAGCATACATCCCTGTAGGACTACCTGTTTTAAAAGAAGGTTGGGAAAGCATAAGAAAAGGAGACTTTTTTACGGAATTCTTTTTAATGGGTATTGCAACTATAGGCGCTTTCGGTATTGGAGAATATCCTGAAGGAGTTGCCGTAATGCTCTTTTACGGTGTTGGTGAATTGTTCCAAAGTGCTGCTGTTAAGCGTGCTAAGGGCAATATTAAAGCTTTACTTGATCTACGACCGGATCAAGCTTTGGTTTACCGTGATCATAGCTTTGTTGCCATATCTCCAGAAGAAGTAGAAATTGGCGAAAAAATACAAGTTAGAGTAGGTGAAAAAGTCCCGCTAGATGGCGTATTACGCACAGAAAAAGGTTCTTTCAATACCGCTGCATTAACAGGTGAAAGCAAACCTGATTCCCTTAAAAAAGGAGATTCCGTATATGCTGGCAGTATAAATCTAGACGGAGTTATAGAAATTGAAACCACCAAAGCTTTTAAGGACAGTTCTATTGCACGTATTCTTGATATGGTACAAAATGCCACTGCACGAAAATCTAAAACGGAGCTGTTCATAAGAAAATTTGCCAAGGTATATACTCCTATTGTCACTTACCTAGCAATTGCACTCACTTTTCTTCCATACTTTTTTGTTGAAAATTATGTATTTCAAGACTGGTTGTATCGTGCCTTAATATTCTTGGTGATTTCTTGTCCATGTGCCCTGGTAATTTCTATTCCCTTGGGCTATTTTGGCGGATTAGGAGCTGCTTCTAGAAATGGTATTTTATTTAAAGGAGCATCCTTTTTAGATACGATGACCAAGGTAAATACAGTGGTCATGGACAAAACAGGTACCGTAACTAAAGGTGTTTTTAAGATAAAGGATCTTGTTAAAGATCAGATCTTTACCGAAGATGAATTCATGAAGTACTTGATCGCCATTGAAACGCAATCTACACACCCAATTGCCAAAGCTATTTTGGAATATAAACCAGAAGGCGAAGCATATAAAGCAACAGATGTATCTGAAATTGCAGGTAAAGGATTGAAAGGAATCGTAAATAGCAAAGTTGTCTTAGTAGGTAACAAAGCCTTAATGACGGCGAATCAAATTGAGGTACCTAAGATAACTGACACCATTGTTGAATCTATTGTTTTGGTAGCGATAGATGGAAAATTTGCAGGTTATGTCACCATTGCGGATGAATTGAAAGAAGATGCGCAAAAAGCAATTCAAAATATACGTGCTGCCGGAGTCACAAAAATTATTATGCTATCTGGGGATAAAGATTCCATCACACAAGAGGTTGCAAAACAATTGGGCATTGATTGGGCAAAAGGAGGATTGTTACCTGAAGAAAAATTAGATGAAGTTGAGAAACTAAAGAAACTACCTAATACGAAGATAGCATTTGTAGGTGATGGAATAAACGATGCACCCGTACTTGCCGCAAGTGATGTAGGTATTGCTATGGGCGGACTAGGAAGCGATGTAGCTATTGAAACAGCCGATGTTATTATACAGAACGACCAACCTTCTAAAATCGCCACAGCTATTAAAATAGGTAATTCTACCCGTAGTATTGTGTGGCAAAATATTGCTTTGGCTTTTGGGGTGAAAGTAATTGTTCTGGCCTTAGGAGCAGGAGGCTTAGCTACTATGTGGGAAGCTGTTTTTGCAGATGTGGGCGTAGCGCTATTGGCAATTTTGAATGCAGTTAGATTGCAAAAAATAAATTGGGATTAAACTAGTGAAAATGTCACTTCGTCTTGAAAAAACTCCTCGCAATGACGATTTCGATACAAAACGTCATTACGAACGTAGTGAAGTAATCTGTTTGTTTGTAGCCGAGAACTCACATGCTGACAC